>JAABQQ010000216.1 GCA_011391405.1 Gammaproteobacteria bacterium
CCGCCCCGACAATACTGAGTCCCTCTCCAGCCTGCGCTACACGTCCACGTACGTGAACCGGCAAGGCCAGTGGCGCATGCTCGCGCTCCAGATGCAGAAACGAGCGTCGGAATGATGTTTTCTTCGATTGAGCAATCGCCGCAGCGTTACGCCCGCATCGGCGGCGTCCTGTACCTGGCGATCATCGTGCTGGGCATCTTCGGCGAGGCGTTCGTGCGCGGCACCCTCGTCGTATCCGGGGACGCGACGGCAACGGCCAATGCCATTGCGGCGTCAGAATCCTTGTGGCGAGTCGGGATTGCCGGCGACCTGCTGATGCACGTGCTCGACCTGCCGATGATCCTGCTGCTCTATATCCTGCTCAGGCCCGTCAGCGAGACGCTTGCCCTGCTGGCGACGTTTCTCAACCTGATCCAGACGGCCGTGCTCGTCGCGAACAAGCTCAACCTGCTGGCACCCATCCTGCTGATTGGGAACGCCGGCGGCCTGGACGCCTTTTCCCCGGAGCAGTTGCATGCGCTGTCCTACCTGGCCATCAAGGCGCATGGGTATGGTTTTGGTGTCGGGCTCATCTTCTTCGGGTTCGCGTGCCTGTGCAGGGGTTACCTGATTTTCAAGTCAGGGTACTTCCCCAGGACCCTCGGGGTGCTGCTGGCGCTTGCGGGCCTGAGTTATCTCGTCAACAGCATCGCGTTGCTGCTGGCGCCGGCGCTGGCATCGGCGCTGTTCCCCGCGGTCCTCGTGCCCGCTTTCGTCGGCGAGCTGAGTTTCGCCCTGTGGTTGACCTTCAAGGGCGTGAACGTCCAGCAATGGGCGCGCTGAATCCGATTCTCATGTCACGTCTGCCTGTCGCGGCCAAGGCAGGGTTCCGCGCACTGGCGACATTCGTGCTCTGTCTCGCGGCTATACCGGTCTGCGGGGCAGAACCGAACGCGCCCGGCTCGGCAGACCCGCCTGCCTGGGCATATCCCGTGAATCCGCCTGACTTAAAGCCTGCAGTCGACGACGGCAGCCTGCGACACGTTCCGGGAAGCACGCGGGTTTATACGCTCAGCCAGCTGCGCGACTTCTTCATGGCGCCGGATTGGCATCCGGGCGACCACCCCGTCATGCCTGACGTGGTTGCGCGTGGGCGCAAACCTGATGTCTTTGCCTGCGGCTTCTGTCACCGCGCCGACGGTCGCGGCGGGCCGGAGAACGCGAACATCGCGGGACTTCCCGCGGCCTACATCGTCCAGCAGATGGCCGACTTCAAGAGCGGAGCGCGAGTAACAGCGGTGCCGTCGAGGTTGCCGCCACTGGCGATGATCTCGGCCTCGCTGGCGGCTTCCGCCGCAGAGATCGATGCGGCGGCCGCCTATTTTTCTGCGTTGAAGCCGGCAGCGAACATCACTGTCGTCGAATCGGCCGTGGTGCCGAAATCGTACGTGGCCGGATGGCACCTGGCGGCGCTTCCAGTTGGCGAAAGCGAACCGATCGGTCAGCGGATCATCGAGGTCCCGGAGAACCTGGAGCACTTCGTCAGTCGCGACTCGCGTGCGGTCTTCATCGCGTACGTCCCGATCGGCAGTGTCGAGCGGGGCCGCGCGCTCGTTGCAGGCAGCGACGGGACGACGGTTGCTTGTGTCGGCTGTCACGGCTCGGACCTGCGAGGTCTGGCAGCGATCCCGCCAATCGCCGGTCGGTCGCCCACGTACCTCGTTCGCCAGCTCTACGATTTCAAACATGGCGCCCGGGCGGGCAGCGGCAGCCTCCTGATGCAGCCTGCCGTGGAACGGCTCGAGATCGAGAACATGATCTCGATTGCTGCGTACGCTGCTTCTTTACCGCCTTGATTCGTCGCCGCTCGAACGGCACACCTGGTTGCCATGAGAAGCTGACTGCAAACCTGCAATGGAATCGCTGATGAGCAGCCCCGAACTCCTCCCCCGGCACGGTCCCGGCTTTATACTCAGGCGGTTGTCGATCGCCGACCTCGCTGACTTCCAGGCCTGCCGGCACGACGAGGAGTTGGGGCGCTATCAAGGCTGGCTGCCGACCCCGGACGAGCAGGCCAGCGCATTCCTGGCGGAAATGAGCGTGGCTCCTTTTCCGAACCCGGGGCGCTGGGTCCAGATCGGCATCGCGGAACCTGGTGGTCAGCGCCTGCTCGGGGACATCGGCGTGTTCCTCGACCTCGATGTCACCAGCGCCGAGATCGGTTTCACGCTCGTTCGTATCGCCCAGGGGCGCGGACTGGCCACGGCAGCGGTTCGTATGGTGGTCGACCTCATCTTCGAATGCAGCACCGCTGAGCGCGTCATTGGCATTACGGATGCGCGCAACCTGCCTTCGATGCGTCTCCTGGAGCGCGTTGGCATGCGAAGGATGGAAACCCGACGGGCAGTCTTCCGCGGCGACGCCTGCGTGGAGCACACCTACACCGTGACAAGGGCGGGTACCTGAATCTTTCATCGAGGCACCATGGCCACACACAAATCCAGGGCAGATACGGCACAGGCGGTAGATGTCCTGCTGTCGTCGCTCAATCACCCTGCGAATGAGGAAATCCAGGCACTGCGACATCTCATTTGCGAGGTAAGTCCGTCGATACAGGAGGGCGTCAAATGGAATGCGCCGAGCTTCCGGGTCGATGAGTACTTCGCGACCATCAATCTCCGGGAAAAGCAGGGCGTCGGTGTCGTGCTTCACTGCGGGGCGAAAGTGCGCGATGTTGCTGCGGGCCACGCGTCGATCGATGACCCGGATAAGTTGCTCAAGTGGCTGACGCAGGACCGTGCGACCGTGAGGTTTTCGGGCGCGGACGACCTCGCCGCCCGTAAGCCAGCATTCCAGGCCGTGCTGCGGCAGTGGATCCGATTTGTCTGACTGCCGAGCAGCAGACCTTCACAGGCAATGAACGCCATGTCCCCGTCTCTGCCGGTCAACCTGCGTGAGCCCCGCAAGTGAGTCTCAGCGAAGCATTCGTCGTTGACGACACCGCCACGCCGGAGCGACTGGCGCAGGCAGCCGATCTCCTGAATCGCTGCACTGGCGTCGTCCTGCTGATGCCTGCCATCGTGCTCCGCCCCAGCGTCCGTGAAATTCGTTGTGAAGTCGTCGACCCCACCCCGGCTGCGCATCGCTGCGAGGAGGAGTACAAGGTCCTCGTGGAGAACGCGGCGCGCGCGCTCGTTCGCTCTAAGCTCGGTGCCTTGCTCCCGGACAGACCGCTCCGATGGACGGTCCTCGAGCAACGTGGCAGCGGGATGGTCGAGGCATGGAGCAACTGATTCCGCAGGAGTGTCACTGGCAATGACGGATACAGTTCGCGTTCGTCCGATTGAGCAAGCCGACCTCGCAGCGTGGACGCCGCTGTGGGACGGCTACAACGCCTTCTATGGCCGTGCCGGCCCCACCGCGTTGGCGCCGGAGATTACCGCCGTCACCTGGCGCCGCTTCTACGACGCGAACGAACCCGTCTTCGCACTCGTCGCCGAATCCGCGGGCCGCCTGGTCGGCCTGACGCACTTCCTGTTTCACCGCAGCACGACGCGGATCGAACCCACGTGCTACCTGCAGGACCTGTTCACGGTACCGGACGTCCGCGGGCAAGGCGTCGGAAGGGCGTTGATCGTCGGCGTGTACCAGGCGGCGCAGGCGGCGGGCGTCCGCGAGGTCTACTGGCAGACCCACGAGACCAATAGCGCGGGTCGCCTGTTGTACGACAAAGTGGCAAAGCACGCGGGCTACATAGTCTACGAACACGAAGTCTGAAGCTGGCTGCCGGCTCGAGCCTGATTGCCGACGGCGATGCCTCCGATCTGGGGACACCGTCCCACGGTTTGACATAAAAGCGTGACGGACTACCGGATCTCCGGTGGTCCTGCAAAGCACACTCTGCGCAGGAGTGCAGCGGGACCCTGGATTTACCCCGGCTGCCATCCGGGCGGCTCGTTCGCACCATCGGGCGCGAGGACTGGCCGGAAACAATAGCGTGCAGCAAAACACGGGAATCCATCGCGCCATCCAGCCCGTCGCGAAGGCTCGGACCGAGGTCGACGAACACAATCTCGTTGACAAGACGGAAGCTCCGGCGGATCCGCAGCTCCGGCGCACTGGCAGGCGGCCTCAGCGCGATCAGTCGCAGCGTTTTTACGTCTCCGTGCAGGCGAAGTTTGCGCTCGCGTTCATGGTCAGCCTCGTCTGGACCGTCGTTTCGACCCTGCTCGCCCTGCCGTGGCTGCACGATCTGGCTGCCGTCGTGAGCTGGCCCGTAGCCATTTTCGCCGTCGGCGGCATCGCGGTGCTGCCCGGCATGATGAATGCGTTCCTGGTGACGGGCCTGTTGCTGGATCGGCGGCCGCCGCGCAAGCCGCTGTTGGATTATCCAGCGATTTCGATCCTGGTGGCCGCCTACAACGAAGAGTCCTCGATCGCGGATACGCTCCGCTCGATCGCCCAGCAGGAGTATCCCGGCGAGTTCGAAGTGCTGGTGATCGACGACGGCTCGAAGGACGCCACGGCCGCCATCGTCGAAGCGAACCCGTATCCGTGGGCACGCCTGCTGCGTCAGCCTCGCAACATGGGCAAGGCGGCTGCGCTCAATCGCGGGTTGGCCGAGTCGAAGCACGATTACGTCATCACGCTGGACGCCGACTCGTTTCTCTTCGGCGACGCGCTCGCGCGCCTCGTCGAGCGCTACTTCAGCGACCCGTCGTCGACGCGCGCGGTCGCGGGCACCATGCTCGTGCGCAATTCGCGCAAGAACTGGGTCACGCGCGCCCAGGAATGGGATTACTTTCACGGCATCGCTGCGATCAAGCGCGTGCAGTCGCTGTTCCAGGGAACGATGGTGGCGCAGGGCGCCTTCTCGATCTACGACCGCGAGGCGCTGGTGGAAATCGGCGGCTGGCAGGACTGCGTCGGCGAGGACATCGTGCTGACGTGGGCCATGCTCGTCCGCGGCTGGCGCGTCGGTCACGCCGAGGACGCCTGCTGCTTCACCAACGTTCCCGACAACCTCCGTCAGTTCGTGAAACAGCGGCAGCGTTGGAGTCGCGGCATGATGGAGGCGTTCCGGCAGCATCCGCGCATCCTGCTGGCGCCACGCATGTCGACGCTGTTCGTCTGGTGGAACGTGCTGTTCCCGTGGCTCGACCTCGCCTACACGCTCTGTTTCATCCCGGGCGTGATCCTTGCCGGCTTCGGCGTTTATTGGGTTGCCGGCCCGATGACGCTCGTGCTGTTGCCGATGGCGTTGCTCATGAACTACGTCATGTACCGCATCGGCGTGGGCATGTTCGCCAGCCAGAACCTCCGCGTGCGCAGGAACGTGCTGGGTTTCCTCGTCTACGCGTTCACCTACAGCCTGATCCTGCAGCCGGCCAGCGTGGTGGGGTACCTGTCCGAGTTGTTCGGCACGCGCAAGACCTGGGGTTCCAAGTAATGGCGCGTTCGCTCGCCCATCCGGCCCGTGCCTGCGCGGCGCTGGGCGCATTTGCCGTGCTGTCCCTGGCCGCGCCGCATGCTGTCACTGCAGCGGAGTCGGCGGATCGTGTCGCAGCAGTGGCGCAGGTCGGCTTCGAGGACGATGCGGACGGATTCAACGCCGCGAAGGTGCGTGCCGGAGCGTTGTTCGACTACGCGTCCGAACTGCGGCATGCGGGCCTGGCCCTGCAGAACACACATTACTCGACTGGCGGCTGGAGCACTGACGCCCCTGCCATCATCGGCGTCTACCGTAACCAGCGACGCGATACGCTCGAGGGCGTGCGGGCAGAAGGCGGCCTGGTGCAGGTCAACGGGCACACACGGGTCGTGGGCGACGCCACGTGGAGCCATCGGCCGCGGGAGACGACGGGCGTCGAGCTGATCCTGGCCGGTGATCTCGTCGGCACGCGCCAGGCGCTGGAGGAAGGCATCGCCTACGGCCTCGCCGGCGCCAGCATCGAACAACAGTTTGGTCATCGGTTTACAGGCGTTGCGATGGCCGGTTGGCAACCCTTTACGGATGGCAATTCCCGTGCACTGCTGCGCGCGCGAATGATCTGGAGCCTGCTGCCAGACCAGGGGATCTCCGCCCAGCTGCGTTGGCGGCAGTATTCGAGCAGCGACGCCGACGTCGGCGGTGCGTACTTCAATCCTGATCGCTATCGCACCTGGGACGCGGTGCTCTCGTTGCGCCGGCGAGTCGGTGCCTGGACCATTTCAGGCCTGGCGGGTGCCGGCCAGGAGCGCGTGGACCGCGGGTCCTGGCAGTCGACGGGCGTGGCCGACGTTCGCGCGGAAGGTCCGCTGTCCCGCGGCATGCGTCTCGCCGTCAACGCCGCCTACAGCAACGCGGCGAGCTTCGCGAACTCGCCGGACTACTGGTACGGCTCGGTCAACGTCAGCCTGATCGTTCCGTTCGGGCACTGATCCGCGGTGGTGTCTATAGTGCGACCACCATGCCCGTCTATGTCGCCCTCCTGCGTGGTGTGAATGTAGGCAAGGCCAAGCGCGTGACCATGGCGGACCTGCGCGTCGTCCTCGCGGGTCTCGACTGCACCGCCGTCGCGACGTTGTTGAACAGCGGCAATGCAGTATTCAGGTCGAAGGCCCGGTCGGCCTCGGGCTGCGCTGCAGCGATTGCCCGCGCGCTCGCGGCGCGATTCGGGTTCGACATTCCCATCGTCGTGAAATCCATGCCGGAACTCAGCGCCATCGTGGCCGGCAATCCCCTGCGCTTCACCGAGGCGGAACACTCCCGCCTGCTGGTGGCGTTCGTGCAGGATGCCGGGATGCTGGCGAGCCTGCGCGGGCTCGCCGCGCTCGTGGTTCCGCCCGAGCAGTTCTCGGTCGGCAGTCATGGCGCCTACCTGCTGTGTGCGTCAGGCCTGCTCCAAAGCAAGGCCGCTGCGCCGCTCCTCGGCAAGGCCGGCCAGGCTGCTACGACCCGCAACTGGGCGACGGTCCTGAAACTGCACGCGCTGGCGCTTTCGGTCGACGGGTGAGCCTGCGACACTGCAGGCAACAGTCCAAGTGAGGCCTTGCCAGTCATGCTCATCCGGGCCTGCAAATCGAAGATCCACAACCGGGAATTCCGGTTGCTGGCGCGCAGCAAGGCCAGGAACTCGCCGCGCAAGAGGGTCTGACGAGTGCGCGCGGCATGCTGCAGCTGTGGACAACTGCGGGTCACCACGACGGGCGAGCCGGTGCGCATCTCGGTCTGCCACTGTCTCGCGTGCCAGCGCCGCACCGGCAGTGCGTTTGGTGTGCAGGCACGGTTTCCGCGCGAAGCGGTGACGGTGACCGGGCGCGGGAACCGCTATGTGCGCACGGCGGATTCCGGCAAGACGGTCACCTCGACGTTCTGTCCCGAGTGCGGATCCACCGTGTACTACGAACTGGAACTCGTGCCGGGATTCGTCGGCATACCGGTTGGCGGCTTTGCCGACCCGGATTTCCCGGCACCCCGAATCTCGATTTACGAAGCACAGCAGCACGGCTGGGTGTTCCTGGCGCCGGGCATCGACCACGAACGCGACGTAGACTGATGACACCACGGTTCTTCGTCAAGGCGGCAGACTTCCGTCGCTGGCTCGAACGGAATTCGGCCACGACCGACGAACTGGTCGTCGGCTTCCACAAGGTCGACTCGGGTCGCCCGAGCATGAATTGGCCGGATTCAGTCGACGAGGCGCTCTGCTTCGGCTGGATCGACGGCGTCCGCAAACGCATCGACGAGCAGTCGTACCTGATCCGTTTCACGCCCCGCAAGGCAGGTTCGATCTGGAGTACGGTCAACGTCGCGAAGGCCGACCGGCTGGTCGCCCAGGGTCGCATGCAGGCTGCGGGGCTCGCGGCATATCAGCGCCGCACCGCAGCCCGAACGAGCATTTATTCCTACGAGCAGGTGAAGGAGGCGCAGCTCACCGACGAGGAGCAACGGCGGTTCCGACGCGACAAGATCGCCTGGAACTACTTCCAGGCGGCCCCGGCGGCGTATCGTCGGACCATGCTGCACCGGGTCGCTGCTGCAAAGCGACCGGAGACCCGGACACGCCGGCTCGAGCGGTTGATCGCTGCGTGTGCCGAAGGCACACGCATGTAGTGGGGCCGACGTCGCGGGTTCGCTATGCTCCGCGAGTAAGAGGCTGACGCCAGGAGGTCATCATGTTGCAAGGACTGCGTACTGCCATTTACCCGGTCGGCGACCTGGCGGCGGCGAAGGCGTGGTACTCGAAAGTGACCGGGCACGCGCCGTACTTCGACCAGCCGTTCTACGTCGGCTTCAACGTGGGTGGGTTCGAGCTGGGTCTCGTGCCCGACGGCACGCCCGGCACCGCGGGTCCGCAGGCGCTGTGGGGTGTTGCCAACGCCGCCGAATCGTACGCACGCTTGCTCGATCTCGGCGCCGAAGTACTGGACGTCGTGCAGGACGTCGGCGAGGGTATCCGCGTCGCGGCGGTTCGCGACCCGTTCGGCAACCGGCTTGGCATCATCGAGAATCCGCACTTCAAGCCAGGTTCGGTCACTTGATGCCGGCACGGCCGAGCAGTGGACACCTCTCGCGGGCGGAACGATGCTGGGGTTGAGCCGCAGGGTCAGCGGTGGCACAACGACGGGGGAGCGATGGGATGAACTGGCTGGCACGCCGGACCGCCGCGCGGCGACGCGGCGTCGGTAAGTACGACGCAACCGAAGCCCGGGCCTACGGCGAGACGCAGGGGCTTGGCTGGCTTACGGTCGACGAAGAGAGCGCTTACCTCACCGACCTGAGCCGGGTTGTGCATCTCGCCCCCGGCGCGAACGTTCTCGACATCGGCGCCGGCACCGGCGTGATGTGCTCGATGCTGCGACGCCTGCCGGGCATCGAACTCACCGCGCTGGAGCCCTCAGCTGCGATGCTGGCCATTCTGCAGGCGAAACCCGAACTCGCAAACGTTAGAGCGATCAACGGGTTCTGCGATGAACCTCAGGACCATGATCGATTCGAGGCGGCGCAGTTCGACGCCATCGTATCGCGGCAGGTCGTGAATGGGCTCTTTGATCCGCTGCTCGCGTTCCGTCACTGGCATCGCTGGCTGAAGCCTGCTGGCGCCGTCGTCGTCATCGACGGACTCTACGGACGCGACGGCTGGGCCGGTCGCTGGGAGGAAGAAGTCGATGTGTTGCCGCTTGCGGCATCGCAGTCGCTGGCGTCGACACCCTACCTGCTCGAAGCGTGCGGCTTCCACATCGAAGTCGTGGAGCGCATGACGACGGTGAACGCCTTGCCGACGACGCGCACCTCGCGCTACGTCGTCGTCGCGCGCAAGACGACACGCTGACTGTGATCGAGGCGCTGATTCGTCGCCGCCATGGCCAATCGAGCGCAACCACTGTTCGATATCTGCCTCACGCGCGTTCCTGCGGCGCTGTGACGCGCGCAGCGCGCAACCCGCGGCGTGCGCCCGTACACGTCGCAAGGACGCTCTACGTCGCTGAGAATTCGTTTTAAGGGAAGAGGATCGAGTCGACGATCTCGATCCAGTGCCGAACCGGCACGACGCTTGCCTGACGCAGGTGCTCGAGGCAGCCGATGTTGGCGGTCGCGATCGCTGCCGGCTGGTCGCCGAGCAGAGAGTCGAGCTTGCGCGCGCGCAGCTCGCGCGCGAGTTCCGGTTGCAGGATCGAGTACGTACCTGCCGAGCCGCAGCAGAGAGTCGGGTCGCGCGTGGCCACGAGTTCGCAGCCGGCGGCACGCAGCAGCGCTTCGACCTTTCCCGCAGTCGACGATCGCTGCCCATGCTGGAGCGAGCAGGGCGCCTGCCAGGCAACACGGACCGGCTCGCGCGTCGCGTTCCTGGTCTTGCTGACGGCGGCGACTGCGTCTTCGAGCGCCGCTGGATCGATGACTTCGCAGAGGTCGCGCGTCGCGGCTCCCACCCGAGCTGCGGCGCCTGCGATCGCTGCGTCTGCGTGACGGAGCACGTGTCCGTAGTCCTTCGCGAACGTGCCACAGCCGCTGGCGGTGCTGACGATCGCCTCGCAACCGCCGTCCAGCAGCCGTGCACTCGCCTCGACGTTCCGACACACCTGGTCCAGCGCCGCGTCCGTTCGCCCGAGGTGGTGTTCCATCGCACCGCAGCAGCCGACATCGCGCGCCGCGACCAGCGAGACTCCGAGATGGTCCAGCACCCGTGCTGCCGCCGCATTGATCTGCGGCGCGAGTCCCGGCTGCACGCAGCCTTCGAGTACTGCCATGCGACGGGCATGCCGTGCCGTGGGCCAGGCCAGCACGTCGCGCGTCGCCGTCCGGTCGCGCGCCTTTGCCGGCACCATTGACTTGAGTGCACCGGGCAGCGCCGGGCGAATCGCCTGGCCGATTCGCACCAGGAGCGTGACCAGTTCACGCCGGGTGGCGACCTTGGCCAGCGCAAGACGGACGAACCGCGTGCCCGGGTCGCGCGACGAGGGCGACTCACGCTCGATGAGTTCGCGACCGAGGTCGGCCAGCCTGCCGTACTGCACGCCCGACGGGCAGGCGGTCTCGCAGGCGCGACAGGTCAGGCAACGGTCGAGGTGAGTGCGAGCGGTTGCGGTCGCGCCGCCGTGTTCGAGCATCTCCTTGATCAGGTAGATGCGACCGCGCGGGCTGTCGAGTTCGCTGCCGGTGATGCGGTACGTCGGGCAGGCGGGCAGGCAGAAGCCACAGTGCACGCAACTGCGCAGCAGGTCGCTTGCCTCCAGTGCGAGCGGCGAGTCGGCGAGCGAGTCTGCGGGCCTCGAATGCAAGGTGGCGGTCTCAGAGGTCCGCGTACATCCGGCCCGGGTTCAGGATGCCGGCCGGATCGAATACGTGCTTCACCGCACGATGCAGGTCGAGCAACGGTGTGGGCAGCGGCGCGAAGACGTCGCCCGTCACGTCATCTGCGGCGTCGTCGCGACGGAAGAGGGTGGCATGACCGCCTGCGGCGCGAGTGATCAGGTCGATCGTCTGTCGTTCGACCCCGGTGACCCAGGCCTGGGCACCATTCCATTCAAGCGCGACCCGATCGGCCGGAAGCAGCGCGGCGCCCGCCGCCGTCGCCGGCAGCGAGAGTCGCCAGAGCGGGTGCGTCGAGGTGAAGTACGTGTGGGTCTGTTCGCGCACGCTCTGCCAGAGCGAGGCGGCTGTCGACTCGTCCAGCAAGTCGCCGCCGATCGTCGGCACGAGTTCATCCAGGCTCGACGGGGAGCCTTCCAGGCGGAGGTACAGTTCGCCTGTGCTCCAGAAACTGCCGGTGAGCGGGAGCCCGCTTTGAGCGGCTGCGCCGAGCAGGTCGATCGCGCCTTGCGCGGCGATACATCGCCGCAGCGTCCGGGTACCACGGGCGACCGGCAGCACCTTGAGCGACACGTCGAGCAGCACGCCGAGGATGCCGAGAGAACCGGCGAGCAGGCGCGAGACATCGTAGCCGGCGACGTTCTTCATGACTTCGCCGCCGAACTTGAGTGCGCGGCCGTCGCCGGTCAGCAGCCGGGCGCCGAGAACGTAATCGCGCACCGGGCCCCGGGCGACCCGCGCGGGACCGGCGAGTCCAGCGGCCACCGTGCCGCCCAGCGTGGCCAACGAGCCGAAGGATGGCGGTTCGAAAGGCAGTCGTTGCCCGTGTCGAGCAAGTAGCGCTTCGATGTCGGCGAGCAACGTGCCGCCGCGCGCGGTGATCACGAGTTCGGCCGGATCGTAACGCAGGACGCCGTGATGACCGGCCAGCGCGAGCATCTCGCCCGCGACCGGCCGTCCATAGAAGCGCTTGGTGTCGCCGCCGACGATCCGCAACGGCGTTCCTGCATTCGATGCCGCAAGCACGCGCTCGACCAGCGCGTCGGTGAGGTCCTGCCCCGGAGGCGTCTCGACCAACGCCATGGCCGTCAGAACCGCGGCAAGTGCGAATGCGGCAACTGGCCACCGTGCACCCGCAGAGCGCCATAGTCGGCACAGCGGGCGAGAGTGGGCACCGCCTTGCCGGGATTGAGCAGGCCCGCGGGATCGAAGGCGAGCTTCAGTGCGTGGAAGGTTGCGAGCTCGGCGGCACCGAACTGCGAGCACATCGGTCCGAGCTTCTCGACGCCGACGCCGTGCTCCCCCGTCACGGTGCCACCGGCAGCGACGCAGGCTTCGAGGATGTCGGCGCCGAAGCGTTCGGCACGTTCCAGTTCGCCGTCCTTGCCGGCGTCGAACAGGATCAGCGGGTGCAGGTTGCCGTCGCCCGCGTGAAAGACGTTGGCCACGTCGAGGCGATAGGTCGTCGACAGCGTCGCGATCTGCGCCAGCACGACTGCCAGGTGACGGCGGGGGATCGTGCCGTCCATGCAGTAATAGTCGGGGGCGAGGCGACCCACCGCGGGGAAGGCCGACTTGCGGCCTGACCACATGCGGTGGCGCTCCCCAGCGTCCCTGGCGACGCGCACGCTCGTCGCGCCGGCGGCTTCGAGCAGGGCACGGGCACGGCCGAGTTCGTCGTCGACGTCGGCGGGCAGTCCGTCGACTTCGCAGAGCAACAGTGCCTGCGCGTCCAGCGGATAGCCGCACTGTGCGAACGCCTCGGCTGCCTTGATCGCGGGGGCGTCCATCATTTCGAGTCCGGCCGGGATGATGCCGGCCGCGATCACCTGACCGACGGCCTCGGCGCAACGGCCCACGTCGTCGAATGCGGCCAGCAGCAGTTCGACACGGCGGGGCAGCGGCAGCAAGCGCACGGCCACTTCCACCACGACGCCCAGCAACCCTTCCGAGCCGATCACGGCAGCCAGCAGGTTGAGGCCAGGTGTCTCACCCGTCTCGCTGCCGAGCGTGAGCAGTTCGCCCTCCATGGTGACGAGCTTCACTGCGAGCACGTTGTGCACGGTCAGCCCGTACTTGAGGCAGTGCACGCCGCCGGAATTCTCGGCGACGTTGCCGCCGACCGAGCACGCGACCTGCGAGGAAGGATCCGGTGCGTAATACATGCCGTAAGGCGCAGCCGCCTCGGACACCGCGAGGTTCGTGACGCCGGGCTGCACGCGTGCGAGACCGCGGCGCGGATCGACTTCGAGGATTGCGTCGAGCCGCGACAGCACCAGCAGCAGCCCGCCCGCGACCGGCAGCGCGCCGCCCGAGAGTCCGGTGCCCGAGCCGCGGGCGACCACTGGCACCGAATGCCGACGACAGATACGGACGATCTGCTGGACCTGTTCGACGCTCGTCGGCAGCGCGACCAGGTCGGGTGGGTGGCGGTGGGCGGTGAGGGCGTCGCACTCGTAGGCGACGCAGGCTGCGGGAGTGGAGAGCAGGCCCGGTCCGAGAACCGAGCCGAGTTCGCGCAACAGTCCTGCGTCAACCGCCACTGGGCCGCAGGGTCTGCACGCCGGCGTCCGTGCCGATCACGAGCACGTCCGCGCCGCGCTGCGCGAACAGGCCGTTGGTGACGACGCCGGGAATCTGGTTGATCGCGCGCTCGAGGTCGACCGGATCGGCGATGTCGAGACCGTGGACGTCGAGGATGTCGCAGCCGTTGTCGGTCACCGTACCCTGGCGCCAGACCGGCTGGCCACCGAGTCGAACCAGTTCCTGCGCGACGTAGGCGCGCGCCATCGGGATGACTTCGACCGGTAAAGGAAACTTTCCCAGGCGCTCCACCAGCTTCGCTTCGTCGACGATGCAGACGAAGGTGCGTGCAGCCGCCGCGACGATCTTTTCGCGGGTGAGGGCTGCGCCGCCGCCCTTGATCAGGTGCATGCCGCGGGTCGCCTCGTCGGCGCCGTCGACGTAGACTTCGAGTCCTGCGATCGAATTCAGGTCGAGCACCGGGATGCCGTGACCCGCGAGGCGGCGTGAGCTGGCCTCGGAACTGGAGACCGCGCCGGCGATGCGGCGCGGCATGCCGGCCAGCGCATCGATGAAGAAGTTCACGGTGGAACCGGTACCCACGCCGATGATGGTTCCCGGCTGGATGTATTCGAGCGCGGCGGCCGCGGCTCGCTGCTTCTTCTGGTCCTGGCTCATCGTTGCCCTGCTTTCCCGACCCCTCAAACAACTGTGCCCGCTTTCGCGGGCACAGTCGTCGTTTCGGATTCGGCGGCGTCTATCTTTCGAAGGAGCGCCGCCTCATCTTCAAGCGACCTTACTTCTTCTTCGCGGCCTTTTTCTTGGTGGCCTTCTTCTTGGTCGCCTTCTTTGCCTTAGCTGCCATGATCAATTCTCCATATCGGGTTAGTCCCGGGCCGAGTATTTACAGAATTAAAAAAAGAAATGCAATAGTCGCGTCACGATTTTTTTGAACGCGTTCTCAGGTCGACGGTCGACTTCGTCGCTCGCGACGACGCGACGACAGGTCGCAACGCAACGATGCAATGCCATTCTGCGGCAGTGAGCGGCGTCACTGAAAGACGATTGCCGCGTTTCAGAATCAACATCTCGCGCAACGTGCCGTCTGCGTGCTCGCGCAGCTCCGGCAGCGTAATTACAGGCTCAATTCGTTTTTCGAGTTGCACGTCGACGCTGAACCAGCGCGGTGCCTCACGCGTGCTGCCGGCATCGTAGTACTCGCTCTTCGCATCGAACTGCGTCGGGTCGGGATACGCCTCGCGCACGACCTTCACGACGCCCGCGACGCCCGGAACCTCGCAGCTCGAGTGATAAAAAAAAGCGCGGTCACCTTTCCGAAAATCGTCCCGAAGCATGTTCCGCGCCTGGTAGTTGCGCACGCCTTCCCACCCCGTCGTGCGCCGCGGAGCGGCTGCGAGGGCATCAATTCCGAACACGTCGGGTTCCGATTTCAGCAGCCAGTAGTGCATGCGACTTTGGTTCTTCAGGGTGCGTGAGGAGGGAAGCGGAGGATGCCGTGCTCGGTGACGACGAGGTCGAGAGCGACGTCCCAGGGAGCAGGATCGAGTCGATCGACCTGCTGGATCGAGTACGCGATGCCGATCAGGCGCGGGCGGCGGAACGGTTGCGTGCGATCGAGCCGTGGACGCAGCGCGCGATCGTAGAAGCCCGCGCCCATGCCGAGGCGATGGCCCTGCGCGTCGAAGCCGACGAGCGGAACGAGGATGGTGTCGAGGTGACGGACGGGGAGGCGGCCGCGCGAACCGTGCAGCGGTTCGGCGATGCCGAACATGTTTCCGCGCACCGCTGCGCCAGCCTCGAGCGGGACGAAGACCATCCGGCCGTCACGATGGTTGACGATGTGCGGCACGTAGATGCGGACTCCGCGCTGCCATGCGGCGCCGAAACAGGGGCGCAGGTCGACTTCGCCCGGCATGCTGAGGAACGCGGCGACGCGCCGGCCGCGCTGCCAGACGCCGAGCTGGCTCAGTGATGCGCGGATCGCCCGGTCGTGGACCCGGCGTTCCGCGTCAGGGATCGCGCGACGCCCCGCGCGCAGCTGCCGGCGCAGCTCGCGGAGGGTCATCGTCGCAGTGGAAGGGAGAGGCGCCACCCGCCTGTGCCGTCACAGACCATTGCTCTCGACAAGAGCAATATTTGGGGAGGGCCGCGGCACTTAAGGCTTCCCGCTCGAGGCGGACTTGCACAATGTTGCCGGCTGACCGTTCCCCGGGGTATTTACATTAAGGTCGAGAGGTAACCCGGCCCGTGTCGAACACCGCAGGCGGCGCCAAATCGTCGAAGGTTCGGACTGCTGCGAACCCTCAGAGTTCAAGTTGCTGGCCTTTCGCGAGCGCGGTTTCCACGCGCTCGCGCAGGGACTTCAGGCGCGCGCCGAGATCGCCCTCGACGACCGTGCCGTGCTTGCGCACTTTGATCAGTTCGTTGGCCAGGTTGAGCGCGGCGATGACCGCGATGCGGTCGAGGCCGACGACTTTCCCGGAATCGCGGATCTCGCGCATCTTGCCGTCGAGGTACTCCGCGGAGTCGAGCAGGTCGGAACGTTCTTCGGCAGGGCAGGCCACCTGGTACTCGCGATCGAGCAGGCGGACGCTGACGCGGGAAACACGTTCTTCACTCATCAACCCTGCTCCATCGCCTTGAGGCGGCCGATCATAGCCTCGACCCGCGCGCGCACCTGCTCGTTCTTCTGCAGGAGGTTGGCGCGCTCGCTGATCAGGGTGTCCTGACGCTGACGCAGGGCACGGTTCTCTTCCTTGAGCTGGTTGACCGTGGCCACCAGCTCGTCGAGACGGCGTTCGATGCGTCGGAGTTCGACGTCGACGGCGGATCGGGCAGCGGGTTCGTTCATGGAATTCACTATAGTTGGCGCACCCCGGGGAATCAATTTGAACTGGCCCAGCTGGGACCGGTTGCGCGCCACGAATGGTACGATACGCGCAATGTCGGCACCGATTGTTTTCGATGATGTCGCGCAGGCCCTGGCGGCCGGCGGTTCCACTGTCCACGCTGCCGAGGCGCACGGCTGTCTGTGCGGGGCCCTTTGCGCACGGCGCAGCTACCTTCCCGCGGAATGGTTGGACGAGTTGCTGCCCGATGGCCTCGAGCCAGGCACGTCTTTATCCGTCACCACGGCCGGCCCCCTGAAGTCACTCTTCGAGCAGAGTCGCGCCGTACTGGACGCGCGAGAGATGGAATTCGAGCCGTTGCTGCCGCCGGACGCAGCCACGCTCGACGAGCGCGTCGAGGCACTCGGCGCCTGGGCGCAGGGGTTCCTTTACGGCTTCGGTGCGGCCGGCCCGTTCAAGCCTGGCACGCTGACCACGGCAGTTGCCGAGGTCCTCACGGATTTCGCCGAAGTCGCTCGCGCCGGCGCCGTCGGCTCCGAAAGTGTCGAAATCGAAGAGGGTGCGCTCGCCGAACTGGTCGAGTTCGTCCGCGTCGGCGTGCAGCTCATTTATGACGAGCTCGCCGACCTGCGCGCTGCCCAGGCCACCTCGACCGCACGTCACTGATCCCGAACCTTGCGTTTTCCCGAAGAGAATCCCGACCGCCCATGACCCTGCGCAAAGACGAATATGCGCGCCGCCGCAAGCAACTCATGAAGCTCATGGGCAAGGGCGCCATCGCCATCATCCCCTCGGCACCCGAGCGTCAGCGCAACAGCGACGTCCATTACCACTATCGGCCGGACAGCGATTTCCACTACCTCACGGGCTTCAACGAACCCGAGGCGGTGGCGGTGCTGATTCCCGGTCGCGAGCAGGCTGAATACATCCTGTTCGTGCGCGACCGTGATCCCACCCGCGAAACCTGGGACGGTCGTCGCGCCGGTCCCGACGGAGCGGTGCGGGATTACGGCGCCGACGACGCTTTCCCGGTCGGCGACATCGACGACATCCTCCCGGGACTGCTCGAGCGCTGCGGGCGCGTCTACTACTCGATGGGTGTGAACCTCGATTTCGACCAGCGCGTGGTCGGCTGGGTGAATACGCTGCGGGGCCAGACCAAGCTCGGCATCCACAGCCCGCAGGAATTCGTCGCGCTCGAACACCCGCTGCACGACATGCGGCTGTACAAGAGTCGCGCCGAGGCAGGGGTCATGAAGCGTTCGGCGCAGATCGCGGTGGGCGCGCACGTGCGGGCGATGCGGACCACCCGGCCCGGCGTCACCGAATACGAGGTGATGGCCGAGCTGCTGCACGAGTTCCACCGGCACCAGGCCGACATCTCGTACCACCCGATCGTGGGCGGCGGCGCGAACGGCTGCATCCTGCATTACCACGAGAACGCAGACACGCTGCGCGACGGCGACCTGCTGCTGATCGACGCCGGCTGCGAATACGGCCTGTACGCGTCGGACATCACGCGCACCTTCCCGGTCAACGGCCGTTTCTCGCCTGCACAGAAGGCGATCTACGACATCGTGCTCGATGCGCAGGAAGCCGCGTTCGCCTGCATCAAGCCGGGCAACCACTGGAACGAGCCGCACGATGCAGCGGTTCGCGCCATCACGCAGGGCCTGGTCAAGGTCGGCCTGCTCAAGGGCCGGATGCCGGCGTTGATCAAGGAAGAGGCTTACCGCAAGTTCTACATGCACCGCACCGGGCACTGGCTCGGCATGGACGTGCACGACGTCGGCGAATACAAGGTTGGCGCCGAATGGCGCGTGTTCGAGCCAGGCATGGCGCTGACGGTCGAACCGGGTATCTACATTCCGGCCGGCACCAAGGGCGTGCCGAAGCGCTGGTGGAACATCGGCGTGCGGATCGAGGACGACGTGCTGGTCACGTCCAGCGGTTACGAACTGCTCACGTCCGGCCTGCCCCGCACCACGGCTGAAATCGAGCGCGTGATGGCGTCGGCCGCCTGACCAGGGGATGCCGTTGAGCACGATGTCTGCCAAATACGACCTCGCCATCGTCGGTGGTGGCCTGGTCGGCGCCTCGCTGGCGCTGTCGCTCGCGCCGCTTGGACTCCGCATCGCCCTGGTCGAAGCCGTGCCGCCCGTACAGGGCGAGCAACACCCGAGTTTCGACGAACGCACGACCGCACTGGCCAACGGCACCGTCCGCGCCTTCAAGACCCTGGGTGTCTGGACCGGCATGGAGCGCGAGGCCGCGCCCATCCGCAAGATTCACATCTCCGACCAGGGTCGCTTTGGCGCTGCGCGCATCGACGCGGCTGAGCAGGGGCTCGAGGCGCTGGGCTACGTCGTGCCGAACCGAGCGATCGGTGCGGCGCTGTGGCAAGGCCTGTCACGGGCGCCCGCGGTCGAGGTGATCGCGCCGGCCAGGGTGACAGGCAGCGAACTGGCAGATGAGAGTCGTATCGTGCATTACGACGTGGCGGGTCACGCGCGTTCGCTCAGCGCCAGGCTGGTCGTGGCCGCCGACGGGATTCGCTCGCTGGTCCGCGAACAGGCGGGTATCGAAGCCGAGCACATCGGCTACGAGCAGGTCGCACTCACGGCCGTCATGACCACGCAGCGGTTCCACGACTACGTCGCGTACGAGCGTTTCACCGAAGAAGGCCCGATCGCGATCCTGCCGCTGACCGACGGTCGCTGCGGCATGGTCTGGACGCGCAAGCCCGCTGAGGTCGAGCGGATGCTCGCGTTGTCGGACGACGAGTTCCTGCGCGAGTTCCAGGCGGCGTTTGGCTTCCGGCTCGGGCGGTTCCTGCGCATCGGCCAGCGCGCCTCGTACAACCTCATGCTCTCGCGGGCCGACCGCCACATTGCGCAGCGGCTCGCCGTCGTCGGCAACGCCGCGCAGGGCCTGCATCCCATCGCGGGGCAGGGTTTCAACCTGGGATTGCGCGACGCGATGAGCCTCGCGGAAGTCATCGCTGACCGGCGCGTGGCCGGCACGATGGATCCGGGCGATGCGAACCTGTTGCAGGACTATGCCGACTGGCGCGAGAGCGATCGCCGCCGCATCGTCGCCTTCACCGATGGCCTCGTGCGCCTCTTCGCGACGCCGTTGGGTGTGCTGCGAAGCCTGCGCAGCCTCGGTATCCTCGCTTTCGACGTGCTGCCACCCGCGAAGTCCGCGCTCGCACGGTTGAGCGTGGGTGCGGCTGAGCGCGTGCCGCGGCTGGCCCGCGGCGTCCCCCTCGCCGGAATCCGTTGAGCATGGCCACGCCGCGCCGCAAATTCGATTTCGACATCGTCATCGTCGGCAGCGGCATGGTCGGCACCTGTCTCGCCGCGCTCCTGGCGCGCGAAGATGCGCTTTCCAGCTGGAAAATCGCGCTGGTAGACCCGGCCGGACCGCGCAAGCCGGACGATCGCGCAATGGACCTGCGCGTGTCGGCACTGTCACGCGCGTCAGAGCGCATCCTGACTGCGGCCCGCGCATGGCACGCCATTGCTCCGTATGCGTCGCCGTACAGTGACATGGTCGTCTGGGACGCGGCGAGCACGCCGGACCGCCCGGATGCGCTGAAGTTCTCCGCGGCTGAGACCGCGGAACCCAATCTTGGCCACATCGTAGAGAACCTGCGCGTGCAGTGGGCGCTGCACGAGTCACCGCTGCTGCGGGGCGTGACCGAAGTGCGCAGTGCGCTCGCCGGCCTCGAGTTCGATGAAGGCTCGGCACGCGTGACGCTCGAGGATGGTCGACGGCTCGCGTGCCAGCTCGTGATCGGCGCGGACGGCAGCCAGTCCGTCGCTCGCCAGCTCGCCGGCATCGGCCGGTCGGGGTGGGCGTATGACCAGACGGCGGTGGTCGCGCACCTGCACACCGCGAAGCCACATCGCGAGACAGCATGGCAGCGTTTCCTGCCAAGCGGTCCGTTCGCGTTCCTGCCGCTCAAGGACGGTCGCGTTTCGCTCGTGTGGAGCACGACGCCGGACGAGGCCGCATCCTTGCAGGCAGCGAGCGAGGCGGAATTCAGCGAACGGGTCTCGATCGCCAGCGACCACGTGCTTGGCAAGGTGACGCTTGCGAGCGGCCGCGCTGGTTTCCCGCTCGCGCTGTGGCATGCGCGCGCCTATGTGCAGCCACGACTCGCGCTGGTGGGCGATGCGGCCCACACGATCCACCCGCTGGCAGGGCAGGGCGTGAACCTCGGCTTCCTCGACTGCGCGAGCCTGGTGCAGGTGCTCGCCGCAGCGTCCGCCAAGGGCGAAGAGCTGCATGGCTTGCGCGTGCTGCGTCGCTATGAACGCTGGCGCCGGAGCGAGAACGCGGTCGTCATGGGCGCCTGTGACACGATTAACCGGCTCTTCACCGAGAAGAGCGTGGCAATCGCGGGACTGCGGCGCTTCGGCCTGTCGGTGGTGACGAGCCAGGCCTTCCTGCGCCGCACGCTGGTCGAGCGCGCTCTTGGCGTGGGCGGCGATGCACCGCAACTCGCACGGCGGGCGGCTGCGACGAATTAAACCTGGCGGGCCACCGAGCCTGCGGAGCCTCGCAATGCAGAATCAAGACTGGTCGGACACGCTCTTCACGCAGTCGCCGCCGTGCCTCGGCAATCAGTTCGACGATGATCCGCTGCTGGGTTCGTGGATCAAGCGCACGCTGCCCGAGCCGATCGTGGCAGAGCTGCGCGGCGAATTGCGCGAGCTGGGCGCGCTCGCTGGCGGCGATCTGTACCGGTTGCAGCAGGCTGATCTCGCCAATGAGCCGGTGCTCACGCAATGGGATCCCTGGGGCAAGCGCATCGACGAAGTCGTCGTGTCGCCGCTGTGGCGCGAGGCCGAGCGCCTCGCCGCCAGGCATGGCCTGGTCGCGACCGGTTACGAGCCGGCGATGGGTCGCCACGCTCGTATCGCGCAATTCCTCAAGGTCTACCTGTTCCACCCGTCGACGGATGTGTACACCTGCCCGCTGGCAATGACGGACGGCGCGGCGCGCTGCCTGCTGGAATCCGGCAACCACGAGCTGATCGATCGCGCGTTGCCGCACCTCACCTCGCGTGACCCCGCGACGTTCTGGACCAGCGGCCAGTGGATGACCGAGGCCGTGGGCGGTTCCGACGTCGGCCGTTCCGAAACGCGGGCGGTACCTGACGAGGAGGGTGGCTGGCGCCTGTACGGCCGCAAATGGTTCACGTCGGCCGTCACGTCGCAGGTGGCGCTCACGCTCGCTCGGCCCGAAGGCAATCCGCCGGGCGGCAAGGGCCTGGCGATGTATTACATCGAGATTCGCGACCTCGACGGCAAGCTGAACGGCATCCGCGTCGACCGGCTCAAGGACAAGCTTGGCACGCGCAAGGTGCCGACGGCCGAGTTGCTGCTCGATGGCACGCGCGCGGCCTTGGTCGGACCGGCGCTGAACGGCACCCACTCGATTGAGCCGATGCTCGGCGTCACGCGGATGTGGAACAGCGTCTGCGCAGTCTCGTTCATGCGTCGCGGCCTGTCGTTGGCCCGGTCCTACGCCAGGGAGCGCAAGGCGTTCGGCCAGCCGCTCGAGCAGTTGCCGCTGCATGCCGACACGCTGGCAGGTCTCGAGGCCGAGACCTGGGGCGCCTTCCTGATGACGTTCCTGCTGGTCGAATTGAACGGCCGGATCGAGCGCAACGAGATCGACGACCAGCAGCGTGCCCTGCTGCGGCTCATGACTCCACTCACCAAGCTGATCACCGGCAAGCAGGCAGTGGCGGTGGTGACCGAGGTGATCGAGAGTTTCGGCGGGGCGGGCTATGTCGAGAACACCGGCTTGCCGCAGTTGCTGCGCGACACGCACGTGCTGCCGATCTGGGAAGGCACCACCAACGTGCTGTCGCTCGATGCGCTGCTGCGCAGTGACCTCCATGCGGGACTGGCGGCACTGATGGCGCGGGCGTCCGCGTGCCTGCGAACCGTTGCGGAGCCGCGCATGGTCGCAGCCACGCAGCAGGCGCTGGGCGCGCTGGAACGCGTGGCGCTGGTGCTTGAAAGCGGGCAGGAGCCCGAAGTGCTGCAGGCCGGTGCGAGGCGGCTCGCGATGACGCTGGCGCGGGCACTGCAGCTGACGCTGCTGTGCGAACACGCCCAGTGGATGATCGACCATGGCGGCGACCGTCGCGGGTACGCGGCGGCGATGCGGTTTGCGCGTCAGCCGGTCGACCTGATGACGGAAGTGGATCCCGAGGCGGATCGCCTGCTGCTCGGCTGACGCATACCTCTCCCATGTACGCATGGGGTCGCATGCAACGCGGATAGACACCCGGATCCTGCAGCGAGGAGCCTTCACCCCAGCACTCTCCCGCCAATGCGGGATACGGAGTAAAAGGTGTCATCGCTGATTCGGGGGCAACAGCCGATGATGACCGAAGCCTCGCCGGGTGACGTGCCAACCGATGCGCCCGTCGCCACCACAGCTGACGACGCGAACGCCCTGCCGTTCGTCGCGCCTTGCCGCACGCTCGGCACGTGGGAGCCCATTGGCTGGCTGAGACTTGCCTGGGGTGACTTCAAGACTGCGCCGCGGCAAAGCCTGACTTACGGTGCGGTCGTCGTCCTGCTGGGCTGGGTGCTCGCGTACATCGCCATCCACTTCGGCGGCTACTTCGAGCTGCTGGCGCTGGTCTCCGGTTTCATCCTGGTCGCGCCACTGCTCGCGGTCGGCACCTATTCGATCAGCGAACAGATCGAGCGCGGACTGCCGCCAACGCTGCGGCGCTGTCTGGTCGTGGGGCGCCGTGCTTTCGGCAACCTGATGGTCTTCGCGCTGATCCTGATGATCGTGTTCCTGGTCTGGTGGCGCGCAGCCTCGGCGGTTCACATCTTCTTCCCCGTCGACATGACGACACCTGACTGGACCGACTACGTCCAGTTCCTGGGCATCGGCAGTGCCGTCGGCTCGATCTTTGCGGTGATCGTGTTCGCAGCCGCTGCATTCTCGTTGCCGATGCTCGTCGACCGCGAAGCAGACTCGGTCACGGCCGTCGTCACCAGCGTCAACGCGGTATTGCGCAACAAGCCGGCAATGGCTGTGTGGGCGGCACTGATCGTGATCGCCGTGGCCCCCGGCTTCGCGCTGCTGCTGCTGGGACGCGAGCGGGGCGCCGGGTTTGCCCTCGTGATGGGCCTGCTCGGCATCACGCTGCCCCTGATCGGGCATGCGACGTGGCATGCCTACCGCGCAACGATCGATGCATCGGCCTGGCCGAGGAACGAGCACCCCGACCCGTGAGTCGCATGGCGCTCGTTCCAGCCTCAGGCACTACGCTAGGTCGAAACGATCCAGGTTCATGACCTTGTTCCAGGCCGCGACGAAGTCACGCACGAACGCCTGCTGTGCGTCGCTGCTGGCATAGACCTCTGCCAGGGCCCGGAGCTGGGAGTTCGAACCGAAGACGAGATCGACGACAGTACCCGTCCACTTGACTTCGCCCGTCGCCCGATCGCGTCCTTCCAGCACGCTTTCCGCTGCGGCGGACTTCTGCCACTTCGTGCGCATGTCGAGCAGGTTCACGAAGAAATCATTGGTCAATGCGCCGGGCCGGCTGGTGAAGACGCCATGCCTCGACTGGCCGACGTTCGCATTCAGGGCACGCAAGCCACCGATCAGGACCGTCATCTCGGGAGCGGTCAGTCGCAGCAGCTGCGCCTTCTCCACCAGCAGCTCGGCGGCCGATCCCTCGAGTCCCTTGCGGGCGTAGTTGCGGAACCCGTCCGCCACCGGCTCCAGCACGGCGAACGAATCCACATCAGTCTGCGCCTGCGATGCGTCCATGCGCCCCGGCGCGAACGGAACCTTCACGTCGTGGCCGGCCGACTTCGCAGCGGCTTCGACCGCTGCACAGCCGCCGAGGACGATCAGGTCCGCCAGCGAGATCTTCTTCCCGCCGGACTGCGCGGCGTTGAAGTCCTTCCGGATTCCTTCCAGCTGCTGCAGGACCTTGGCCAGTTCGGCCGGCTGATTGGCTTCCCAATCCTTCTGCGGCGCGAGTCGGATGCGTGCGCCGTTGGCGCCGCCGCGCTTGTCGCTGCCACGGAACGTCGCTGCGGACGCCCAGGCCGTCGTCACCAGCTGGGAAACGGACAGGCCGGACGCGAGGACTTTGGCTTTCAGGGCGGCAATGTCCTGTGCGTCGACCAACGGATGATCGACGGCAGGGACCGGGTCCTGCCAGATCTGCACTTCCTGCGGCACCAGCGGGCCCAGGTAGCGGTCGATGGGACCCATGTCACGGTGGGTCAGCTTGAACCACGCGCGGGCGAAGGCGTCGGCGAACTCCTGCGGGTTCTGGTGGAAGCGCCGCGAGATCTTTTCGTAGGCCGGATCGAGGCGCAGCGACAGGTCGGCCGTGGTCATCATCGGCGGATGCTTCTTCGACGGATCGTGCGCGTCCGCAATCATGTGCTCCGGCTTGACGTTCTTCGCCACCCACTGGTGGGCACCGGCAGGACTCTTCGTCAGTTCCCACTCGTAGCCGAACAACATGTCGAAATAGCCGTTGTCCCATTGGGTGGGATTTGGCTTCCACGCGCCTTCGATGCCACTGGTGGTGGTGTGCACACCCTTGCCGCTGCCGAACTTGTTGATCCAGCCCAGGCCCTGCTCTTCGATGCCGGTCGCTTCGGGCTCGGGGCCGACGAGCTTCGGGTCGCCTGCGCCGTGGGCCTTGCCAAAAGTGTGGCCGCCGGCCACCAGTGCCACGGTCTCTTCGTCGTTCATGGCCATGCGCGCGAACGTTTCGCGCACGTCACGGCCCGACGCCACCGGATCCGGGTTGCCGTCCGGGCCTTCCGGGTTCACGTAGATCAGGCCCATCTGGACCGCAGCCAGCGGGTTCTCGAGCTGGCGGTCGCCTGCGTAACGGCTGCCGGGCTTGTCGCTGGTGGCCAGCCAGGTCTTCTCCATGCCCCAGTAGATTTCCTGTTCCGGCTCCCAGATGTCTTCGCGTCCGCCGGCGAAACCGAAAGTCTTGAATCCCATCGACTCCAGCGCGACGTTGCCCGCGAGGATCATCAGGTCGGCCCAGGAGATCTTGCGGCCGTACTTCTGCTTGATCGGCCAGAGCAGGCGGCGCGCCTTGTCGAGGTTGCCGTTGTCCGGCCAGCTGTTGAGGGGTGCAAAGCGCTGGTTGCCCGTCCCTGCGCCGCCGCGACCGTCGGCGATGCGGTATGTGCCGGCGCTGTGCCATGCCAGGCGGATCATCAAGCCGCCGTAATGACCCCAGTCAGCGGGCCACCACACCTGCGAATCCGTCATCAGGGCATGCAGGTCCTTGACCACTGCATTCAGGTCCAGGCTCCTGAACTCTTCGGCGTAGTTGAACGCCTCGCCCATGGGGTCGGACTTATTGGAATGCTGGTGAAGAATCCCGAGGTTCAGCTGATTGGGCCACCAGTCTGCGTTCGTTGCCGCTCCTGCCATTGCCTGTGTGCGAGTTGCGCTCGAGAACGGGCATTTTGCTTCGGTGGACACGGTCTTCTCCTTGGGTCTAATGCAATTTACGGTAAGCCTGAGTCTGAGTTAGCGATGCCGGGCAATCCAAGACTTTTGCTCAATGCAATCGATTGATGGGTCCTATGGTGTGGTCGGGCATACGCACCCGACTACGTCATCAGGCGCACGAGCCAGTGCGAGACTGTTGACCACTCATCGGTCCTGGCGACCAGCAATCGCAGCGGACCCGACACTGCAAGGGCCAGACCGCCCCATAACGTCACCGGGTGAATGCGTCCGAGCGCCTTCCAGTCCCAGACGAAGAGCGGCACGAGGAACAGCGTACCCACCGCGAGCACTATTGGTGGGCCGAGTCCCAGCAGCAGGGCCCACCGCGCCACCGCGGGTGGCAGCAGCGCGATCGTTCCGAGCAGCATGTAGCGCTTGTGCGCCTGCGAGTCGCGACGCCGGGCGCGCATTCCAGCGATGACGAACACAGCAAACAGCGTGATCGCAACCAGCGGCACGATCATGAAGCGATACGGATCCATGCCGAACGGAGCAACGCCCCGGAGCACTGCGTGCAGTGCGACGAGAGCACCGACCACTACCATAACGACCGCCACGCCAGCAACGATCACGCCGAGTCGACGGTGCAGGTCGATGCGTCGGGCAGCCACGAGCCGCGTCTGGATGAACAGCAGCACCACCCAGGCCGTGAACAGGAACGCATGCAGGTGCACCAGGTGCGTGAGTGCCGGCGGCGCCGGGGTGGGCACCGGCAGGATCGGGCGCAGGAAGTACGTCCGTGCGAAACCCAGGATGGCAACTGCCAGGATGGCGACGGCCATGCCGCCGTAGAACCGGCGCTCGGCGCCAGCTGTCATTCGTATCGAGCCGGGCACTGGCATGGCCGATCTCCCTTTGTGGACCGACAGCATGACAGACGCCGGAACGGTGTTCCGCGTCCATGTCGATGTCGGTTTTCAGGACGCCGCCCGGGCCCCTATCGGTCGGGCCTTATTGCGGCCGCGTCCATGCCGCGCGGATACTGCTCACATCGGGGCGTGCGGGAGGGCTGTCATGCGCAAGACTCGCGACCGATGGGCATTGAAGTTCGCGGCGATCCTGCTGGCGCCGTTGCTCCTGGGTACGACCTACAAATGGGTCGATCCACAGGGTCAGGTGCACTTCACCGACTCGCCGCCGCGAGCAGGCACTGCCTACGAGGCGGTCGCGCCGCCCCATTCGCCATCAGTGTCCCCAGCGGCCCCGTCCACCAATCAACCAACACGTGCTGCTCCTGAGGCCGCCCCGGCGGCTGCGGCCGAATCACCGTCACGCCACGTTGCCGAGACTGCAAGTGCGTTCCCCGACGACACACGCTGTATCGACGCGCTGTTCCAGCTGGAGGTGCTGGCCGGCGACTGGAAGGTTTACAAGCCGGGGCCCGGTAACGACCGGACCTACCTGGCCGATCGTGATCGGCCGGCTGAAGTCGCACGATTGAGCGTCGAGCGTGACGCAAAGTGCAGCGACGAGCCCGAGGTGCTTGCATCGCAGCAGCGGCGTGCGAGCGAATTGTTCGAGGCGCTGAGCCCGGGCTGCAGGGAAGCGCGTGAGAAGCTGCAGAACCTGCAGCGGCCGACTGCCCACAGTGCGCCGTCGGACATCGAGAAGCAGCAGTCCTACATTGCGGCACATTGCCCCGACGTCAGCCGCGACGGAGTCTGGCTGGCTGACTGGATCTGGGTGCGACATCGGTGAACTGAGGTCATGGAGCTGGTTGAACTGGGCCTGACGCATTGGTTCGAGGAAATGGCCAGGGAGCTGCACGGTCCGGATGTGCCCGTTGCCCGGGTGACGGCGGTCGACCGGGGTCGCTACCTCATCCGCGACGAGCACGGCGAGATACCTGCCGAGCTGACGGGGAAATTTCTCCATGCCGCCCGATCTTCAGTCGACCTGCCCTGCGTGGGGGATTGGGTTTGCGTGAGCTATCTGGATGCAAGATCGCACGCGACGATTCATGACGTGCTTCCGCGCAGGTCGCTTCTGCGGCGGAAGGCCCCCGGCCGGGACATCGAATTCCAGATGATCGCTGCCAACATCGATGTGGCGTTCGTCATCCAGGCCTGTCACTTCGATTTCAACGTGCGCCGGCTCGAGCGCTACCTGGTGATCGTGCGTGAGGGGCACATCGAGCCCGTGCTGCTGCTGACCAAGACGGACCTGGTCAGCCCGGAAGAGTTGGAACACTTGATCGGCAGGATCCGCCTTGCCGGTATCGACGCGAGAATCGTCGCCCTCAGTAACGTGACGGGCGAAGGCATCGATCGCGTTCGCGAACTCGTGTGCCCCGGGCAGACCTACTGCCTGCTCGGCTCATCGGGCGTCGGCAAGACCACGCTCATCAATCATCTCGCGGCCGGCTCCACCCTGGAAACCAGGGAGGTCAGCCACACGGGCGAGGGACGTCACACGACCACGCGCCGCCAGCTCATCGTGCTCGAGCATGGGGGCCTGTTGATCGACCTGCCCGGCATGCGCGAGCTGGGGATGCTCGGGGTCGGCGAGGGCATGGACGAAGCCTTCGCTGACATCGGTGCACTCGCCAGGAACTGCCGATTCACCGATTGCAGCCATGCCAGCGAGCCGGGTTGCGCCGTTCGTGCGGCAATCGCAACACACGAATTGAGTGAAGAGCACCTGCAGAACTATCTGAAGCTCGCGAAAGAGTCGCAATTCAACGATCTGTCTTACGTCGAGCGGCGCAAGAAAGACAAGGCGTTCGGCCGCTTCGTGCATTCCGTCTTGAAACACAAGGACCGGCAGGACGACAGCTAGTACAGTGGATTCGTCCGGCGCCCCCGCGCCCCTGCGCCTCCGCGCGCCGGGCGAGCTGCGCACGAGATTCAAGCGCGGCCATAGGTCCGCTCGACGTAATCCTCGACCAGCTGCTGGAATTCCTCGGCGATGCGTTCGCCCTTGAGGGTCGGGCCTTTCTCGCCGTCGATGTAGACCGGTGCCACCGGACGCTCGCCCGTGCCCGGCAGGCTGATCCCGAGATTCGCGTGCTTGCTCTCGCCAGGGCCGTTCACGACGCAGCCCATGACCGCGACCGTCATCTGCTCGACGCCCGCATAGCGTTTGCGCCAATCGGGCATGCGATGGCGCAGGTGTGACTGGATGTCCTGCGCGAGTTGCTGGAAATACGTGGAGGTCGTGCGCCCGCAGCCGGGGCAGGCGATGACCATCGGCGTGAACGAACGCAGGCCCATCGTCTGCAGGATTTCCTGCGCGACGATCACCTCCTGCGTGCGGTCACCGTTGGGCTCGGGCGTGAGCGAGACGCGGATCGTGTCGCCGATGCCTTCCTGCAGCAGCACGGAGATGCCCGCGGTCGACGCGACGATGCCCTTGGAGCCCATGCCGGCCTCGGTCAGGCCGAGGTGCAGCGCGTAATCGCAGCGGCGCGCGATGTTGCGATAGACGCCGATCAGGTCCTGCACGCCGCTGACCTTGCACGAGATCACGATGTGATCGTGCGGCAATCCGATCTCTTCGGCGCGTGCAGCGCTTTCGAGTGCGGAGACCACCAGCGCTTCACGCACGACGTCGTTCGCCTCGAGCGGTTGCGCCTGCTTCGAGTTCTCGTCCATCAGGCGCGTGAGCAGATCCTGGTCGAGGCTGCCCCAGTTGACGCCGATGCGTACTGGCTTGCCGTAGCGGCAGGCCGTCTCGACCATCTCGGTGAACTGTGGATCGCGTTTGCTGCCGCGACCGACGTTGCCCGGGTTGATGCGGTACTTCGCCAGCGTCTCGGCACAACCAGGGTGCTCGCGCAGCAGCTTGTGCCCGTTGAAGTGGAAATCGCCCACGATCGGCACCGACACACCCAGTTGCGCCAGCCGTTCGACGATGCGCGGCACCGCGGCGGCGGCTTCGTCCGTGTTCACGGTGACGCGTACGATTTCCGAACCCGCGATTGCGAGCGCACGAATCTGCAGCGACGTGCCCTCGACGTCGGCCGTGTCGGTGTTGGTCATCGACTGCACGACGACCGGGTGACCGCCGCCGACGGTCACCGGACCGATGCGGACCGGCGTGCTCTGGCGACGGACGATGGGGCTGCTCATGGGTGCGCGGCTTTCGTCGCGGCGATCCAGCGATGCACGTTGGCTTCGAGTACGTCGAGCGGAATCGCGCCGCTGCCGAGCACCACGTCGTGGAACGCGCGGATGTCGAACTTGTCACCCAGCTGGGAAGTAGCATCGCCGCGCAGCTGCTTGATCTTCAGTTCGCCGATCTTGTACGCCAGCGCCTGGCCCGGATTGCCGATGTAGCGGTCGATTTCGTTGATGATGTCGAGCTCGGTCTTCGCTGCGTTCGCCTTGAAGTAGTCGATGGCCTGCTGCCGCGTCCAGTGCTTGTGATGCAGGCCGGTGTCGACGACGAGGCGCACGGCGCGCCACATCTCGTAGGTCAGCTGGCCGAACTTGTCGTAGGGATCCTCGTAGAACCCCATCTCCTCGCCGAGGCTCTCGCTGTAGAGCGCCCAGCCTTCGACGAACGCGGTGGCCTCGAAGTCGCGGCGGAACTTCGGCAGATCGCCGAGTTCCTGCGCCAGCGAAATCTGCAGGTGATGGCCCGGCACTGCCTCGTGAATCGTCAGCACGGGGATCTCGTACTTCGGGCGTTCCTCGGGTTTGTAGAGGTTCACGTAATAGTACCCCGCGCGCTTGCCGTCCATCGCCGGGCCCTGGTAGTAGGCCGTCGTGGTGTCCGGTGCGACCTGCTCCGCGATCTGCCGCACGCCGTACGGCATGCGCGGCAGCTTGCCGAAGTACTGCGGCAGCTTCGGGTCGACGCGCTTCGCCATCGCCTCGTAGGCCTGGAGCAGTTCTTTCGGGTCGGTGTAGCGGAATTTCGGGTCGGTGCGCAGGTAGGTCAGGAACTCGTCGAAGCTGCCCTTGAAGTCCGTCCTGGCAATGACCTTCATCATCTCGCCGCGGATGCGCGCGACTTCCTTGAGGCCGATCTCGTGGATCTCGTCCGGCGTCAGCTTGGTTGTCGTGTAGAAGCGCGCGAGCTCGGCGTAGCGCGCGGCGCCGTTCGGCGTGTCCCACAGGCCGACGGTCTCGCGAGCCTGCGGCAGGTAATCGTCGACGACGTACTGCTTCAACTTCGCGTACGACGGTACGACCGTCTTCATGATCGCATCACGTGCAGCGGCCTGCAGGCGCGCCTGCTCGGAAGCCGGGATCGAATCCGGCATCTTCATGAACGCTTCGTAGAACGGGCTCGTCGTGGGGTCCGTGACGATCTGCTTGTCGAGCTGCGGCGGCACCCGCTGCATGATGATCTTCGGCGGCACCTGGCCGCGCTTCAAGCCGTCGCGCATCAAGGCGATGTTCTGGTCGACGAGCTTGTCGATCGTGCCGATGCGGCTCAGCCACTGCTCGTAGTCCTTGACCGTCTTGAACACGACGACGTCCGCCATGCGGTGCATCGAAGCGAGTCCGCTGCGCTGCGAGAGCGGCGTGTACTGCGAGCCGTAGTCGTAGGTGTCGATGTTCGCCTGGTACTGGCGGCGGAACAGGTCGCGGTTCAGCTGGTCCTCGGCGGTCAGCTGCTGCGGGTCGATCCTTTCCAGCGCGGCGATGACCGCCTTGTCGCTCTCGTAGGAGGCCTGCAGGGCGGCCGGGGAGCGGTCCGGCCACTTGTCGTCGAAGCGGTGGTCGCCGATATAGGTGGCGCCGACCGGATTTTCGCGCAGGCCGCGCTCCCATTCGGCGTCGAAAAGTGCGTGCAAGTCCCTGGTGGAGCTCGTTTTATCCTGCGCGTGAAGCGAGGCGGATAAGGGCAGGGTGAGCAGCAGGACCAGGGCAGGCAGGACCGGACGCATGCAGTGACCTCTCTATATAGAAGGACGCGATGTTCCGGTCCCCGCGGGGCATTGGCAAGCCGTTGGCCTCACCCAGGTGCACCCCCGCGCGGCGGGAGAGGGAATCACAACCCTGACCCCGCATTTCCGCCAGCCACGGATACCGCTACTCACGGGATAAGTCCGGGCGGCAGGTGCATTGCGCGGTACCGCGGGCCCGACCAGGTCACCGGTTATGCTAAGTCTTTGATTGTTTTACTATAACTGCACAAGCAGGTTGTCTACGGCGAGCGCCCGGGCGGCAGGTAGAGTTGTCGGGTCTGTACGTCACATAAACGGAAGCCGTACTTGCGGTAGAAGGCCTCGGCGGAAGCGTCATTGGCTTCGACGACCACGGCGTAGACGCCCAGCGTGTGCCGCGCCAGCAAAGTGCGCTTGATCGCGTTCTGCAGGAGCAATTCACCCAGGCCGCGCCCGCGACGTGCCGCTGTGGCTGCCAGCCTTCCGATTCGTACCGCCGGGACGGGGTAGGTCGGCAGGCTTTTGCGGTCGGCCTCCGTCATGCGCTCGAAGGCTAGCGTTGCTGCGCTCAGGCTGTAGTAGCCCAGGATCGTAACGGGCTGATCGGAATCGAACAGTACGAAGGTCGTCGCAATGCCTTTGGCGCGATGTTGCACCACCAGCGCCCGCAGGTAACGATTCAGCGGCTCCACGCCACAGTCGAAGCCCCCGCGATCGTGGCGCTTCGGATCCAGCTCTCCGGCCGAGATCGGCACTTCAGAGGTCGAGCGCGTCACCACGCTTCATGGCACGCCGCAGCGCTGCGTTCGGCGCGAACGGCTTGGCAAGAGACGACAGAAACCGCTTCGACTCGGCCGCCGAGAGGGTCGTCACCGACTCCGCGGCGACCGCTCGATCGGCTTCGCGCAGTACTGCCGTGCGGACGAATGTGGCCAGTGGCAGCCCAGCCAGGGCCGCAGCGCGGTCGATGCGCTGTCGATCCTTCACGGACAGGCGCAGATCGAGGCGGGCGGTGGCGATCAGCGGCGGGTGTTACGTCAAGCTTAGTTGTTGGTCTTGGGCCGCCGAATAGCGGTTTGGCAAAAGTCGAAGCGGACGCGTACCGTGGCTACGGACAAATGTGCGAACAGGGGGAGAAAGCACAAATGATTCGAAGCATTCCTGGCGGCATGGTGCTGACCGTGTTCGGCACCATCGCATTTGTGGCCACCCTGCCGGTGTCGAGCGCCGCCGTGCGTCCGACGGAAGACGAGACTGCGGTTCTCGCTGCAATGGACCGTTACCTGGCCGCGATTTCGGCGAGCGATCTCGATGCGATGGCGTCGATGCAGACGCCGGACGGGATGAACTACCGGGCACGTGCGCTCGCGAGCGGTGGCATGGAGGTCGTGGGCCGGCCCAATTCCTACTGGGTTGATCCGGCGCGCAAGGATGGCCGCACGTACCGCGAGCGGTACTGGGCGCCCACCGTGCTGGTCCGGGGCAGCATCGCAATGGTCTGGGCGCCCTATGAATTCTGGATCGACGGCAAAACCAGTCACTGCGGCGTCGACGTGTTCAGTTTCATCAAGGTCGGCGAAGCGTGGCACGTCGCCAACTCGATGTGGACCGTGGAACCGGACGCTTGCCCGGAGCTGCGACCGGCGGATCCTGCCAGTATTCGTCCCGCGGGTTGATGGCCGCCCGGCGCGCCGAATCGATTTCAGGTGCGAGGCGCAGTGTCCCTGCGCGGCTGCGCGGGCGAGTCACTTACTGATGGCTGCCCGGCAATTTCGCGAGGTGGCCTGACGCGTGACAGCCAGATATCGTGAGAATTCCGGGTCCATAGCGTGTCTGCGGAAACTCGGCCGGTCGTTGCCGTGCGCTCGGCCAGGACGGTCAGTGCCGTCGCTTTCACTGTGTCTGCCCAGCCCATCGGTGTGCCTCGCGTTCTTGCTGTGCCACGGGACGTCATCGCTTGCCGTCCTTTCTGACTACAGGATTATCCAACAGTCGTTAAGTCAGACCAGTCACCAGAGTGTTTCTGTTTGGCGACAGGCTGAGGAAATGTGGACAATCCTTCAGGGCATGACGAACGAAGCCGCGCGTCGATTGCAGACCGTAAAGTTGCTGCACACGGTGGTGTGGGCCGTGTTCGCCGGCTGCGTCCTGGCGCTTCCATGGCTGGCCCGGCACAACCAGCGGATCTTCGGGTCGCTGTACGCGACCGCGCCCGCGACGGTGCTGTTCCTGATCGCGGCGTTTCGAATCGGACACTAGTCGAGAACTGCGGGAGTCGCCATGTGCCGAAACATCAGGACGCTGTTCAACTTCGAACCGCCGGCGACGGAGCAGGAGATTCGTGAGGCCTCGCTGCAGTTCGTGCGCAAGCTGAGCGGGTTCACGGCGCCGTCGAAGGCCAACGAGGCGGCGTTCCAGCAGGCCGTGGCGGAGGTCGCGGCGTCGGCGACGGTGCTGATCCGCTCACTGACGACTACATCGACGCCGCGGGACCGTGAGGTGGAAGCGGTGAAGGCGAAGGCCCGGTCGGCCACGCGGTTCGGTCGCGGGCTTCCCGACTGAAGAGGCGACTCGATCCAGGGTCAGGGTGCGGCCGGCGTCGCTGGTGAAGTGGTTGTTCGACATGGTCGGTGCCCCGTGAGCGTTGCGGACGGAATTGTCCGAAGCCCGCTGGCTGGGGTCGTGTTGTGTTTGTGGGAGGGTGGGGGAGAATCGAGCGCCAGAGTCTTCGTTGACGCGCCCTGCATGGGATCGCTCCACCGGAGGTCATCGCGGATGCCAAACTTGCCGTTTCCGGATGGCATCGGCGCGTGCTGTGCAGTCGGCAGAGGTTCGGAAGGGATCGACGGTTAAGCCATGGGAGGTGACAGCGCATGCAGGAGTACTGGGCCACGCGGACGGGACGGTGGCGAAGGGCGATGCACGATTGCGCGGGACCGTCGCTGGCGGAGCGGCTGCAGCAGGTGATCCGCCATGACGTGGAAGCGGGGCAGTTGCCGGCGGGGGCGTTGTTGCCGACCAGCGAACGCGTCGCGGCTGAACTGGTCATCGAACCGGCGGACGTGCAGGCGGCGTACGCGCGCCTGCTTGCTGACGGGTTGCTCGAAGAACGCGTGGACGGCGTGCTCTGCATTGCGAGCCAAGGGCGCGAGACGACAGTCGGCGACGCGACACAGATCCGCTTCGAGGCAGCACTGCTCAAGGCAGTGCGTGAAGCGGCGGCCCGCGGCCTGTCGAGTGCCGAGGCCACCGGGATGTTCAAAGCGGCCGTGATCCGCCTGGAAGAAATGGAGCGGCCGAAGAAGCCACGGGAGTGAGCAGGATGCGTTCGTCCAATGGAATTGCGGTCGTGACCGCACCTTAAAGTCAGGAGCTCGCAGCCACACCGCTGTGCGGGCGTTGCCGCTAGTCGCAGTGGTCCTGCCGGTCGCACACGTCGCCGGTCCATTCGGCGAGAGACTGCTGCAAGGCCTGGACAAAGATCGCGCTGTCCTGCGCACCGCTGACCGCGTATTTGTGGTTGAAGACGAAGAAGGGCACGGCGTTGATGCCGAACCGCGATGCCTGGTCAATGTCGCGGTGGACGTCGGCGGCGAATCGATCTCCGCTCAACACGTCGCGCACTTCGCTCGCGGGCAGGCCGGCGTCGACGGCGAGTGTCGTCAGCTGTGTTTGGTCGGCGATGTTCTGGCCGTCGACGAAATACGCTTTGAACAGTCGTTCCTGCACGTCGTCGCCCTTGCCTGCGCTGGCGGCGTAGTGCGCGAGTCGGTGTGCGTCGAAGGTGTTGGCGACGACGGTGCGGTTGTAGTCGAACGTCAGTCCGACGACTCTGGCTCGATCGGTGACATCGGCGATGACCCGGCGGGTGACGTCCAGGGTCCAGCCCTTCTTCTCCGCGAGGTTCTGCACGGCGTTGCGGGAGGGGTCGGTCTGCGTGTCGGGCTGCAGCTGGAAGCTCCGCCAGACAATTTCGATCTGGTCGTGGTTCGGCAGCTGCGCAAGCGCAGTCTCGAACTTGCGCTTGCCGATGTAGCAGAACGGACAGATGACGTCGCTCCAGATCTCGACGGTCATCCTGCGTGCAACGGTCATGGGAACGTTCTCGGGTGACGGTTCGGTGGTGGTGAGCGGACGGTGGTCTGCGTAGACCACGCGAGTGCCGGCGGATCGCCGGCACTCTTATATCGAGCGAGGGCCCGTCAGCGCAGGCGAAGGCTGATGCCGAGACTGCCGGCTTTCTGGCGCACGGCGCCTTCGCTGCGCTTCAGCACTTTGGCGATCTTCGCGGCGGAGGTGCGGCCCGCTTCTTTGCGGAGCGTCTTCAGGTCCGCGTCGGTCCAGGGGTTGATCGAGCGCTTCTTTGTTTTCTGTTTGCGAGTCTTGGCCATTTGAAATTCTGATCGGTGACTGGGGTCGAGCAGCTTACGCGGTTCGGTCGTGGGCAGTGATGCAAATCGCACTGCAGAGCTTTCTGCGACCTGGTCGAGATGCGTACCTGTAGATCGACTGCGTAATGAAGACGTGCCGTCGCAATGACCGACTAGTCCTTTACGGCCACCTGGAACTGCTCGAGCTTTCCATCCGGCATTTCGTAAGTCCATACGCGCAGTGTCCGGTCGGCGAACTTCGCGTCATATGATCGTCCCGTCATGCCGCCGCGGAGCCAGCGCCGTGTCTGCCGGAACTCCTTCGGTGCGCCAAGCGGCGCGAGGCTCGTCTTGAAATCGGCGATTGCCTGATCGGTGAAATAGAAACTTGCGTTGGCAGTGAACAAGCTACGGTCGAAACGTCCTTGCTGCAGACCCTCAAAGATGCTTCGTGCCTGGTTGATTCTTGCGACGTCGGCTGGTTGCGTTTGTTCCAGCAGGATCCCGGCAAGCTTCTCGGAGAGTTGTTCGGGAGCCGGCGAGGCGTCCAGGTTGACGAGAATGGTGATTGCCGTGCGGTCATCGGGATAAACCGTGTTCGCGGTGACGAAGCCGTTCACGGCGCCGCCGTGGTCGATCTTGCGGCGGTGGTTCTCCACCTCGACGTGCACGCCGAGCCCGTACTGGCTGCCGGCGCCGCTGGCCAACAACGTGTCGGTCTCGAACGCACGATACGACGCCTCCGACAGCAGACTGCGGTTGATGACGGAGATGTTCCAGCGGGCGAGATCCTCGGCCGTCATCGCGAGTCCGCCGGCGCCAAACAGCCACCCGGCGCCGCTGGGGACTGCGACGCGCGGCGGGCCCAGCGCAAAATTGCCGTAGCCGGTGGTGTTGCCGGAGGCGAGGGGTTCATTGTCGAAATCGCGCACCGAAGTCATCTGCAGCGGCTTGAAGATCCGCTCCTGCAGGAACGCGAAGAGCGGCTGACCGCTGGCCTTCTCGATGATGCGGCCCGCGATGACGTATCCGGTATTGCTGTACTGCCACTTCGTGCCGGGCTCATAGTCGAGCGGCTTGCGGGCCCAGCGGTCCATGATGCGCTCCGGTGCCACGGGCTCGACCATCAAGGGGAACATGTAATCCTGCGGCCAGTAGTCCTGATAGCCGGCCGTGTGGGAAAGCAGCTGACGAATGGTGATGTCGTTGGCGCGGGTGAGTTCGGGCAGGTACTTGGCGACCTTGTCGTCGAGCGAGAGCTTACCGTCCTGCTGCAGCAGGAGGATGGCTGCCGCGGTGAACTGCTTCGAGACGGACCCGATGGCGTACCGCATGCCAGGTTCGGCCGGCAGCGTCGGCTCGAGGCGTGCCTCACCGTACGCCCGCAGGTAGGCGGTCCGGCCGTCGCGAACGATCGCGATCGAGGCGCTGGGCGCGCCGGTATTTTTCAGCACCTCGGCTGCGGCCGCATCGATCTTCGTCAGGGTCTCAGGGGAAAGGCCACCAGCCGGAGGCGTGTCCGCGGCCAGGCCCAGACGGGCGAATAAAAGAGTGACGACCGTGGCGAGCGTGCAGACCTGCGCGACGTGATGCTTGAGGTCCATGTCTGTCCTGCTGCCATTCGTGATGTGGCGTGGCCGGAATCTACAGGCGTGCAGTGGGCTTGGCGAGTGCAAGGGCGGACATGCCGAATTCTGCGGCGAGGTCGCGGACGGGTTTGGTCCAGACGAGGTCGTACAAGGCGGAACGGGAGAGGGTGGTGAAGGTTTTCTGCTGCGGCATGGCCGTCTCCGGGGGTTCTAGCGACGGTAGCAAACGTTCGAGATCGAGTGCCTCAGGGAATGCGGATGTCAGGCGCGAGCCGTTTGTGCTCCGTGTTTACTTCGCTGCGAGAGGTTGAGTCCCGCGTGCAGATGCGCAGCGCGCTGTGCGCAGCGCCGGGCGTTCGGCACTAGCGATTAGCGCGAATGGTTGAGAACCCGATGCAAGCGAACAAATTCACTATCATCAGCGGTCTGCCGGTTGCCCTCCGCGAAAGACCACCAAAAACGCCTGTCTTCTCCGTTTAGGTCGTCGTTCGTCGACGGCTTTCAATCTATTTCAGCTTCAGCATCGTCTGGTACGTGCCGACAAAGATCGCTCCGTCCGCCGCGACCGGGATGCCGAAGGACCACGGTTCTTCGGTCGGGTATTTGAACGACCACAGCACCTGCCGAGTCTGTACGTCCACGGCGTGCAGGACGCCGCCGCTATCCTTCGGCCCGGTGTCGATGCCAGCCACGCGGCCCTGGAAATAGACGACGCCATCGGCTGCCGCAGTGCCGACGAACGTGTCGCTGTACTCGCCAGGCAGTGTCCACGCCGTCCGCCCGGTCCGAGCATCGACGGCCCAGAACTGCCCCTGGGTGACGCCGTAGACGTAGCCGCTTGCCTGCACGAGACCGCGCAGATGCTTGCGCCGCGTCCCGTCCATCGTGTCGACGCGATATTTCTGTTGTCCCGTCGCGCGGTCCACGCCGTACAGGTACTCGTCGCTGACGGCCACGATCGTGTCACCGACCGCGAGCACTTCGACCAGGCACGCGCCGTAGTTGTTCGGGTACTGGCTGAGCGGGTTGTAACGCCACAGCTCCTGGCCGGTCTTTGCGTCGATGGCGTGCAGGAAATAGTCGGTCTTTGAATTGGCCGGCGACTGGAGTCCGCTCGAGATGTAGACGATCCCGTCGGCGACGGCGGGCTGGCCGGCGGCGCACCAGTTCGATTTCCGCGCGTACTGGTACTTCCAGCGTTCCGCGCCCGTGGCCACGTCGAAGGCGTACAAGTACCCGTCTTCGTGCTGGGCAATGACCAGCCCATCGACGATGACGGGTTGGCCGTCGTCGACGGGATCGAACGGCTTCGTCCACGCCAGCTTGCCGGTGGCCAGCGTGTAGGCGGCGAGCGCCGGATCGGTGGTCCAGGGGACGACCACGAACTTACCGTCGGACGCTGGTGACTCACCGGTCATGTTGGACGTGACCACCTTCCAGCGCAGCTTGCCCGTCGCCTCGTCCACCGCGAAAAGCCCGCCGTGGCCGGAGGAATTACTGCCGACGATCAGGCCGTTGACGCGCACCACGTCGCCCCAGTCGCGGAACCCCAGCTTGGTTGCCCAGATTATCGTCGGGGTCTGTCGAACTGCAGCCTGAGCGATTGCCGGCGTGGGAGCCGCGAGCATCGCGACCGAGAGCGTTGCCAGCGAAAGGACGCCGCGCACGATCCGGGGCGCGGCAATGTCGATATGCCGTGAATCGGCAGAGTTTGCTGCGCGCATTGCTGACACGACCCACGGCTCGTTGCGGAGTGCGAGTAATAGCACGCTCGCGACGTAGTGAAGTGACATTCGTCATGAGAGTCGGCACATGCGACGTGGACGTCGACGCCAACCGCGACGGCACTCAGCGGCTGCGAACTCGGTTGGCCGCATACGCCAAACTCGCGGGCGTAGCCCGCCTCGGAGTGTTGGGTGTGGTGTAGATTGCCAGCGTGACCAGGAAACCACGCGAACTACTCGATCCGCAGACCATTGATGAGCTGTACGGACTCGAGCCCGTGTTCGAGCCGGGTGGCCCGGAGTCGTTGCGGTCCACGGAGTTCGTCGCGATCCAGTGCCCCTATTGTGGGGAGCGATTTGAAACCGCCGTGGACTTGTCGGCAGGCTCGTTCAGTTATGTCGAGGACTGCCAGGTTTGCTGTCAGCCGATTGAGCTCGTCGGTGATGTGGATGACGCGGGTGCGCTTGCCGGGGTCGCGGCGAACAGGGCGACTTGAGGCTGGCGGGCGATCGAACTTGCGGCTCTGGAGACGGCAGCGGTGTCCCGACGCCGTGCATTCTCTGCTCCGCTGCGAATCGGCTCGTGCGTTCATGCAATGGATGGGAATAAGTCATGAATCAAGGAGGCAAATTCAGGGGATTGCTCGAGGGCAGGTTCAGCGGCCTGGCGAGCAGCGGGACCGAGTGCCTGTCTAGAGTCAGGCGTCAGACGGGACGTGGTTGCGTGAGAAGAGAGGAATTCACATGTCAGATATGACCGGGAAAGTTGCGCTGATTACCGGCGCAAGCAGTGGGATTGGACGGGCCACCGCCGAGGCCTTCGCCGCCAAGGGTGCAAGGGTTGTGCTGGCCGCGCGGCGGCAAGATGAGCTTGCGTCGTTCGTGACCGAGATCGAAGCTCGGGGAGGTAAAGCGACTGCCGTCAAGACGGATGTGTCAGCAGCGAGGGACGTGGAGCGCATGGTCGCTCACGCGCTGGAGACGTTCGGGCGTATCGACTATGCCGTGAACAACGCGGGCATCGAGGGGCGGTTGGCAAGTATCACTGAGTTGGCCGAGGATGACTGGGATCGAGTTCTGGACATCAACCTGAAGGGCACCTTTCTCTGCCTGAAGTATGCGGCCCGAGCCATGCTCGCTGGCGGACACGGTGGAGCCATCGTCAACATCGGCTCCGTGAATTCATTCCTCGGCTTCGGGACTGGTTCGGCCTATGTCGCTTCGAAGCATGGCCTGGTCGGATTGACGACAAGTGTGTCCGCCGAGTTGGCGCCGCAGGGTATCCGGGTGAACATCGTGTCCGGGCTTCGTCGATACACCGATGCATCGCGGAGCGCGAGGGATTGTCGGCGACGATCTATACGACAAAAGCTTGCTCCCGAGTGTTCATCTGCGGCGCGCCGGTTACCCGGAGGAGATCGCTCGAGCCATCGTCTTCCTATGCTCGGATGAGGCGAGTTACATCACTGGCACAACCCTGACGCCGGATGGCGGATACACACTGACGGTGTGACGTCGCAGTGATGCTTACCGAAACCTCCACGTCAGTCCGAGCACGGCGGAATCGAAGCGTGCGAACGTGTACAAATCGTCGTTGTCCGCACCGCCGTCGAGGATCCGGTACCCGCCTGCGACCGAGATGTTCGGCGTGACGTCGTAGCCAAGCTTCAGCGCTGCATCGATTGCGCGACCCTGCGGTGCGGCGAGTCCCTCAAAGTCGAGCAGGCCGTACCAACCGGGTGCAAAGCGCCACTCGCCCTCGAGCGCCAGCAGTGGCACGACGCCGGTGTTCTTCCTCACCCGCGTCAGCGCGCCCTGCTGCAGACGGATCTCCGCATCGCGGATATTCAGCGTGCCGCCGCCGGACCACGTCCACCTTTCGCGCTCGTAAAACACGTATCGATAGCTTGCTCGGTAGGAATCGAACCGGTACTTCACGTCGATCGGGCCGGGTGCGAAGGTCGTGTCCCGGAACACGATGGGCTGCGAAGCGGTGCCGGTTTCGTCGATCCCGAGTGGTGCGATGAGGAATCGCAGGCGGTGCTTTGCGTTCAGCGGCCAGTCAAGGACCACGCGTCCGGCCGGAAACGGACCGTCGCCGGTCAGTTCGTCAATCTTGAACCGGGTGTTCGGCGGTTCGTTTGATACCTGCGCAGTATTTCGCAACTGCCAGGCGGCACCGAGTTCGACCGTGAGCGCCGGGGACGGCGACACGCTCTCGGCCGCCAGCGCAGCCACCGGCACCAGGGCAGCGAACGCGGCCAGCCAACGCAGCGGCGAGGTGCGGAGAATTGAATGCAGCATGTCCTTCGTGATCCTTCAGCGGGTGATTTGCCGTTGCACCAGGGGTTACCGGTGTCGGCGAGGGCTTCGCGGCTTTACTTGGACGTCGAACCGGCCAGGCTCAACTCGGGGGTTCGTTACGACGGTCAGGAGGTAGCACGCCGACGTCGCCGCTCGGCGCAAGCTTCGTTGCGGCCCAGCGCCTGAGCTCGCGCACCTTGTCCGGTCCAGTGCGCGGGTTACGGATCAGCGTCTCGATGCTGCGCATGACCGCATCGACCTCCGATTGAGGCGCGTCCACGCCGGGTGTCGCTACGCGCCACAGGTCGATCCGGTGCTCGCAGCGTTCGCCGAACCGAAGCACGGCGTGGAACCATCGTGGTCGTCGCCAGTTTCCCAGCAGAAAGTCCATCGCTGCCGCCGCGAGCGACACCGGGATGAGCGTGAGGTCCAGTATCGCCTCCATGCCCAGCTTGATCTGGAACACCACGACATCGCGCACGAGTCGCCAGCGTGTGTCGTGGTCGGCCATATCGGTCATCGCTGTCCTCCGCGTGTTGTCGTTATCTTACTGCTCCAGCGGGGTAGGAGGCCCAGCTCACGGAATCGCGCCAGTCCTCGAACGGCAGGCAACTCGGTTGGTCACTTCATTGTGAGGTGTACCTGACCGCAGTCGGAGTCAGCCCACCGCTTCATCCGGGTCCGAGGGAAATTTGTGCCTGATCCAGGCTCGCGTTTCCTTGTCCTGCTCCAGGACGACTTCGTTGCTCGAGCCGTAGGCGCATTCGAGCCAGGCGGCCTTGGTCACGGGTCGGCCGAGGCTGCGCAGGTGCTCCGCGATCGGGTCGCCCCTCAGCCAGTGCGGGAGTTCCCCGGACGCAGGATCGGCGGCTTGGTTGTCAGGTGGCTTCGTGTTGCTCACACGCCTCTCCGGACCGTGCGTTCACAGCGCCGGATGCTCGGGCTGTACAGCGAAGGATTCAGATGGATCGGGACGGCGCGGTTTGATGGCGCCGCTCTGGTAGGCGAGTTGCAGTGCCGACTGCAGCCACGCGAGGCGTTGTTCCGGCGTGCGGCGCGCGAACGACCAGCGGCGGAGCGCCTCCGCGTCGTCCCAGGTGCCCCAGGCGGTCGGTTCCTGCGCAGGATCGAATTCAGGCATTTTTCAGTCCAGCAGCTTCGCGCGCAGGCGTTCGACATCGGCCAGGTCCTGGGTCCGCCCTGCGGCCTTTTTTATCAGGATCAGGTGAGGAATCGAGGCGATGCGTACGCCAATTCCACCGATCATCACGTGTGTCGCGTCGGTCCAGAGATCGTCAAAGCTCACGACTGGAGAGAGCATCACGTCCACGGTCGGACGCGTGTTCGTGGTGTCCCAGAAGCTGCACACCTTCATGCCCCGCGAGGTTTGCCAATCATGCCGCCGCTCGGGATCGGCGAGGGACAGGGGATCGACGGGCGCCAATGGGCGATAGCCGCCCTCGGTCAGCGCGCGAACGGCATCCTTGGTCGCCTCAGTTGAGAGGTCGACGGCGAGATCCACGTCGGCCGTCAAGCGATCGAGCCCGTGCAACAGGACTGCCAGACCGTCCACGACGACGAACCGTACGCGTGCGGCGACGAGCAGGGAGAACAGCCCGATGAAATCCACTGGCATGGCTCATTGTCGCCTTGGCGGTGACGTCACGCCAGCGAGCCGGCGCCCGTCGGCCCACGTCTTTACCTTTGAGTCGCCCGCGGCGCTCTCGTCGCCGTCGGGCTGATCGAGCGGACGGCGACGGTTGCTTCTGTGGCCAACGCAAAGTTGGCGACAACATCGAGTTATGTGGCTCGCAGGGCAAGTATTGGGGCGGCAAGCTGTCTGCGCGAGTCAATTTGCCAAATATTCCTAAATAGGAATAATCTGCCGTGCGATCCAAACCTGGATCCGGTGAGAAGCCGCTCTTCTGGGTGAGTTCGAGCAAGCGCGACTTGCTCGTGATGCCGGGGCCCGTAGTGCGAGCACTGGGTATCGCCCTGAGTGTGGCGCAGTACGGTGCCAGGCATCCGGCTGCCAAGCCCTGGAAAGGCGAGGGCCCCGACGTATGCGAGGTCGTGAGCAACTTCGATGGCGGTACCTTTCGTGCGGTGTACACGGTGCGTCTGCCGCAAGCGGTTTACGTCCTGCACTGTTTTCAAAAGAAGTCACCCAGCGGGGTTCGGACTGCGCGGACGGACGTGGATTTGATCAGGGCACGGCTCCGGCTCGCCCGCGCGGACTATGAGGTGAGGTATGGCAAAGCGGATCGCTAAGCGCGGATTGATCGAGGCAAGTTCCGGAAACGTATTGGCCGATCTCGGCTTGCCTGATTCTGAGGAACTCGATACCAAGCTTCGTCTGGCGGTCGAACTCAATCGACTGCTGAAAGTGCGTCGTCTCTCCCAGGTGCGGGCAGCGACGCTGCTCGGAATCAGCCAACCGAAGGTCTCGGCGCTGAAGCATTACAAGCTGGAAGGATTCTCGGTCGAGCGACTGATGGTGTTGCTGACGGCGATGGGCCTTGATGTCGAGATCCGGATCAAGGCGCACCGCACCGCCAATGCTCCGGGCCGAATTCTGGTCGCGGCGGCCTGAGCGAATGGTGTGCTTGGTCCGGGTGATGAGAGTAGAGGACTACCATGACTGAAGTTGATCTCTCGCATGCGCCGACGCCGGCAGCGTTGGCAGTACCTCGAATCGTCTGGCAGGCTCGTTGCACATAGAGTAACGAATAAGTTACCATCAGTCCATGAGCACCCGGGTCGAAGAATATATTCGCCCTGATGGCACGAACCCGTACAAGGCGTGGTTCGACCGCCTCGATGCACAGGCGGCAGCGAAGGTCGTTACCGCCAAGTTGAGAATGGAGCTCGGGCACACCTCAAGCATCAAGTGGTTCGCAGGTCTAGGCGAGTACGTCATCGACTGGGGGCCTGGTTATCGAATTTATCTCGCGCAGGACGGCGATGCACTCATCGTTCTGTTTGGCGGTGGCACGAAGCGAAGTCAACGAGCAGACATCGATCGGGCCAAGGAATTGCACGCGGAATACAAGGCCCGGAAACGTGCTCAATCAGCGGCCAGCAAGGTCGGCAAACGCAAGAGGTGATCGGTATGGCTCTCACTCGCGATTTCAAGAAGACGGTCGTTGCGCGCGTCGAGCGCGATCCGGCGTTTGCGAAGGCGCTGCTGGATGAAGCGGCGACGCTGTTTCTTGGGGATGAGCCGGAAACGGCGCGCCTCATTCTTCGCGACCTCGTTAACGCAACCCTCGGTTTCGAGCAGCTCGCGAAGCTGACCGACCTGCCCAGCAAGAGCCTGCATCGCATGCTTTCGCCCAAAGGCAATCCAAGCATGGATAACCTGGCGGCCATTTTCGGCGCCGTTGGCGGCTGCCTGAAAGTTGACCTGAAGGTGCGTACGGTGAAAGCGGCATAGACACACGCCGAACCCTGATACGCGGAATCGTTGCTTGGACTTCCCCCGGTAAGGAGGACAGATCCGAGCCTCATTTTTAGGTACTCTCGAAGGCCTCGGGACTGACGCCGCCCAGATGGCCCTGACGGCGTGCTCGATTGTAGAACATCTCGATGTAGTCGAAGACGTCCGCCCTCGCCAGATCTCGCGTCTTGTAGATACGTTTCTTGATGCGCTCTTTCTTCAGGCTGCTAAAGAACGACTCCGCGACCGCGTTGTCCCAGCAGTTGCCTCGCCGGCTCATGCTCGGCTCGAGGTGGTGATCGCGACAGAAGCGCAGCCAGTCGTCGCTGCCGTATTGGGAGCCCTGATCCGAGTGGATCAGGGTGCCCTTCGGCTGACGCCGCCAGACCGCCATCAGGATTGCATCGAGCACAACCTCACGGGCGAGCGTCGGCTTCATGGACCATCCGACAATGCGGCGGGCGTACAGATCCATTACCACGGCCAGATAGAGCCAGCCCTGCCAGGTGCGGATGTAGGTGATGTCGGTCACCCACACCTGGTCGGGCTTCGCTACGGTGAACTGTCGCTGCAGTGTGTTCGGCGCGATGATCGACGGGCGACCGTGGATCGCCCGCGGCGCCTTGTAGCCGCGCAGAGCCTTGATTTTCCGGCTGCGCATGATCCGGGCGACTCGATGCCGCCCACAGCGCTCGCCGGCTTCTCGCAGATCGAGAAACACGCGCGGCGAGCCGTACACGCCGCCGCTCGCCGCATACGAGGCACGAATCAGGCCGAGCAAGCGCAAGTCCTCGATCGCGCGAGCCGAGAGCGGCTGATGCAACCACGCATAGAAGCCACTGCGAGTGACATCCAGCACGCGGCACATCGTCGCAATGCCGTGCTCTTTGGCATGGTCATTGATGAATGCGTACCTTACCCGGGTTCCCTGGCAAAGTACGCGGCGGCCTTTTTTAAAATGTCGCGCTCCTCAACTCAACCGTCCGTGGAAGCGGGGTAGAACCCCATGCGGCTCGTATGAGGCTCCCAAGAATCACGATCCCCATGATGAAGCCAATTCGACCGTCAGAGATGGTGCCGCCGGAGCGCTCGCAAAAACGCTTGAGGGCTAGTCAGGCATCTGCTCGTCGTGCGGACCCTCACCCCAACCCTCTCCCGCTAAAGCGGGAGAGGGGGCCGGAAGCTCCACCCCGACCCTTTCCGCTTCGGCGGCAGAGAGGGTAGAATCCCCAGACCCATCGCAAGGTCTGTCCGAAGAGTGGCCGGAAAACGGCCCGCCGAAGGCGCAACCCGCCCGGAAACGCTCAGGCAAAACAACGGCAGCACCTGATGGGCTCTGGAGAGCGGTCCGCCTCGTTGCGGACCCACCGAAGGGGTGCGGCATCGGCCTGGGGCTGGTTCCCGATCTCTCAGGTCAAAAGGACAGAGGGGCGGCAGGTCGTTCACAGCGGCGTGCCGCCCTTTTTTTTGGTCGTGAAACGGCAAGGCCGGGACGGGGACTCAAGTCATGGGATTGCGCACACCGCTTTTCGATACCCACGTCGCGGCCGGGGCCCGCACCGTCGACTTCGGCGGCTGGGACATGCCCGTCAACTACGGCTCGCAGATCGAGGAGCACCATGCCGTGCGCCGCGACGCTGGCATGTTCGACGTCTCGCACATGTGCGTGGTCGACCTCCGCGGCGACCGCGTGTGTGACTACCTGCGTCGCCTGCTCGCCAACGACGTCGCCAAGCTGACGCAACCCGGCAAGGCGCTGTACTCCTGCATGCTGCGGGACCACGGCGGCGTGATCGACGACCTGATCGTCTACTACATGAACGATCACTGGTATCGCATGGTCGTGAACGCCGGCACGCGCGACAAGGACATCGAGTGGCTGCGCCAGGTCGCTGCCGGCTACGGCGTGGCGGTCGAGCCGCGCACCGAACTCGCGATGATCGCCGTGCAAGGTCCGAACGCTCGTGCCAAGGCCGCCAGCGTCATGCATCCGGACATCGCACAGCGCGCGCTCGAGATCGGGCCGTTCTTCGGCATCGACGCGGGCAGCCTCTTCGTCGCACGCACGGGTTACACCGGCGAAGACGGCTTCGAAATCATGCTGCCTGCCGAGCACGCCGTAGCGCTGTGGCAGGGTTTGCGCATTGCCGGTGTAGCGCCATGCGGACTCGGCGCGCGCGACACGCTGCGCCTCGAGGCCGGCATGAACCTCTATGGCAACGACATGGACGAGACCACTTCGCCGCTCGAGTCGGGCCTCAACTGGACGATCGCGTGGGATCCGCAGGACCGTGATTTCATCGGCCGCGGCGCGCTCGCCGCGCAGAAGGCGAGTGGCGACACGCGCAAGCTCGTCGGCCTGCTGGTCGAAGATCGCGCGGTGCTGCGTTCGCACCAGAAGGTGATCGTCGCCGCCGTCGGTGAAGGCGAAGTCACCAGCGGCACGTTCTCGCCGACGTTGCAGCGCTCGATCGGCTTTGCGCGCGTGCCGGCGAAGACCGGCGATCGCTGCGAGGTCGAGATCCGCGGCAAGCTCGTCGCGGCGCGGGTCGTGCGTCCGCCGTTCGTGCGCCACGGCAAAGTCGCCATCGCCCTTTAATCTTTCAAAACTCTCCAAGGATTCCGTCATGAGCAACATTCCTGCCGACCTCCGCTTCCAGAAATCCCACGAGTGGGCGCGCCTCGAGGCGGACGGCACGATCACCATCGGCATCTCCGATCACGCGCAGCAGGCGCTGGGCGACCTCGTGTTTGTCGAGGCGCCGGAACCGGGCCGCCACGTCAACGCGGGCGAAGGCTGCGCAGTCGTCGAGTCGGTGAAGGCCGCGTCGGACGTCTACAGCCCGGTGAGCGGTGAAGTCGTGGCCGGTAATGCCGATCTGGGCGGCCAGCCCGAGCTGATCAACACGGATCCGTACGGCGCCGGCTGGATCATGCGCGTGCGCCCGACCGACAAGGCCCAGTTCGCGTCGATGCTCGACGCCAAGGCCTACGCGGCCGCCCTCGCTGCCGAGACGCACTAAGCACCACGGAGGGGCGTCATGCCTTTCATCCCGCACACGGACAACGACATCCGCACGATGCTTGAAGCGATCGGCGCGCCGGACATCGAGGCGCTGTTTGAGGAGATCCCGGCGAATCTGCGCGCTCCCGGCCTGCCGGGCGTGCCGCCGGCGCTCAACGAGATGGAGATTGGCCGGCTGATGGCCGACTTCGCCACGCGCGACGGCCGCCCGCTCAACTTCATCGGCGCGGGTGCGTACGAGCACCACATTCCCTCCGCCGTGTGGGCGATCGTGACGCGGGGTGAGTTCTACAGCGCCTACACGCCGTACCAGGCCGAAGCGAGCCAGGGCACGCTGCAGCTGCTGTACGAGTACCAGACGATGATGGCGAGCCTGACCGGGCTCGACATCTCGAACGCGTCGCTCTACGACGGTGCCTCGGGTCTTGCTGAAGCGTGCCTGATGGCCGTGCGCGCCAATCGCAAGTCGAAGTCGCAGCGCATCCTGCTGCCCGTCGCGCTCAACCCGACGTACCGCGACGTGACGCAGGTTGTCGCCGGCAACCAGAGCATCGCGTTCGAACTGCTGCCGTACGACCCGAAGGGCGGACAGACGCTGGTCTCGGCACTCGAACCCTACAGCGGCCAGGACATCACGGCCGTCGTGCTGCAGCACCCGAATTTCTTCGGCACGCTCGAGGACGTCGATGCCGCAACCGACTGGGCACATGCCAACAACGCGCTGATGATCGGCGTGGTCAATCCCACCTCGCTCGCCGTGCTGAAGCCGCCGGGCCAGTGGGGCAAGCTCGGTGCCGACATCGCCATTGGCGACGGCCAGCCGCTGGGCGTGCCGCTGTCGTCGGGCGGTCCGTACTTCGGCTTCATGGCGACACGCACTGAGCACGTGCGCCAGATGCCGGGCCGCATCATCGGCCGCACGCTCGATCTCGACGGCAAGTCCGGCTTCACGCTTACGCTGCAGGCGCGCGAACAGCACATCCGTCGCAGCAAGGCGACGTCCAACATCTGCACCAACCAGGGCTTGCTGGTGACGGCCGCGACGATCTACATGTCGCTGCTCGGCGCGAAGGGTCTCGCGCAGGTGGCGTCGACGTCGATGCTGCGTACGCAGCAACTGGTGGATGCGCTCACGCGCGTGCCCGGCGTACGGCTTGCGTTTGACCGTCCGCGGTTTCACGAGGCGGTGCTGTTGCTCGACCGTCCGGTCAAGCCGGTGCTCGAGGCGCTCGCGCATCGCGGCATCGTCGGCGGCGCGGACATTTCCGCGCGGTACCCGTCGCTCGGCAACGCGCTGCTGGTATGTGCCACTGAAACACGCACGCTCGCCGACATCGAAACCTATGCGCAGGCGCTCGCTGAAACGATGCGTAACTCTGCGGCTGCGGCCTGAGCCCGGGAATCAAAGCCATGCATGAAAAGCTGATATTCGAGCACTCTGCGCCCGGCCGCAGCGCCGACGCGCAGTACCCGCAGGTGCCCGTCGAAGCACCGATTCCTGCGGCACTGCGCCGTGCCAGCGCTCCGCTGCTGCCCGAGGTGTCGGAGCTGCAGGCGGTGCGTCACTTCACGCGCCTGTCGCAGCTCAACTTCTCCATCGACACGCACTTCTACCCGCTCGGGTCGTGCACGATGAAGTACAACCCGAAGGCGTGTAACCAGTACGCGATGCTGCCCGAGTTGCTCAACCGGCATCCGCTGGCGCCGGAGTCGACCGGGCAGGGCATCCTGCAGATCCTGTTCGAATTGCAGGAAATGCTGAAGGAAGTCACCGGCATGCGCGGTGTGTCGCTGACGCCGATGGCAGGTGCGCAGGGCGAGTTTGCCGGCGTGGCCATGATTCGTGCGTACCACAAGGCGCGCAAGGACTTCGCGCGCGTCGAGATCATCGTGCCCGATGCCGCGCACGGCACCAATCCGGCGACCGCGACGATGTGCGGCTGCACGGTGAAGGAAATCCCGACACTCCACAACGGCGACATCGACCTCGAGTCGCTCAAGGCCGCGGTCGGCCCGCAGACGGCCGGCATCATGCTGACCAATCCGTCGACGATCGGCGTGTTCGAGCGCCACATCGACGAGGTGCGCCGGATCGTGCACGAGGCCGGCGGCCTGCTGTATTACGACGGAGCCAACCTCAACGCGATCCTAGGCAAGGTGCGACCGGGCGATATGGGGTTCGACGTCATCCACATGAACCTGCACAAGACCTTCTCGACCCCGCATGGCGGCGGTGGTCCGGGCTCGGGTGCCGTGGGCGTCAGTGAGCGGTTGCTGCCGTTCATGCCGGTGCCGATCGTGGGCCGAGACGGTGAGCGTTTCCGCTGGCTCGACGAGAAGGACCTGCCGCAGACCATCGGCCGGCTGTCGAACTTCATGGGTAACACCGGCGTTCTGTTGCGCGCGTATATCTACATGCGCATGCTCGGCCGCGACGGCATGCAGCGCGTGTCGGAGTTCGCGACGCTCAACTCCAATTACCTGGCAGCGCGACTGCGAGCTGCGGGTTTCGAACTCGCGTACCCGGAGCGCAGGGCGAGCCACGAGTTCATCGTCACGCTGCGGCGCGAGGCGCGGGAGTGGGGCACGAACGCGATGGATTTCGCCAAGCGGTTGCTGGATTACGGCTTCCACGCGCCGACCACCTACTTCCCGCTGCTGGTGCCCGAGTGCCTGCTGATCGAGCCGACCGAAACCGAATCGAAGGAAGAGCTGGATGCCTTCGTCGACGCCATGATCGCGATCAGGCGCGAAGCCGAAACGGATCCCGACAAGCTCAAGGGCGCGCCGTGGACCCTGCCGGTGCGACGCCTCGACGATGTCCGTGCGGCGAAACAGCTCGACTTGACCTGGAAAGCTGCATGAGCGAGGAGTTGCGCGAGAGCGGCCGCCCGACCGGGTTGAACCGCCTCGTGCTCGCGACGCAGAACTCGTTCCGGGGCATCGCCAACTGCTACCGCAACGAGTCCGCCTTCCGCCAGGAAGTCTGGGCGGCCTGCGTCCTGGTTCCGGCGGGCGTCTGGCTGGGCCAGACCGGGATCGAGCGGTTGCTGCTGGTCGGCGCCGTGCTGCTGCTCATGCTCGTCGAGATGCTGAACTCCGCCGTCGAAGTGCTGGTGGACCGGATCTCGACCGAGCGGCACCCGTTGTCCGGCTACGCCAAGGACCTGGGCTCCGCAGCAGTCTTCTTCGCGCTGCTGCTGCTATTCTCGACCTGGGCACTCGTCCTCTGGGACCGCCTGTTTTAATCCTTCCTGCCCTTCCCCCACTTCCTCCCCTTCCTCCCCTTCCTATGACAGCACTAGTCTGCGGCTCCCTGGCGTTCGACACCGTCATGGTCTTCCCCGGCCATTTCCGCGAGCACATCCTCGCCGATCGTATCCACATGCTGAACGTCTCGTTCCTGGTGCCGAGCATGCGGCGCAATTTCGGCGGCTGCGCCGGCAACATTGCCTACAACCTGCAGTTGCTCGGCGAGAAGGGCGCGCCGATGGGGACGGTGGGTCACGACTTCGAGCCGTACCGGCGCTGGCTGAAGGCCTGCAGCGTCAGCCTCGACTACGTGCGTGAGCTCGACGACGAGTTCACCGCGCAGGCGTTCATCACGACGGACATCGACGACAACCAGATCACCGCGTTCCACCCGGGTGCGATGTCGCAGTCGCACCTCAATGCCGTGCCAACCGCCGCGGGTATCACGCTCGGCGTCGTGGCGCCGGACGGTCGCGACGGCATGGTGGCGCACGCGCTGCAGTTCGCGGCCGCGGGCATCCCGTGGCTGTTCGACCCCGGCCAGGGCTTGCCGATGTTCGACGGCGAGGCGCTGCGCGACCTGATCGGCAAGGCCACCTGGGTCGCCGTCAACGACTACGAAGGCCAGATGCTGCAGGAACGGACAGGGTGGGGCCCGGAAGAGATCGCGAACAAGGTCCGTGCCTACATCGTCACCAAGGGTGCGGAAGGCAGCGTCATTCACGCTGGCGGCAAACAGCACGCGATCCCGACGGTGAAGCCGCAGGCGGTCAAGGATCCGACCGGGTGCGGCGACGCGTACCGCGCCGGACTTATTTTTGGCCTGATGAATGAACTCGACTGGGAGACCACGGGTCGAATCGCTTCACTGATGGGCTCCATCAAGATCGCGCACTCCGGCACGCAGAACCACCGCTTCGACATGAACGAATTCAAGCAGCGCTTCAGCGCGGCGTACGGCCGCGAACTGTGACCCCCTGGTGGACGGACGCCCGCGCCGGCGCGGGCCGGCGGCTCGTCCAGTGGCTGCTGTTGCCGTGGCTGGCCGTGGGATTAGTCGGTGGCGCATCCGCCGCCGAAAGCCCCGCCTGGGACCGCACGATCGAGCGCATCGCGCCGTCGGTCGTCACCATCGAAATCGACCAGACCCGTGCCTTCGACACTGAGTGGAACCAGTCGAGCCAGGCGACGGGCTTCGTGGTCGACGCCGTGCGCGGCCTGATCCTGACCAACCGGCATGTGGTTACACCCGGACCGGTGGTGGCGACCGCGGTGTTCCAGAACCGCGAGGAAGTCGAACTGCACGCCGTCTACCGCGACCCGGTGCACGATTTCGGCATCTATCGCTACGACCCGGCCAGGCTCCGGTACGTGCAGCCCGTGGCGCTGCCGCTGTATCCGGCCGGCGCGCGTGTCGGCACCGAGATCCGCGTCGTCGGCAATGACGCCGGCGAACAGCTTTCGATCCTGGCGGGCACGCTGGCTCGGCTCGACCGCGCAGCTCCCGAATACGGCGTCGGCAAGTACAACGACTTCAATACGTTCTACGTGCAGGCTGCCTCCGGCACGTCGGGGGGCTCGTCGGGCTCGCCGGTCATCGACATCCAGGGTCGCGTCGTCGCACTGAACGCCGGCGGCAGCAGCGGGGCACAGTCCAGTTTCTACCTGCCGCTCGATCGCGTGCAGCGTGCGCTGCAATTGATCCAGCGCGGCGAGCCCGTGTCGCGTGGCACCCTGCAGACCGTCTTCAACTACACACCGTACGACGAACTCGTGCGTCTCGGCTTGCGGGCCGTCACGCAGGAAGCCGCACGCAAGGCGCGCCCCGACCTCACCGGCATGCTGGTGGTGGACGAAGTGCTGCCGGGCTCGCCGACCGAAGGCAAGCTGCAGCCGGGCGACATCCTCACGCACGTGAACGGCCAGCTCATCACCACGTTCCTGCCGCTCGAGGAAATTCTCGACAACTCCGTCGGCGGCAAGGTCGACATCGTCGTCGAGCGCGGCGGCGAAAAGGTCCAGCAGACGCTGCCGGTGGGCGACCTGCACGCGATCACACCCTCGGAGTTCTTCGAGTTCGGTGATGCCGTGGTGCACACGCTCTCGTACCAGATGGCGCGACACTTCAATGCGCCCGTGAGCGGCGTGTACGTCGCCAACCCGGGTTACGTGCTGAACGCGGCGGGCGTGCCGCGCGGCGCAGTGATTTCCAGCGTGAACGGCAAGCCGGTCGCCACCATGGCAGAGTTTCGCGACATCATCGCCGCCCTGCCGCAGGGCGCGCGCGCGGCTCTGCGCTACGCCACGCTCGATGATCCCAAGGGTTCAGAGACGCGCGTGATGCGGATGGACCGCGCCTGGTTTCCGGCGAAGGTCTGCCGTCGCGACGACAAGACCGGCCTGTGGCCGTGCGAAGAACTGGTGGCGGCCCCTGCTGCGGCAAGCGTACAACCCGCCCGCACCGATTTCGCCACCGGCAACGACAAGCGCGCGAACGAGATCGCAGCTTCGCTCGTGCTGGTGACGTTCGACATGCCGTTCTCCGTGGCCGGCATCACCGAGCGCAACTATCACGGCACCGGCATCATCGTCGACGCCGAACGCGGGCTGGTCGTGGTCGACCGCAACACGGTGCCCGTGGCGGCGGGCGATGCGCGCCTCACGTTTGGGGGGTCGATCGAAGTGCCCGGCAAAGTCGAGTACGTGCATCCGCTGCACAACCTGTCGGTTGTCTCGTTCGACCCGAAGGCGCTCGACGGCACGCCCATCCGGGCCGTGAAATTCGACACCCGCGAACTCGAGCCCGGCGAGGCGGTGACGGTCATCGGGCTCGGCGGCGATTCGCGGCTGCGGTCGCTGGCGACGTATGTCGCGACGATGGACGACGTGAATTTCCCTCTGTCCCGCACGCTGCAGTTCCGCGACGCCAACCTCGAAGTCGTGTCACTGGTGAACTCCCCGTCGGATTTCGACGGCGTGATCACCGGCAAGGACGGCCGTGTCCGGGCGCTGTGGTCGAGTTTCGCCACCGAAGGCGCGCGCGACGCCGTACAACTCAATCGCGGCATGCCGGCATCGGTCGTGCTCGAGGCCGTGGCGGCCGCACGCGACGACAAGCCGCTCTATTCGCTCGAAACGGAGTTCGAGGCGCTGCCGATCGCGGCCGCGCGCAAGCTCGGGCTGCCGGCCGAGTGGGTCGAGAAGCTGGAACAGCGCAACCCGGCGCACCGCCAGGTGCTCGCGGTCTCGAGGGTCGCGGCGGGCTCTGGCGCGGCCAGGGTGCTGCAGGAAGGCGACCTGCTGCTGGCCGTGAATGGGGTGACGCTCAACCGGTTCCGCGAAGTGGAGGAGGCGACGCAATCGCCCCGCGTGCAGGTCACGGTGCTGCGCGACGGCGCGGAAAAGGTCGTCGACGTCGAGACCGCCGCGCTGCGGGGTGAAGACATCGATCGCCTGCTGCTCTGGGCCGGCGCCGTGATCCATGCGCCGCATCGCGCGATGACGATCCAGCGTGCGATCCCGCCCGAGGGCGTGTTCGTGGCCTATTTCGCCTACGGTTCGCCGTCGACGCGGTATGGGTTGTTTGCCGGGCGCCGCATCGTCGAGGTGGACGGACGACCGATCGCTGACCTCGACGCGTTCATTGCCGCCGTGAGCGGCCGGCCCGATCGTTCATCGGTGCTTCTGAAGACGGTCACCTGGAATGGCTCGACTGGCGTGACGACGATGAAGCTCGACCAGAATTACTGGCCGGCGTATGACCTGCGTCGCAACTCGGCCGGCGAGTGGGAGCGCAAGGCGATTCCCTGAGCCTGAGCCTGCGCGGCGCCCGGTGTTTGACGCTATCATTCGCGTCCTATGGTGACCGCGCGACTCCCCCAGGACGAGATCGACCAGGCCGTTGACGCCCTGCGCGAAGGCGAGGTCGTTGCTTTCCCGACCGAAACGGTCTACGGCCTCGGCGCAGACGCCTCGAATCCCGACGCCGTCCGCAAGATTTTCGAGTTGAAAGGACGTCCGGCGACGCATCCGCTGATCGTCCACATGGAGCACCCGCGCGCACTCGAGCGCTGGGCGCTCAACGTGCCGCCGGCCGCGGCTGCGCTCGCGGATAAGTTCTGGCCGGGCCCGCTGACGCTGATCCTGCGCCGTGCGCCGGCCGTCGATCTCGCCATTACGGGCGGGCAGGACACCGTCGCCGTGCGCGTGCCGGGTCATCCGGTGGCCCAGCAGCTGCTCCGCGCTTTCGGCAGTGGCATCGCGGCGCCTTCCGCCAACCGCTATGGCCGCATCAGTCCCACTCGTCTCGAGCACGTGCGCGACGAGTTCGGCGACGACGTGCGGATCGTGCTCGACGGCGGCGACTGCAAGATCGGCCTCGAATCGACCATCGTCTCCTGCGTCGACACGGTGCCCCGCATCCTGCGGCCAGGCTCGCTCACGCTGACGCAACTGCGCACGGTGGTGCCCGATCTCCAGGCGGGTCCGGACAACGGTGCGCCCCGCGTCCCCGGCAGCGACGCCAAGCACTACGCCCCCCGCACGTCGCTCAGCATCGTCGCGAGCCGCACGCTCGAGGACGTCGTGGGTCAGCTTACCGAGAACCGCGAGAAGATTGCGGTCCTTGCGATGCGCCCGCCGCGCGTGGCCAACAAGTACATGACGTGGATCAACGCCGGCCGTCGCGCCGACGTCTACGGCCGCGAGCTGTACGTGAACCTGCGCACGCTCGACAAGTCGGGCGCGAAGGAAATCCTGGTTGAGGAAGTGCCGGCGGGCGAAGCCTGGGATGCCGTGCGCGATCGCCTGCATCGCGCTGCCTCGGCCGAGAACGTCGTCTACGGCGATCCGGACATCGCGGCACTGCGGGCCGACCTGGGCCAGGACTGACACCGCGTGAGCCGGGGGCCTGATTTCAAGGCGCTCATCGCGCAACACGGTTCGCCGCTGCTCCTGCTGGACTGCGCTGTCGTCCGTCGCCAGTACAAGAGCCTGCAGGCCGCGCTTCCCGGCGTGGGACTGTTCTATGCCCTGAAGCCTTTGCCGCACCCGGCGGTGGTCGCCGAGCTGCGCGATCTCGGTGGTTGTTTCGACGTGGCGACGTCGGGCGAGATCAAGCTCGTCAAGTCGGCGGGCGTTGCGCCCGAACGCTGCATCCACACGCATCCAATCAAGACCGACGCCGAAATCCGCGCGGCGCTGCGCTTCGGCATCCGCAACTTCGTAGTCGACAATCCCGACGAGCTGCGCAAGTTCCGCAAGTACCGCAGCCGGGCGGAGGTGCTGCTGCGACTGTCGTTTCGCGATCCTACGGCGGTCGTCGACCTTTCGCGCAAGTTCGGCTGCGAGCCGGCGGCCGTCGTGACGATGCTCGAACTCGCCCGCAGCCTCGGCGTCAAGGTCCGGGGCCTGTCATTCCATGTGGGTTCGCAGGTGGCCGAGCCCAAGAAATACGTCGAGGCCATCGGGGTCTGTGCCGAGCTGATCGAGCAAGCGAGCGCGTCGGGTCTTGCGAACCTGGACCTGCTCGACATCGGTGGCGGGTTCCCCATCGCGTACGGCGGCACGATGCAGCCGATCCGCGAGTTCTGCCGTCCGATCCGGCAGGCCCTGAAGAGGCTGCCGCGCGGGGTACGCGTGATCGCCGAACCAGGACGTTTCATTGCGGGGCCGTCCGGCACCTCGATTTCCACCGTGGTAGGCCGCGCCCAGCGCGAGGGCCGCTGGTGGTACTACCTCGATGATGGCCTGTATGGCTCCTACAACGGGCAGTTGTACGACCACGCCCGCTATCCGATCGACGTGCCGGGACGCAGGGGCCCGACCCATCCCAGCGTGCTCGCGGGGCCCACGTGCGACAGCATCGACGTCGTGCGCGAGGACATTCCGCTGCCGGAGCTGCAGATCGGCGACCTGGTCGTTGGCCGCATGATGGGCGCGTACACGGCGTGCTCGGCCACGGACTTCAACTTCATTCCGCGCGCCAGGATCGTCGCGCTCAACGCGCAGGCGAGATCACAACGTGCGGATTGACGTGGTCGATCACGTGGCAGGCGCCTCCCGCGCGCGCGGCATGGCGCTCGTCATCGACGTATTCCGCGCGTTTACGGTCGCGCCACATGCGGTGGCCGCGGGTGCGAGCCGCGTGCTGCCCGTCGGTGCGATCGAAGACGCTCTTGCCTTGCGCGACGCGATGCCGGACGCAGTGCTCGTGGGTGAACGGCACGCGCGCCGGCTGCCCGGGTTCGACGCCGGCAATTCGCCGACGGAGATTCTCGCGATCGGCGTGGCGGGGCGACCCGTGATCCACACGACGCACGCGGGCACGCAAGGCCTTGTGAATGCAACCGGTGCGGACGAAGTGCTGACCGCCAGTCTGGTCAACGTGTCGGCGCTGGTGCGTTACGTGCAATCGCGGGATCCGCAATACGTCACGATCGTGCGGATGGGACACGAGGCTCGCGAGCGCTGCGCCGAGGACGATTTCTGCGCCGAGGCGCTGGTGACGCTGTTCAACGGCGGCAAGGCACCAACCACTGCCGAGGCCCGCGACCGGCTGCGCAATGCGCCTGCTGCGGTGAAGTTCTTCGACCCGGCCGCCGATTGGGCCCCCATCACTGATTTTGATTACTGCACCGAGGTGGATCGCTTCAGTTTCGTGCTGCGCCTGCGAACGGGCGCGGACGGTCGGCGCGAACTCGAGCGCATCGACGTGCCCGGAGCGACAGCGTGACCGAACCGCTCGCCGGGGTGGCTGGCTTCCAGCCCTTCGGTATCCCTTTCGAGTTCCTGCTGTTCGCAGCGACACTGCTCGGAGTCGCGCTGTTTCATCAGCGCACGCTCCAGGTCGCCATCACCGGCCTGGCATCGATCGTGCTGTACAAGGTCGCCTTCGCCGGTTTCCACGAAGGCGTCGGGCTTGCGGGTCTCGTCGCACACGTCGCGGCCGAGTGGGTCGTGCTCGCGAACCTGTTCGGGCTGCTGATGGGTTTCGCGCTGCTGTCGCGACACTTCGAGGAAAGTCACGTGCCGGCGAAGCTGCCGGACTACCTGCCCGACGACTGGCGCGGCGCCTTCCTGCTGCTGGTAATCGTGTTCGTGCTGTCGAGTTTCCTCGACAACATCGCGGCCGCCCTGATCGGCGGCACCGTCGCGGCCACCGTGTTTCGGCACAAGGTTCACATCGGGTACATCGCTGCCCTGGTGGCTGCGTCCAACGCCGGCGGCGCAGGCAGCGTGGTGGGTGACACGACCACGACCATGATGTGGATCGACGGCGTCAGCCCGCTCGACGTGCTGCATGCTTACGTGGCTGCCGGCGTCGCACTGGTCGTCTGCGGCATTCCCGCAGCGCTGCAACAGCACGCGTACTCGCCGATCGTGCAGCAGAGCAGCAAACGCATGCAGGTGGACTGGGGGCGCGTCGGCATCGTCGCGACGATCCTGTGCGCGGCCATCACAGTCAACGTGCTGACCAATGTCCGGTTCCCCGGGTATTCAGACCGCTTTCCGTTCCTGGGTGCGGCGGTCTGGGTTGCGATTCTCGCGACGGCTGCCTGGCGCCGGCCGGACTGGTCCGTGCTGCCCGCGACGCTCAAGGGCACGACTTTCCTGCTGAGCCTGGTGCTCGCGGCATCGATGATGCCCGTCGAGCATTTGCCCGAGGCATCGTGGCTCACGGCGCTCGGACTTGGTTTCGTGTCGGCCGTGTTCGACAACATCCCGCTCACCAAGCTCGCGCTGGAGCAGGGCGGTTACGACTGGGGCGTGCTCGCTTACGCGGTCGGCTTCGGTGGCTCGATGATCTGGTTCGGGTCGTCGGCGGGTGTCGCCATCACGAACCTCTTCCCCGACGCACGCTCGGTGGGCGGCTGGCTGCGCGGAGGCTGGCATGTCGCGGTGGCCTATGTCGTGGGGTTTGCCGCCGTCATGCTGGTCATGGGGTGGCATCCACACGCGCCGCACAAGGGCGTCGTCAGCGAGCCTGCCGTGACGGCGCAGCCGCAGGAGTAGTCGGACGATGATTCGCAACGTGGTGTTCGACGTCGGCAACGTGCTGGTGAAGCTGCATTACCAGCCCTTCGTCGGTTACCTGGTCAAGGCCGGCGTCGACATGTCGGACCTGCCGAGCTGGCTCAAGTCCGTCGACCTCGAGGGCCACGAGCGCGGCGACGTCCCCGGCGAAGTCCTGCTCGATCGCATCGCGAGCCTGGCCACGTATCCGCTGGATCGGGCCGAATTGCGCAGCCATTGGCTCTCGATGTTCGAACCCTGGGACGAAATGTTCACGCTCGCGTCGGGCCTGAAGGCCGATTACCGCGTCTATCTGCTCTCCAACATCGGTGACATGCACTGGGCACACCTCGATTCGCTCTACGGACTGGATACGCTGGTGCACGGTGCCTGCGCGTCGTTCAGAGTGGGCGCGGTCAAGCCGCACGTCGACATCTATCGCAAAGCCGAATCGATGTTCGAACTCGACCCGGCGGCGACTGTCTTCCTGGACGATCTGCTGCCGAACGTCGCGGGTGCGCGCGAATGCGGCTGGCAGGCGATCCACCACATCGACGCGGGCAGCACGCGCTCGCAACTGCGGGCCCTTGGCGTGAGGCTGCCCGCACCGTTCACCTGAGCGAGGTTTCGTCATGCATGCGTTGCCTGCGGTGCCGACGACGATCCTGCTGCTCGCGGCCTCGAACGTGTTCATGACCTTCGCCTGGTACGCACACCTGAAGAACCTGAGCGGCCGCGCCTGGTACGTGGCGGCGCTGGTGAGCTGGGGCATCGCGTTGTTCGAGTACCTGCTGCAGGTGCCGGCCAATCGCATCGGTCACACGGTGCTGACGCTGCCGCAGCTCAAGATCGTGCAGGAAGTCATCTCGCTGGCCGTGTTCGTGCCGTTCGTGTTGCTCTACATGCGGCAGCCGCTCAAGCTGGATTACCTCTGGGCGTCGCTCTGCATGCTGGGCGCCGTCTATTTCATGTTCAGGAAGTGACCATGGCCGACCCGGTGAACACCCCCGCAACTGACACCGCCATCCATCGACGCGTCGAAGCGTGCCGCGCCGGCGCGGATCCCACGATGATCGCGCGGCTGCGTTCCGGCTGGGCCGTGCTCGGCGATCCACAGGTGCTGCCCGGCTATTGCCTGCTGCTGCCCGACCCCGTGGTGCCGCACCTGAACGCGCTGGAGCCGGCCCTGCAGCAGGCTTTCCTCGCCGACATGGCGCGCATCGGCCAGGCCGTGCAGGACATCACGGACGCGGTGCGCATCAACTATGCGATCTTCGGCAACGTCGAGCCCGCGCTGCACGCGCACGTGATTCCACGCTACGAAGACGAGCCCGCCGACCTGATCAAGGCCAACCCTTGGAGCTACGACTGGAACGCCGCGCCGCGGTTCGAGCCGCAAGCCGATGGCGACCTGCTGCTCGCGATCCGTGCCCGGCTCGAGCGCGCGCCCTGATAGCGTGATTTCTGCCACTTTTTCACCGTAGTGCCACTGGCTATCGGTCTCAGTTGCGCTACCCTTTTGCGATGAACTCGACCCGTCGCTCCGCGAGCCTGCCGAGGACCCTCCGCTCGCTCGCGGCATTGGTCTGCAGCCTGCTGGTGTGCGGGGTCGCAGCAGGTGCGGCCTATCGCTACAAGGATTCGAGCGGCCAGTGGGTCTACACCGACCGACCCCCACCGCCCGGGCAGGCGTCACAAAGCGTGGCGCTGGGACGCGGCGGCGGACCGGCGCTCAAGATGACCGTGGAACCGCGGTCCACGGAGTCGGGCGTTGCGCTGGTGGCGATCAACCAGTGCCAGTGCGTCGTCGAGTTCGCGGCCAAGGCGCGGACACTCGGTGGCGAAAAGCTGGGGCGCGGGACGGTGTCGCCGCAGTCGGAAAAAATCCTGCTCGACATTGCGGCGGCCGATGGACCCGCGGAGATTCGCTACGAATACGGCTACGTGGTCGGAGAACCCGGCGCACAGCACCGGCCGTCACAACCCTATCGCGCGCCGTTCGCGCTGGCCCAGCGATTCGAGGTGACGCAGGCGCCGCCGGATGCCGTCACGCACGTCGGCCCGGCGAGTCGCAGTGCCGTCGATATCGCGATGCCGGTTGGAACGGCCATTCACGCTGCGCGCGAGGGCGTGGTGATTAACGTGGCTGCGCGGCATTTCAAGACCGGCCTCAGTCTGCAGAACATGGACGAGGCCAACTTCGTGCAGATCCTGCACGAGGACGGCACGCACGCGATCTATGCGCACCTGCAGCTGGACACCGTGCGGGTGAAGATCGGCCAGCGTGTCGCCCGCGGCGAATACATCGCCAACTCGGGCAACACGGGTTTTTCGACCGGGCCGCACCTGCACTTCGTCGTGTTGCGCAACATCGGCCTGCGCAGCGAGTCGGTCCCGGTCACGTTTGCGGGGCCCGGCGGCGCAGGCTCGACGCCGCGGAGCGGGCAGGCGCTGACGGCGTATTGAGCGCTCAGGATGCTAAGGTCCGCTGGAGGGGTTGCGGTCTTTCTCTGCGTTCCGAGGTCTCACGCGCATCGCAAACAAATAGGGGACGTGCACCTATTTCCCGATAACTCTGACGGGAAATAGGTGCACGTCCCCTATTTGTTTGCGGCGAGCCTTGCTCAAACGGGTGCTCGGCGATGGTGTCAGCGAAGCAACAGAACCCGCAGTGCCGCCTCGCACCTGCGTTCGAGCTGCGGCGTTCGACACGGACCGCAGAGAAAGACCGCAACCCCTCCAGCGGGCCAGCGCACCTGGATCGACGGCCTACTGACCCCGCAATTCGCGCACGAGCTGCGCCAGCGTCGGCACCGGCGGCGAGCACGTCATGCCGCGGCAGACGTACGCAACCGCGCCGCCCAGTGCTTTCTTGCTGGCCAGCGCGGCCGGCAGATTGCGCGCATCGGTTGGCACGGCGACGATCATGCGATGGGGATCGTAGAGCTTGTCGACCTCGCTGCGCCACACGTCGAGTTCGTCACTGTCACCGCGCAGCACCAGGATCCACGGCGGCGACGTGATTTCCTCGAGCGCCATCAGCAGCGTGCCGTGCCCGTGCGGATACCGCTCGATTGCCGCATGTGCCGACCTCAGCGTCGCTTCCGCGGCGTCGATATAACGCGTTTCGCCGAGCAGGTAACCGAGCCTGATCAGCACGCGGGCCGCGACGCCATTGCCGGCGGGCGTGGCATCGTCCGAGAACGTCTTTGGACGCAAGATCAGCGACTCGTGGTCATCGGCCGTGAAAAAGAATCCGCCGGCCTCGTGATCGGTGAAATGCTCGAGCATCACGTCGACGAGTTCGACGGCCCAGGCGAGGGCGTCGGCATCCCAGCGTGCTTCCAGCAGTTCCAGCAAGCCCCACGCCAGCATGGCGTAGTCGTCGAGGTAGGCGGGGAAACGGGATTCGCCGTCCGTGTGCACGGCCAGCAGTCGTCCATCCTTCCAGCAGCGTGCCCGCAGGAAATGCATGGCCTGCACTGCGGCACCTGCCAGGTCGTCACGTTCGAGCACACGGCTGGCGCGTGCCAGTCCGCCGATCGTCATGCCATTCCATGACGTCAGGATTTTCTCGTCGCGACCCGGCCAGACCCGCTCATTCCTCACCTCGAGCAACCGCGCCCGTGCTTCGTCGATGCGGGTTTCGACGGTAACTTCGTCGAGCCTTAGATCGGTCGCGATATCGGCGAGCGACTTGAACGAATGCAGGTGCCACTGGCCTTCGAAATTCGCGTCGCGGTCGAGGCCGAAACGCTGGGCGAAAGGCTCGTACTGCTCGACATCGAGCAGGTCTCGTACCTCGTCCGGTGTCCAGACGTAGAACTTGCCTTCATGGCCTTCGGAATCCGCATCCAGCGTTGAGTAGAAACCGCCCTCGGGCGAGCGCAGGTCGCGCAGCAGCCAGTCAGCCGTTTCTGCCGTGACGCGGCGGAACAGCGTTTCGCCGGTGGCGACGGCAGCCTGCGCGTACACACCGAGCAGCTGTGCGTTGTCGTACAGCATCTTTTCAAAGTGCGGGATCATCCAGTACGGGTCAACGGAGTAGCGGCAGAAGCCGCCGCCGAGCTGGTCGTACAGGCCACCTTCGCCCATGCGCGTCAGCGTGAGCGTCGCCATGTAGAGCGCCTGCAGGTCGGGCTCTTCGCTTGCGGCCGACGCGCGCCAGGTGCGCAGCAGCAGCTCGAGGTTGGCCGGGTGCGGGAACTTGGGGGCCTCGCCGAAGCCGCCGAAACTGCCGTCGAATTCGCGCTGCAGGGTGGCACGGGCCGTCAGCAGGGGTTCACTCGATAGTCCTGCGCCCACGGAAGCCGTGGGGGGCTGCAACTGCCCGAGCACGTCGACCAGCTTGTCGCCGTACTCCTTGAGGTCGCCACGGCGCGTCTTGTAGAAATCGTCCACCTTCTCGAGCACGGCGCGGAAACCCGGCATGCCGTAACGCTGCTCGGGCGGGAAGTACGTGCCCGAAAAGAACGGCCTGTGCGAATCGGGCGCCAGGAACATCGTGAGCGGCCAGCCGCCGCCCGCCTGGTTCATCACCTGGTGCGCGGTCTGGTAGATGCGGTCGAGGTCGGGGCGTTCCTCGCGATCCACCTTGATGTTTACGAACAGCTCGTTCATGAGCGCAGCGGTCGCGGGATCTTCGAACGATTCGTGCGCCATGACGTGGCACCAGTGACAGGCCGAATAGCCGATCGACAGCAGGATCGGCTTGTCGAGCTTGCGCGCGAGATCGAGCGCCTCCGCTCCCCAGGGGTGCCAATCGACGGGGTTCGAGGCGTGCTGGCGCAGGTAAGGGCTGGTCTCGGCCGCCAGGGAATTCCTGGTGCCGGTGGGGCTGGACGAAGTCATGGCGGAACCTGACGGGGTTCGGTCGGCTAGAATGCGGGAATCATAACGGAAGGCTGCCGCTCGCCGGCGGAAACGCGCATGTCAACGCCGCCCCCGGCACCCTCGACTTCGTCCAGCGAACTCCCCGAACTGCGGCTCAAGCCGCGCGAGGAGCGTCGCATCGCGGGCGGGCACCTCTGGATTTTCAGCAACGAGGTCGACACGGTACGCACGCCTCTCACGGCGTTCGCAACCGGGGCGCACTGTCGCGTCGTTGCGAGCAACGACCGCTTCCTGGGCTACGCCTACGTCAATCCGCACGCACTGATCTGCGCGCGCATCCTCGGGCGCGATCCGGAATTCGCTCCCGGCAAGTCGCTGATCGTGCACCGGCTGCAGGTGGCACTGGCGCTGCGCGAAAAGTTGTATTCGCAGCCTTTTTACCGCCTCGTCTACGGCGAATCCGACGGGCTACCGGGACTGGTACTCGATCGCTTCGGCGACATCGTCGTCGGCCAGATCGGCACGGCGGGCATGGAAACGATGAAGCCAGCGATCGTCGAAGCGGTCGACAAAGTGCTCGGACCGAAGGCGCTGATCTGGAAAAACGACTCGGGAGCCCGTGAACTCGAAGGCCTGCCGAGCTACGTCGAGACCGCGATCGGGCCCGACATCGAAGAAACGGTGGTCGAGGAAAACGGCGTTCGCTTTTTCGTGCCGATGGGTCACGGCCAGAAGACCGGCTGGTTCTACGACCAGGCGTACAACCGGCGGGCGCTGCTGAAGTACGTCAAGGGTGCGCGCGTCCTCGACGTTTTCAGCTACCTGGGTGCGTGGGGACTCGCGGCCGCCGCCGCGGGTGCCAGCCAGGTGCTGTGCGTGGACTCGTCGGCGCCTGCGCTCGATCTGCTGCAGCGTTCCGCTGCGGCCAATGGCCTGCACAACGTCCGTACCGAGCGCGCGGATGCATTCGACGCACTGGCGACGCTGCGTGAGGCGGGTGAGAGGTTCGACGTGGTCATCATCGACCCGCCGGCGTTCATCAAGCGGCGCAAGGACATCCCGAAAGGGCAGGCGGCCTATCGCAAGCTCAATCAGCAGGCGATGCAGGTGCTGGCACGTGACGGTTTCCTGGTCTCCTGCTCGTGTTCGCACCACCTCGGTCTGGACGACCTCATGGTCACGATCCAGCAGGCAGCGCGCCACGTCGACCGCTTCGCGCAGGTTCTGGAAGTCGGCGGGCATGCCCCCGACCACCCGCTCCATCCGGCGATCGCCGAGACGCGTTACCTGAAGTCGCTGTTCTGCCGGGTCGTGCAGGACTGAGACGGACGGGCGATCAGGCAGTCCCACAGGTAAGATACGCGGCCGATGTTCGTCTATCCGCAACCCGATCCCATCGCGCTGTCGTTAGGACCGCTGCACGTCCGCTGGTACGGCCTCATGTACCTGGTGGGCTTTCTGTCGGCCTGGTGGCTGGCTCGCCGCCGCGCTGGACGTCCCGAGTCCACCTGGAAGCCGGTCGAGGTCGACGACCTCATCTTCTTCGCCGCCGTCGGCATCATCCTGGGCGGACGCCTGGGCTGGATGCTGTTTTACGGCACCGAGCGAATCCTGAGCGAGCCGCTAAGCGTGCTCCGTATCTGGGAAGGCGGGATGTCGTTTCACGGCGGCCTGGTCGGCACGCTCGTCGCGTTGGCGCTCTTCGCGCGCAGCCGCAAGAAGCTACTGGTCGACGTGTTCGACTTCGCTGCGCCGCTCCCCGCCATTGGCTTCGGCGCGGGCCGCGTCGGCAACTTCATCAATGGCGAGCTCTGGGGCAAGCCGACGGACGTGCCCTGGGCCGTGGTGGTCGACGGTGTGCCTGTGCACGCCTCGCAGCTGTACGAAGCGACGCTCGAAGGTCTCGTGCTGTTCGTGATCCTCTGGTGGTTTACGTCCAAACCGCGGTTCCGCTGGGCGCCCTCGGGGTTGTTCCTGGTCTGTTACGGCGTGTTCCGCTTCCTGATCGAGTTCGTGCGCGTGCCCGATGCGAACCGCGGTTACCTGATTTTGGACTGGGTGACGATGGGGCAGATCCTGTCGCTGCCGATGATCCTGATCGGCCTCGCGATGCTGTTCGTCGCGTACCGGCAGCGGCAGCCCTCCGGCAACTTCAACGCGTCCTGATCTCGATGCGGCAATACCACGCTCTGCTGCAGCACATCCTCGATCATGGCGCCGAAAAGGGCGACCGCACCGGCACCGGCACACGCTCCGTGTTCGGCTGGCAGATGCGGTTCGACCTGAACGACGGCTTCCCGTTGCTGACGACGAAGAAGCTGCACCTGAAGTCGGTCGTCCATGAACTGCTCTGGTTCCTGAGCGGGGACACCAACGTGCGCTACCTGCGTGAGCAAGGCGTCACCATCTGGGACGAATGGGCCGATGCCAATGGCGAACTTGGCCCGGTCTACGGCGCGCAGTGGCGCCAATGGACGTCAGCTGACGGTCAGAAGATCGACCAGATTGCACGCGCCATCGACCTGATCAAGCGCGACCCGAACTCGCGCCGGATCATCGTCAGTGCCTGGAACGTGGGCGAGCTCGAGCGCATGGCGCTCACGCCGTGCCACGCGCTGTTCCAGTTCTACGTGGCGGGCGGCAAGCTGTCGTGCCAGCTGTACCAGCGCAGCGCCGACGTGTTCCTCGGCGTGCCGTTCAACATCGCGTCCTACGCGCTGCTCACGCACATGGTCGCGCAGCAGTGCGACCTCGGCGTCGGCGATTTCGTCTGGACGGGCGGCGATACGCACCTCTACGTCAATCACTTCGACCAGGCACGGCTGCAGCTCTCGCGTGAACTGCTGCCGCTGCCGCAACTCGTCATCAAGCGCCGGCCGGACTCGATCTTCGATTACCGCTTCGAGGACTTCGAGTTCGCCGGATACCAGGCACACCCCGCGATCAAGGCACCCATCGCCGTATGAAGAAGACTCCCTCGAAAAAGCCCGTGACCAGGTCGTCGAAGACCGCCGTGACGCACCACGCGCACATGCGCCATGCGCAGAAGACGGCAAAACCGACGAAGGCCGAGAGCAATCCGCTGCACGTCGTGAAACGCTCGAAGATCCATGGCCGCGGCGTGTATGCGGCCCGCCGCATCCGCAGCGGCACGCGCATCATCGAGTACGTGGGCGACCGCATCTCGCACGAGGAAGCGGACTCGCGTTACGAGATGAAGGCCGACGATGACGGCCACACCTTCCTGTTCGTCGTCGATGACGATCTCTGCATCGACGCCGGCGTCGGCGGCAATCCTGCGCGCTTCATCAACCACAAGTGCGACGCGAACTGCGAGACGATCATCGAAGGCCGCCGGGTCTTCATCGAGGCGATCCGCACGATCCAGCCGGGCGAGGAACTGGGGTACGACTACCAGCTGACCTGGGAAAGCACTGACGACCCCGCCGAGCTGGCGCTCTACGACTGCCGTTGTGGCGCTGCGAACTGCCGCGGGACGATGCTTGATCGCGAGTCGATCGACGCCAGGAAGAAAAAGAAGCAGGCGGCTGCCAGGAAGAAAGCTGCTGCCAAGGTCAGGAAACCCGCCGCGAAACGCAAGCAGGCCTGAGGATCGCGATGCCGCTCGTCTCGATCATCGTGGCGACGGACGAGCGGGGTGCGATCGGGCGCGACGGTGGACTGCCGTGGCGCCTGCCCGACGACCTGAAGCGCTTCAAGACCCTGACGATGGGAAAACCGATCGTCATGGGTCGCAAGACGTGGGATTCGATTGGCAAGCCGTTGCCCGGGCGGCACAACATCGTCATCACGCGGCAGGCCGGGTTTGACGTGCCCGGTGTCACCGTCGTTGCATCCCTCGACGATGCGTTGACCGTTGCAGGCGACGTGCCCGAGGTCTGCATCATCGGCGGTGCGGAGATCTATCGACTGGCGTTGTCGCGCACGAACCTCATACATTTGACGCGTGTGCATGCGGTTGTCGACGCGGACACGTATTTCCCGGAGCTCGGTGCCAACGAGTGGAATGAACTGTTGATCGAGAAGCACGCGGCGGACGAGAAGCACACGTACGCGTACAGCTGCGTCGAGCTGCGCAGACGGAGCCCTGTGGAGGATTCGCTCTTCAACCGGCAAGCACCCCCGTCGCTCCAATCTGCCGATTCATAGGGTCGATCAGCACGCCCGGATTCAGAATTCCTTGCGGGTCGGCCACCTGCTTGGCGGCCGCCAGCATCTGCCGGAAGAGCGGATCCACTTCGCGCTCATAGCCGCTGCGGTGATCGCGACCGACGGCATGGTGGTGCGTGATGGTCCCACCGTGCGCGACAACGGCCTCGTTGGCGGCGAGCTTGATGTCCCGCCAGGCGGCAAGCGCGCTGGCGACACTGCCATCCGCAGCACGGGCGGCAAGGGTGAAGTAGGGCGCCGGGCCATCCGGATAGAGGTGCGTGAAGCGACAGGACAGCCGAGCCTTCTGGCCAGTCGTGCGCATGATCGCGCGACTGACGTCTTCCTTGACGGAATTGTAGAAGATCTCGAAACGGTCCCAGGTGACCGCCGTTTCGAAGGTGTCCATGATCACGCCCAGCCCCACGGCGGGATCGCGCCAGTACGGCATGCGCATGAAGGCATCCCGCCAGGCGCCGGCCGCGCCGATGCGGTGTTCGACGGAGTCCTCGGACGACATCGATCGCGCCACGGCTTCGGCGTCGTAACGCCCACCGTGACTGCTCACGATCTCCAGTGCCCGGGCCATCCAGGCCTGCAGGGGATGGTCGTCCGATTCGAAGGCCAGCACGAGCATGGCCGTGCGGCCGTCGCCGACGCCGGCGAAAATTGTTTCCGCCGGATCGAGCAACCGGCAATTGCTCGGATGGAGTCCCGATTGCGCGAGTGCCCGGACGCAGGCGACGGCGGCGAAGTAGTCGTCGAACTGTGCCGAAGCAGACGCGCGGAATCGCGGCGGCACCTGCACTCGTACCCAGGCTTCGGTGACCACGCCAAGCGTGCCCTCGGAGCCAAGGACCAGTCGGTCAGGCGCCGGCCCCGCACCGGAACCGGGAAGCCGCCGTGTTTGCATCACGCCGGCTGGCGTCACCAGGCGCATGGCCTCCACGAAGTCGTCGATGTGTGTCTGCAGCGTGGCGTAATGACCGCCTGCTCGCGTCGCGATCCACCCACCGAGGGATGAGAACTCGAAACTCTGCGGGAAGTGACGCAGCGTGAGCCGGTGCGTTTTCAATTGCGCCGCCAGTTCGGGGCCAAGGGCTCCGGCCTGGATGCGTGCTGCCCGACTGACCGGGTCAACTTCCAGTACGCGGTTGAGACGCTCGAGATCGATCGACACCGTGCCCGCAAATCCGCTGCCAACCGCTGCCTCGACACCGCCACAGACACTGCTGCCGCCCCCGTAAGGAATCACGGCAACGTTGCCTGCCTGCGCCCAGTCGAGAATGTCGACGACGGCCTGCTCGTCATCTGGAAAGGCAACCCAGTCGGGTGCGGAGGGCGGTCGGCGCATCCACATGCGGGCGCAGTCGGCGTAGCTTTTGCCCGCACTGTGATTGAGGCGGTCAAGAGGGAACGCAGAGAAACAGTCGGCGAGTGTCGCGGGTGGTGCAACGCGTGGCGGCGCAAGGTCGAATTCCTCGACACGCGGTGCCGGCTTGTCCTCGAAGTGGGCGCCAACGCTTGCCAGCATCGACTGAACGATCGCGCGTTCTCGCGGATCGAGCACGGCGTCCGCCAGTCCCCAGCCCCAGAAGCGGCGTGGCGGTCGCCGTGAAAGAGAGGCATTCGCGTTCATGACGGTCCCCGCAGGATGGACTGATGGGTTCTCGCGAAGATTACGCCCGTTCGAAGCTGGCAACGGTCTCGACGTGTTCGGTGTACGGCATCAAGTTGAACACCCGCAGGTCGCTCAGCCGCATCGCACCGCTGGAGGTCAGTCGGGCCGTGTCGGCGAGAAACGAGTCGAGCCCGCAGCTCACGTACACGAATCGTTCGGGCGGTGCGGCGACCAGGTGTTCCAGAAGTTCGCGATCCAGGCCCTTGCGCGGCGGATCAGCGATCACGATGTCGGCATCTACTGCCGCGGACGCCATCGTCCCCGCGGAGCCGGCAATCACCTCGATCTTGTCCCGCTCGACCGGCGCCAACGCATCGAGCCCGAGCGCCAGGCCCTGCAGTGACTGCGGGCTCACTTCATTCAGGCGGAGGTGGGTAACGCGCGGCAGCACCGAAAGTCCGATCGCGCCGACGCCCGCATAGAATTCAGCGACGCGCGCGCCAGCCGGCACCTGCTCACGCACGTGGTCGACGATCCGTTCCGCGACGTCGAGGTTGTTCTGGCCGAACGCGCCGGGAGGGTAATGTACGGCTGCACCACCGAAGCGCTCGACGACGCTCGGCGGACCGCACCAGTGCGTGTAGTCACGCCCCAGGATCGTGTTGGTCCGCTCGCACTGCGCGTTGAACCACAGGCTGTGCAGTTCGTCGCCGAGCCGATCGCAAATCCGCTCAAAACACCTGGTGAAAGGCTCGATCGTCGGGCTGTTGCCGACGATCACGACCTGCGCACTTTCCGAACTGCGCTCCACCACAACCTGCAGGTAACGGGCGAGACCACGATGAACGGTCTCGGCATAAGGAGCGATCTCCGCATCGACGAGCGCGCGTCGCACCACGGCAGCAACGCGGTTGACCAGCGGATGCTGCACGACGCAGTTCGGGATATGCACCACTCGATGCGTGCCGAGTTCGAACATGCCGAGCTTCGGCGCGCCCAGCCGACCACGAATAGCCAGGCGGGCCCGCAAACGAAAGCCGGTCGTTGCACCCGACACTACGGCAACACCCGGCAAGCCGTGGGCGCGGGCCAGCGATTCCAGCGCAGCGTGCGCCGCAGTCGCGATTCCCGGCTCACCGAAGCGCGGACAGCCCGGGCAGGGCGGGCGGTGGGAGCAGGTCAGCATCGTTGCGGGCGTCAGCTGTCCCACGCGGCGTCGAACACGCGCAGCAGGTTCGTGCCCAGGATTTTTTCGATCCTGTCGTCCGAATGGCCGCGCAGGCTGAGACGGTCCGCCAGCTCCTCAAAGCGCCGTGGCGTGTTGAGGTCGTTCGCGAACAGGTAGCCGTCCACGGATTCCTGCGGCGCCGCGATGCCGGCCGCCTTGCGGCGAGCGACGTTTGCAGTAAATGACTGTACGAATTCAGGCGTCAACGCGATGGTTGAGAGCGTGCCATCCGTACCGATCGAGACGTGCTCTTCGCCTGCGACATTCACGGCGTGCTCGATGTGACGCACGACGTCGTCTGCCGTGGGTTGCTTGCCGCCAGACAGGTACGGCATGACATAGATGCCGGCCGCACCGCCCTTGTTGGCTACTGCGCGCAGCTCGGCGTCGGTGCGATTGCGCGGGTGATCGGCGAGTGCTGCGCAGCCCGTGTGCGTGAAGGCGACGGGGCGCGTCGAGTGACGGATGGCGTCGGCCGCAGTGACGCGCCCGCAGTGACTTGCGTCAACGAGGATCCCCAGTGCATTCATGCGCTCTACCGCCTCGTGCCCGGTGTGGCTGAGCCCCGCGTCGGACGGCTCCATGCAACCATCGCCGAGCCGGTTGCGCCGGTTGTAGGTCGGCTGGATCACCCGGATGCCGAGCCGATGAAACGTCTCGAGCCGGTCGAGGTCAGTCTCGAAGCACACCCCGTCCTGGAAACCGTACATCAGCCCGGTCCGTCCGCTGCTTTTCGCTGCGTGGATGTCGGCGACCGACCGCACGCGGACCATGGTCGCCGGGTAGCGGTCGACTTCGGCTTCCCAGCGCGCGATTGACTCGACGGCTTTCTGGTAGGCCTCGTCGGGCGGCATCGTGCCCACTTCGCCGACGGTGAGGTGCAGGCACGTCATGCCCGACGCCCTGATGTCATCGACCTCGCGGGTCGTCAGCTCCGAGCCGTCCTCGGTGGCGTGGCCGCCGGGGCCACCCAATCCATCGATCACGACCGCTCGCGAATAGCGGTGCCACTTGCCGCTTGCGGCCTGCGACGATCGCGGCAGAACCGCGAGTCCGAACGCCACGCCTGACGCTGTGAGCAGCATCCGTCGCGTGCGTGAAATCATGTTCATCGTCCCGTCGCAGCGAGGAGTTGGATACCGAGCGCGCGGCACAGGGCGTCGGGATCGAACAGCGCACCGTCCTTGATGACGAGGCGCAGGCGCCGCACGTCGCCGACGTTGCGGCTCGGGTCGCCATCGACGAGGATCATATCCGCCAGTTTTCCCGGCGCAATCGAGCCGAGTTCACCTTCGAGACCGGCCAGTCGCGCCGCGTCGAGCGTGGCGATGCGCAGCACCTCCGGCGCCGGCACGCCGGCTTCGACGTACAGTTCCAGTTCACGCGCCAGCATGAAACCGGGCAGCGCATCCGTGCCTGCGACGATGGGCACGCCCGCGCTGCGGACGGCCATCAGCATGCGTTGCATCTGGGTCAGTGCCTGCCGGTAGCTCGCGTCCTTGCCGTCTGGAACTGGCAAGCCTCCCTCGAGCAGGCTGCGCCGGACGAGCGGCGGCATGCGATCGGCCACGGCCGCCGCGCCCGGGCCCACCACGCCCGCACGATCGGTGAGGAGGCTTTCAAACACGACGAGCGTCGGGTCCAGCGTGACGTGACGCTGCTTGAGCAGCCGCAGGAAGGCCTGCACGCGCGCCGACTGCGGATCGACACTGGCCGCGTGCTCCGCGACGGCCGTAAATCGTGCAGGTGTGCGCGTGTCCTGCACTTTGTCGTACAGGAAGTTCAGGAACACCATGTTCATGTGCTGGATTTCGTCGTACCCGGCGAGCACGGCCTGTTCGGCCGTCATGAACGCGGGGACGTGACCGCCGACTCGCATGCCCGCCCTGTGTGCCTCGTCCGCGATGGCCGGCACCAGCTTCGGATCCATCGAACTGTAGATCTTGACCAGCCCGAAGCCGGCAGCGCTCATGGCCTGCACCGCCTTGCGGGCTTCGGTCTCGTCGCTGACGAGCATCTTGGTCGGCCCCTGGAACGGCCCGCGTCCGTCGATGATGCCGGCGTAGGTCACGCGCGGACCGATGGCTTCGTTGGTGTCGAACACGCGCAGCAGCGCGGGCTTGTCGGGTTCGGCGGCCATGTCACGAACGCTCGTGACCCCGGCGGCCAGGAACAGCGGTCCGTCGTCGAGGGCCGGGTGCGTGTGCAGGTCCCACAACCCGGGCAGCAATGCGCGGCCCCCGGCATCGATCCGCTCGGCGCCAGCGGGGATCGGTAGCGAGCCGTCGGGACCGACCGCGACGATGCGTTGCTGCGCGAAAATGACGGTGGTGCCGGGACGCATCGTCATGTGCTCGGAATCGAACAGGTTGGCGTGCTCGATCACGACCGGACCGGATGGCGCACGCCGCAGCGAGCGTACCTGTGCCGTGCGCCGGCTCGCCTCCTGCGCGTCCTGCTCTGCGCGCAGCGCCGTGAGCGAGTCCTGCCAGCCTTCGCGCACGAGCGTCGAAAAGCTGTCGATCGTCGCGAACAATTCGCCGTCCTCGTCGAGCCAGACGCTGGTGGGCTGGAACCCCAGGCCGCCGATCGAATACAGGCTGGCCTGGCGGGAAGATTCGCCGTTGCCGAGCTTCAATTGCGACAGCTGCTGCAGGTCTGCCTCACCCTGCGGCAGCAGGGGCAGCTTGCGGCCCGGTGCGTCGCGCAGTGCGCGCGCCAGCAGGCCGATCTCCTCGAACGATCCGGACTGGCTGACGTAGAACGCCGCACCCGCGACGGGCTGGGTTCCGCTTTCGACCTTGTTCTGCCAGGTGGCGGTGCCTGACGCGCGCCTGAAGCGTTCGGCCACCGGACTCTTGAGGTAGTCATTGCCGTCGGTCGCGATGGCCACGGGAATGCCGTTCGCGTCGAGCTCGATCTTCGACGTGAATGCCGGGCCGCGGCCGCGATCGTTGTACGCAAAATGGACGACGCGGGTGCCGTCGGCCTGCAGGCAGACCGTCTGGTAGCCCGCGCGATTGCCCATCAAGTTGAACTCGTAGTCGCGGCTCGACCGGGTGCCCGTCGGGCAGGCAAGCGGTTGCGGCACCGCAATGGAAGCCTTCTGCGCGACTGGTGGATCCGCCGCCAACGCGGGACCAGTCAGAGCCAGCACCGCTGTAACGACTGTGACGAGCCGTCGTCTACTTGCGTGAGTCAACCGACCTCCCTCTCCCTAACCCCTAACCCCTAGTAAACGCTGCCCCCCGGCTGCGACGAACTCAGCACGCCGGCTTCGGCCGTGACCGTGTACGTGGTGCCAGCGTTGCCCCGCCAGTCCGCTACGTTGAAGCTTTCGCCTGCGCCGACACGACGCACGGCCACGTTGCGATAAGTCAACGGCAGGCCCGGCGAGCAGACTTCCGGCGCGCCCGGCGCCTCGATGAAGTACGCACTGTTGCTGCCGACGACCCTGCCGTTGCCACGTGCGTCGATCAGCACCGCCGTTTCCTCGCTGACGGCGATCGCACGCGGTTGCACGCTCCAGCCGTTCGCATGAATGCGACAGAGAAAACTGATGGTGCGACCCATGCGATCACGCGCCGCGAAATGCGTGTCGCCAATGGCGCCCTGCAGGTTCGCCTCGTACACGAAATCACGCGCGAACGTGTTGTACCGGTTGTAAGGATCCGCGAGTGCTTCGCTCGAGGTGATCCCCTGGCTGCCCAATGCGGAGTACACGAACTGCGTCAGCACAGCGAGGCCTGCGCTGGTGCCGCCGCTCGGCTTGCCTGCAGCGATATGCTCGTTCAAGGCGTCCTGCACCGGCGTGCCGGTCCATTCGGTGATGTAGTTCGACTGGTCGCCGCCGGCGATCCAGACCACCTCGGCATTGGCGATCGTTTCGCGCACCGACGGCACCGTTGCGGCCTTGGCCGAACTGATGATCAGCGTCGCCACCGAATTGAGACCGGGGCAGAGTTCCTGCACGTACGGGTTGTAGGCATCCGTGCCGGCGGCGCGGACCACCAGGAAGTCACCGCCGGTCGCGCGGGCACACAGCCATTGGAAGGCCGCGTCGACGTCGGTGCTGCCGCCCATCAGCACCGTGCCGGCGGTGGTGGTGGCAGTCGCATCGGCCGTGTTCCCCACCCGGAAATAGGTCTTCTTGGCCGCCAGGGCGGGACCCGGCAGGGCGCAGGCGCAGGCCAGGAGGGTCGTGGTCAAGGCGGCAAGCAGGCGGGACATGGCGAGACTCCTTGTTGTTGTTCCACGGGAGCATAGTGACGGGGCGTCCGGCGCACAACGCGTGCGTCGCGCCCGGGCAGCGGCTGGAGCCGTCGCCACGCCGGATGGGACTTAATGCCCCCGGGCAGGCGAGACCGGCATTGGATCAAGCAGCCCGGTCACCAGCGCGTCCATCTGCGCAGTCGGGATATCCGCCACTGACTCTGCCGCGGTCGTGAGGCGTGTCAGCACGTCGGTCTGCGTGCGTCCGCGCTCGAAGGCGACACGATACGGAATTTCGTGGTGGAACATCACCATCGAATAACGCGGAATGAATCGCTCCGGGTGACGTCGCTCGAGCTCGAAGCTCAGTTCCTTGCGCAACATGAACTTGGGATCGCGGACCGTATCCCGCATCTCCAGGAAATTCTCGAGGGCCATCGCGGCGATCGCATCGGTGTCCGGCTTGCGCAACCGGAAGAACTGCTCGAAGGCCGACCGCCAGTCGTCGGCCGAACGCAGCAGCCGGTCGAGTTCGAAGCAGTCCTCGAAGCATGCGTTCATGCCCTGGCCGTGGAACGGCACGATCGCATGCGCTGCATCGCCGAGCAGCACGGCGGCTTCGCCGGCTGACCATGCGTCTGCATGGACCGTACCCATGCGGCCGACGGGACGCTCGAGAAATTCGCGGGCGAGTCCCGGCATCAGCGGCACGACGTCGGGGAACTGGCTGGCGAAGAACGCGTCGACAGTCTCGCGGCTATCGAGCGCGGCGAAGCTTTCCGCGCCACTTTTCAGGGCGAGGAACAGCGTGACGGTGAAGCTGCCGTCGATGTTCGGCAGCGCGATCAGCATGAAGCCGCCGCGCGGCCAGATGTGCAGTGCATTACGCTCGATGTGGTGCGAGCCGTCCCGTCCGGCCGGCAGCGTGAGCTCCTTGTAGCCGTGCTCGAGCATGTCCTCGGCGACGCGCACGCCGAGCTGGCCGGTCATCGCGCGCCGCACGACGGAACCCGCACCGTCTGCCGCGATCAGCGGCGCGAGCGGCTGCGTGTACGTGTCGCCCGAGACTTCGTCGAGCATGACGAGCTCATCGCGCTCGAAGTCGAGCGCGCGTGCCGCTTGCAGGAAGCGTGGTTCGATGCCGTAATGACGCTGCGCATGGTCGAGCAGAACTCGGTTCAGGCCCGGCCGCGAGACGGAGTGAATGACCTCGTGCGGCCGCTGGCCGTAGGGTGCAAACGTGAGGGAACCGTCGGGCGCGTGCAGGGTGCGACCCCGCATCGGGATCAGCAGCGGCTCGACGTCCTCGAACACGCCGGCTTCGCGCAGCGCATGGATGCCGCGATCCGCCAGCGCCAGGTTGATCGAGCGACCCGCATCCATGTCGACCTTGCGCAGGTCCGGGCGGCGTTCGAACACCTGCACCTGCCGGCCTTGCCGCGCAAGGTAGATGGCCATCAGCGCGCCGGACAGGCCTGCGCCCAGGATCGTGACGGGTCGCTTCACGCCCCGAGTTCCGCATGCAGCGCGTCCACGCAGCGCCAGACGTCGTCGAAGCGGTTGTAGAAGGGCACAGGTGCGGCGCGGATCACGTCCGGCTCGCGCCAGTCGGGCAGGATGGAGCGCTGTCGCAGGCCGTCGAAAACGGCGCGTGCACGATCGCGGGTGAGCCCGACCAGACGCAGCGACAACGCGGCGCCACGCGCTTGCGGATCGGAGGGCGTGATGATTTCGACGCGACCTGCGAGCCGCGCCTGCACCAGGCGTTCGAAATATCCCGTCAAGGCGACCGACTTCTGGCGCAGGGCCGGCAGACCGACCGCGGCAAAGTGCTCGAGCGATGCTGCGAGTGGCGCCATGGCGAGAATCGGCGGATTGCTGAGCTGCCAGCCTTCTGCACCCGGCGTGGGATTGAACTCCGGTGCCATCAGGAAGCGCGTGGCCTTCTGGTGGCCCCACCAGCCGGCGAAGCGCGGCAAGGTCGAGTCGGTTGCGTGGCGCGCGTGCACGAACGCGCCTCCCACGGCACCCGGCCCGCCGTTCAGGTATTTGTAGTTGCACCACACGGCAAAGTCCGCGCCCGCGTCGTGCAGTGAGACCGGCACGTTGCCTGCGGCATGCGCGAGATCCCAGCCGACGATGCAGCCCGCTGCGTGTCCCGCAGTCGTGATCGCCTCGACGTCGAGCACCTGGCCTGTCAGGTACTGCACTCCCGGCAGCAGGATCGTGGCGATCCGCGTGCCCTCGCGTTCGATCGTCGCGATGATGTCTTCGGTTCGAAGCAGGTCTTCGCCATCGCGCGGTGCGATCTCGATCAAGTCCCGCGCCGGGTCGAGCCCGTGGCAGCGTACTTGCGATTCGACGGCGTGGCGATCGGAGGGAAACGCCGAGCGTTCCATCAGGATCGCTCGACGCGCACCTGACGGCCGGTAGAAGCTCACCAGCATCAAGTGCAGGTTGGCTGTGAGCGTATTCATCGCGATGACTTCGGCCGGTTCGGCCCCGACCAGCGTGGCCAGCGCAGGTGCGAGCCGCTCGTGGTACGTCAGCCACGGATGACGACCGGTGAAGTGTCCTTCGACCCCGAGCGAGCGCCAGTCGCGCATCACGTCCTCGACGTACTCGGTGGCCAGCACGGGTTGCGCGCCCAGTGAGTGTCCGCACAGGTAGACGAGTTCGCGGCCGCTGGCCGCCTCGCGCGGCAGGATGAAGCGATCGTGCCAGGCCGCCAGCGCATCCCCGGCATCGAGCGCGTGCGCGTGTTCCCGGTCGAGCCTCATGTCGCGCCTCCAGGAATCGACAGCAACGGATACAGCACGGGACGGCTCGGCGCCGCATCGGCGCCAAAGGCGGGTACCTGCAGGTCGAGCAGGTACAGTCCGTCTGCCACCGAGTCAGGCACGTAGGCGAGTTCGGTGACGAGCGCCTGGCCACGCGTTGCCTGCGCTGCGTCGTCGGAACCCGGGGGCAGTCCCCAGTACTCGCGATGTGCCGCAAGGTGGCCACCGTCGTCGGCGCGGTCGAGGCTCGGCAGGTCGACCACGAGCGAGGTGACCCCGCGCTCGACCAGCCACCGCATGGCTTCGGGCAGGAAATACGGCGCCGGGCTCGGTGAGCCGGAGTATGCGCGGTGCCGTTTGTCGGCTCCGTTCGGCAGCGTGCGAATCACCACCGCCGTGCATGGGATATCGAGCCACGCTGAGGCCGCGGCTGCAAGTGCGACCCGGCGGATCACGAGGTCATCGGCGGCGGCGTGACCGCCCGGCACGGCAGCCGCTGCCGCGCCCAACGGCTCTGGCCGGACAGAGACGACCAGTGCGACACAAGGCGCCACGGGCGTCAGGCTCGCAACTGTGACCGGACTGCGCGTTACGTGCCCGATGCATTCGGTGTGGGTGCCGTGGCAATGCGGGGCCAGCGAATGCACTGCGCAATTGCAACTGGCACCGTTCGCGACGCTGCCGGTGAAGCCGCCGATCCGCAGGGGCTCGCTCGAGGCTGGCGTTGCGACGAAGAAGCTCGGTTGTGCGCCATTGAACTCGAGCACGATGGCAAGATCCGCGGGCGCGGTGACGTCCGCACGCCAACGCCGGTCGCCGGCAGTGAACTCCAGGCCGTTCAAGGGGTCACTTCCTCAGTGCGGTGCCGCACGCGCGGCAGACCGTGTGCTCGGGATTCGACCAGAACCGTTCGAAAACCGGCGGCAGTTGCGTTTCGATGTTGGTGATCTGCAGGTATTCGCTGTAAAGGCGCGCGTCGCAGCGTTCGCAGTACCAGAGGAAGCCATCGGCTTCGCCGGGACCGCGCTTGCGCTCCACGACGAGCCCGACGGTATCGGCAAAACGCTGCGGAGAGTGCGGTACATGGGCAGGCAGCAGCAGCACGTCGCCCTCGCGGATGGGAATATCCACGCGCCTCCCGTCCTGGACCGTCCGCAGCAGCATGTCGCCTTCGAGCTGGTAGAAGAATTCCTCGCCCGGGTCGTCATGGTAGTCGTGGCGGGTGTTCGGGCCGCCAACCACCATGATGATGAACTCACCCTGTTCGAACACCTGCTTGTTGCAGACGGGTGGGCGCAGTTCGGCCCGGTGCGCGTCGATCCACTGCCGGAGGTTGAACGGTGTCAAAGACTGCATGGTCCGAGTATAAATTAGCCACCATGAGCCGACGCAGACTCCGCATCGGTCCGGCCCTGCTGATGCTGGCATTCGCCGCGTCGGGTGTCGGGGCGCCTGCCGGGGCACAGACGGCAGCGGACGCCAGCCCGGCGGGGGCTGGCCCGACCGTCAATGCGGTCTGGACGGAGCACGAGTTCACGTTCACCTATTTCGGCCGTGGCACCTACTACTCGTGCGGCGGGCTGGAGAACAAGATCGAGTACATCCTGGAGGCGCTGGGCGCCCGTCCCGAGCCGAAGGTGTGGGTCGGCTGCACCGAAGGTCCGGGCATCCAGCAGATTCCGACGGCGCGCATCAAGGTCGCCGTCCCGACCGAGGCGACGCCGGAGTTGCTCTCGGCGATCGAGGCGGGCAGGTCGAAACGCGAACTGGTGTCCAAGGTGCAGGGTAACGGCGCGGTGGTCGACGCTGCGACAGCGCAGTTCCCCGCCCAGCGCCAAGTCGTCGAATTCGTGGGCCGGCGCAAAGATCGCATCGAGGACGGCGACTGCGAACTGCTCGAGCAACTGCTGCCGCGGGTACTGGAGCCGCTGGGAATTCGCGAGGCACCCGGTTCGTCGCTGACGTGCATGCCGCGCGCGTCGCAGTTCGGTTCGGTCCACCTCAGGCTCGAATCGCTCCACGCGAAGCCGGCAGCGGTCGCCGAGCCCGCGCGACCCTGAAGCCGGATCGTCGACTCAGTCCTCGAGCGGCAGTCCGCCGGTCTGGTTCGCCACCTGCACCGGCAGGGCGTCGGGCACGTCGATGCGCCGCCCGGTCAGTGTGCCCCCCCAGACGCATCCCGTGTCGAGGCCGAGCGCTTGATCCTCGTCCACGTAACCCATGGCAGACCAGTGGCCGAAGACGAGTCGTTCGCCGGCCGATTTGCGCCAGGGAATGCGAAACCACGGCTGCGTGCCCTGCGGTGCGGATGCAGGCACGCCCTTGAACTTGAGCACCATGCGGCCCGTTGCGGCATCGCACACGCGCAGTCGCGTGAACGCGTTGATCGTGAAGCGGATGCGATCCCAGCCGTCGAGGTCGTCCCGCCAGGTGTCTGGCTCGTTGCCGTACATGCGTGCGTAGAGCTGCCCGGCCATTTCGCCGCTCAGCCGGCGTTGCACCTCGTCAGCACAGGTCGCCGCCGTCCGCAGGGTCCACTGCGGCGGCAGGCCCGCGTGCAGCAGCGAGAGGCCGAGGCGTGCGTCGTGGTGCAGCAGTGGACGCGTCTGCAGCCAGTCGAGCAGTTGGTCGGCGTCCGGCGCGTCGACGATGGGACGCAGCCCTGCATCGCGGTCGCGCCAATCCGCGCCGCCGCGCGCGAGCGCGAGCAGGTGCAGGTCGTGATTGCCGAGGACGGCAATGGCGGCATCGCCGAGTGACTTGACGAAGCGCAGTGTGTCGAGGGACCGTGGTCCGCGGTTGACCAGGTCGCCGACGAACCAGAGCCGATCGCGCGACGCGTCGAACCGCAGGCGGTCGAGGAGAGTGTCCAGCTCGTCCTTGCAGCCCTGGACGTCGCCGATCGCATAGACGGCCATCTAGCCCGTCAGTGCAGCACGCCCGGCATGGCGAGCCGGAACGGCGCGATCGGCGCGTCGAACTGCTCGCCGTCGTCCGCGACCATGTGGTACTTGCCCTGCATCGCGCCGACCGGCGTCTCGAGGATGGCGCCGCTGGAATACCGGAACCCCTGGCCCGGCTGCAGGTGCGGCTGTTCGCCGACGACGCCGTCGCCGACCACTTCCTGCACCTTGCCGTTGGCGTCGGTGATGAGCCAGTGGCGCGTCACGAGGCGGGCCGGCTGCGTCCCTTCGTTGCGGATCGTGATCGTGTACGCGAACACGAACCGGCCCTCGCCCGGGTTCGACTGGTCCTCGACGTAGTTCGTGCTGACGTCCACGCGGATGCGATGCGCCGCAGCCGTCGTCATGTCTTTTTCCAGCGCACGGCGAGCACGTCGCACGGCGCCGCATGCAGGATCGTGTCCTCGGTCTGGTTGAACATGATCGACAGGCCGTGGCGTTCGCGGCTGCCGAGCACGATCAGGTCGACGCCGCGGTCCGTGGCGACACGCACGAGCTCGGCCTTGATGTTGCCGGCCTGGACGATGCGCTCCGCCTTTTCGAGGCCCGCCTTCTGCGCGAGTTCGGCGATGCGCCGCGTGGCGCGCTCGATCAGCTCGCCTTCGATCTGCACGGCCGGCAGCAAGGCCTCGCCCATCGGTTCGACGGGGACGTATTCCACGACGTGCAGCAGGATGACTTCGGCCCCGTACCGCTCGGCGACGTCACGCGCCCGCTCGGCGATTTTTTCGCTGCCTTCGGTGATGTCCACAGCGAGCAGGATCTTCTTGTATTCGCGCATGGTGTGCTCCGTGGAACGCGTGGTTCCGGTGCGAAAAGCGGTCCAGGGAAGATTATAGGCGGCGCCGGAGGGGCCACCAATCCGGAATCATTCTGCCGGAATAACGCCGGGCGCGTCCCCTCGTCGGGCGACCCACTGGCTCGCCAGGGCGGCAAACCGGGCCGGGGCGAGCGTTTCGGCCCGTGCCCCGGGATCCACGCCCGCGGCCACGATCCCTGCCACGTCGAGCAGGCCCATCAGCGCATTGCGCAATGTCTTGCGGCGCTTCGAGAATGCAGCCGCCACCAAGGCTGCGAACGCGGCCTGGTCGGCGATTTCGAACGGTGGCGTGACCTGTGGGGTCAACGCGAAAAACGTCGAGGTGACCCGGGGGGCCGGTTTGAATGCGCCGGCGCCAATGTCGAAAAGCCGTTCCACTTTGACGTGCGGTGCGAGCATCACCGTGAGTCGGCCATAGTCGCCCGATCCGGGCGCGGCCGCCATGCGCACGACCACTTCCTTCTGCAGCATGAAGTGCATGTCGGCGAAGGCGTCGAGCTGCGAGATGAAGTGGAAGAGCAGCGGCGTCGAAACGTTGTATGGCAGGTTGCCGATCAGCCGCAGCTTCGGCCCGTCGCCGCGCAGCGCGCGAAAGTCGAACTTGAGCGCGTCGGCGAGGTGAACGTGCAGCTCGCCACGTCCCCGGCAATGCGTCTGCAGCAGTGGCACGACGTCGCGATCGATCTCGACCACCTCGAGCCTGCCTGCCAGTGCAAGGACAGGCGCCGTGATTGCGCCGCGGCCGGGGCCGATTTCCACGAGCCGATCACCCGGACGCGGGTCGATGGCGCGCACGATCCGGTCGATCGTGCCGGGGTCGTGCAGGAAGTGCTGCCCGTAGCGCTTCTTGGCGTGACCGTGCTTCACCAGTGCGATGCCTGGTGCCGCGCGCGCTGGCTCAGTTCGAGCGCAAGCGCAAACGCAGCCTGCAGGCTGCCGGGATCGGCCTTGCGCGTACCGGCAAGATCGAGCGCCGTGCCGTGATCGACGGACGTGCGCACGATCGGCAGACCGAGCGTGACGTTGACGGCGTGGCCGAAGCTCGCGTGCTTCAGTACCGGGAGGCCCTGGTCGTGGAACATGGCGACGACGGCGTCGATACCCTTGAGCCGTTGCGGCACGAACGCAGTGTCGGCCGGAACGGGGCCGACGAGATCGAGTCCGTCGCCGCGCAGTGCCGCCAGTGTCGGCTCGATCACCTCGATTTCTTCGCGCCCGAGGTGACCGCCCTCGCCGGCGTGCGGGTTCAAGCCGAGCACCAGGATCCGCGGCCGCCGCAGCCCGAACATCGACTGCAGGTCGCCCGCCACGATGCGCAGCACGGCCTCGAGTCGCGACGGCGTGATGGCCGCGCTGACTTTCCGCAACGGCAGGTGCGTGGTCGCGAGTGCTACGCGCAACCCGCCGCCGACCAGCAGCATCACGGGCAGGCGCACGCCGGTGCGCCTGGCGAGGTATTCCGTGTGCCCGGTGAACGGGACGCCGGCTTCGTTGATGATCGATTTCTGCACGGGCGCGGTCACGATCGCCTGGAACGCACCCGCTGCGCAGCCGCCGACGGCGACGTCGAGCGTCTCGAGGACGTAACGTGCGTTTGCGGTCGCCAGGATGCCGGGCCGTGCCGGTTCCGCCAGCGGCACGTGCAGGAGCTCGACGCCAGCGCGTGGCAGGCTCGTCGCATCGAAGTCCGGCAGTTTGAGCTTGCGGGCGCTGCGCGGTCGCGCGCGGCCGAACAGGGAGCGGTCACCGATCAGGACGATACGGCAGCCCTGCGGCGCCGTGTCGAGCAGCTCGGTGCAGAGATCGGGGCCGATGCCTGCCGGCTCACCGGTCGTGATGGCGACGGTGCGCAGCGCTGCGGCACGGCGCGATCGGCCCGTGGTGTTCACATCCGGTATTCGACGAACGCTTCGTCGCGCAGCCGGCGCAGCCAGATTTCCGTTTCTTCGTCCGCACGCGCTTCGCGCAGCTGGCTGACGCAACGGTTGCGTGTCATGTCCTCGGTCGCGTCGTAGGTGCGGCGACCGAGCAACTGCACGATGTGCCAGCCGAACTGCGTGCGGAACGGTGGGCTGATCTCGTTCTCGGCGAGTGCATCGATCTGCTTTTCAAATTCGGGCACGAAGCTGCCGGGCCCGGCCCAGCCGAGGTCGCCGCCCGCTGCGGCCGAACCCGGATCTTCGGACGTGACCGAGGCGACCGCTTCGAAACTCTCGCCCTTCAGGACGCGGTCGCGGATCTGCGCGAGCTTCTGCCGCACGGTCTCGTCGTCCATCACTTCCGTGGGTTTCATGAGGATGTGCCGGGCGTGCACCTGCGACACCAGCGCCGGCGCCTGACCGCCGCGGATCTCGAGCACCTTGAAAATGTGCAGACCGCTGGGCGTGCGGATCGGCTGCGTCACTTCGCCGGCCTGCAGCGTGGGGATGATGTCGGCGACGAACGAGGGCAACTGACCCGCCTTGCGCCAGCCGAGCGCGCCGCCTTCGAGCGCGGTGCCGGAGTCGGAGTAGGTGATGGCAAGTTGCGCGAAGTCTTCGCTCTTCGTCGCGCGTTCGTAAACGGCCTGCGCGCGCGAGGTACGCTCCGCGATCTGTTTTTCGTCCGCCGTACCCGGAATGGCGACCAGGATGTGCGCAAGATTGAATTCGTTGTCGGCGCCCGGCGAGGCATTGCGCTTTGCGACGCATTGCTCGACTTCACGCGGCGACACGTACACGCGCGCGAGCACGTCGCGCTGGCGCAGCCCCTGCAGCGTCATCTCGCGGCGGACTTCCTCGCGGTAGTCGCGATAATCGATGCCCTGGGCCTCGAGCGTGGCCGGCAGGTCGCTGAACTTGATGTTGTTGCGTGCGCCGACATCGGTGAGCGCGGTGTTCACCATCTCGTCCGAGATCTTCAGGCCGAGGCGGTCGGCGCGTTGCATCTGCAGCTCCTGCAGCACGAGGCGCTCGAGCACCTGCTGGCGCAGGACGTTACGCGGTGGCAGCTGCTGGCCCGCCTGCTGGATGCGCGCGCTGACCGTGGACATCTGCCTCTCGACCTCGCTGCGCAGCACCAGGCCGTCGTTGACGACGGCGGCGACCCGGTCCAGCAGCACGCCGGATGAGCTCAGGTCCTTGGACTGGGCATGAACGGTGCCCACAGCGGCGAACAACAGGACGGCTACGCCGAAAAACTGCTTATATTTCAAGGGCATCTCAGAGTCGGGGCGCGGACGCAGGCGAGGAGTATCCCCGAATCGCTTCGCGCAGGAAAGCTTCGTTGTCGACTCCGACACTCGACAAACCCTTCAGTTCCAGCTGCAGGCCGATCGACGTTTCGGCAGCCCCCGAGCGGCTGGAGACGAAGCGTCGACCGATCACGCGCACGGCCCAGCAGCACGACGAATATTCGAGGCCCAGGAACTGGTCGAGCGTGTTTTCTTCCTGCAGCGAATAGACGAAGCGCGCGAAGCCGCGCCACTGGTTGTTGATCGGCCAGGCGCCCGACACGTCGACTTGCTCGAGCAGGTCGCGCCGGAACCGGTAACCCGCGTTGATCACCCGGCCTGGCGTCGGGTTGTACTGCACGAAGGTCTCGGAACGCTCGCCCTGGGTCTCGTCCGGGTTCCACTGGTAGGCAAAGCGCGCGTTCCAGTTCTTGTACGCGTTGAGCTCGACTTCGGCCACGACGTCGGACGCCGAGCGATCGCGCACGGGCTCGTCCGGCAGTGCGACGCGCGGGTCCTGGAAGTAGAACGCCTGCCCGAGCGTGGCGCTCAGGTACTGGCGACCGCGGCTCGAGTCGAGCAGGCGGGTGGTGACGCCGACGCTGACCTGATTCGCGTCTCCGATCCGGTCCGGGCCCACGTAGCGGTTGGTGCGGAACAACTGCACGAGATTCAGATCGGGAATGCCGGTATCGAACACCGGCAGGTCATCCTGGTTCTGGTACGGCACGTACAGGTACAGCATTCGCGGCTCGAGCGTCTGAATGCGCTTGCCTTGCGAGCCCGACGCACGTTCCAGGGTGAATCCCGCGTCGAGACTGGCCGACGGCAGCGAGCGATCCGGTGAATCGTCGGTGCCCGGCGCGGTCTCGTCCAGCAGGTATTGTGTGTACCGGTAAGCCGCGCCCGCCGCGAGGAACCCGCCGTTGCGGTCAACACGCCACTCAAGTGACGGCTCGGCGTCGAGGCGGACCCCCTGGGGTCCCAGCTCGCGCTGGAAATTGGTCGCCTCGGCGAACACGGAGCCCGACAGGCCGCCTGCGAAATCGCGCCAGCGCCCGAGTGCCGTCAGCTGTGGCGCGATGCGGTAGGGCTCGTCCGCCGCGGCCAGCGTGTTGTCGATGACCTGGTAGCCCTGCGCGCGGGCATTGAGCGTCCAGGCGGCGGTGTCGTGCCGCAGGTCGATGTAACGATTGACGAACTGGACGCTCGTGCCCTCGAAGCCGACGCCGAAGTCCTCGAAATAGTCGTTGTCGCTCACGTCGGTCGCGTCGATCAGCAGTCGGGTGCGGGGCGCGAAGCGCGTGACGTGGCGCCAATCGATGACGCCGCGGGCTTCGCCGGTTTCCTGGTCGTTGACCAGGTATTCGACGTTGAGCTGGCTGCGGCTGCGTTCGCTCAGGTAGCGCAGCTCCGGATCGAACCGGATGCCGCGCGACGAATACCAGCGTGAGGTGAGCGTGGCGTCGTAGTTCTCGGCCAGGTTCCAGTAGTAGGGCACGGCAATCTGCGTGCCGGTGCGGCTGCCGCTGCCGATCGTCGGGAACAGCAGACCGGACTTGCGCTGGTCGCCAACGGGAAACGAGATCCAGGGCGTGTAGAACACCGGCACGCCGAGAAATTCGATGCGTACGTCGCGCCCGGTGCCGATCAGGGTTTTCTGGTCGATTTCGATCGTGCCCGCGGCGATACTCCAGTCCTCGTTACCCGGGGGGCAGGCCGTGTAGCGCACGCCCTCGAGACCGATCTGACCGGATTGCCTGAACCTTGCGTTTGCCGCCGCGCCCCGCACCGACTGCTCGCGCAGTTCGAATTCGGCGCCTGCGAAACTGCCCACGCCGCCTTCCTGGAACGAGCCGCCCTTGCCGCGCACGTGCATCTGCGGGTCGAGGTATTCGATGTCGCCGTTCAGTTCGACGCTGCGTTGTTCGGCATTGATCGAAGCCTGGTCGGCCGTGAGCAGGCGCTGGCCCATGCGGATCTGCACGTTGCCGCGCAGTTCGGCATCGCCGGCACGGCCGAGTTCGCCGGTATCGCTGGTGACGTGGATCTGCGGGTCGTCCGGGTCGGCCTGGAGCAGTTCCTCGATGCGCGGGTCGACGATGGATTGGACGGCGCATCGGTCGCCGCGTGCAGGTTCGGCGACTATCGTGGCTTGCGCGGGTGCCGGGACCGGCGGCTGTTCCTGCGCCTGGGCGGACGCGGCCCCGAGCCAGGCGCAGGCCGCCGCCCTCCGCAGGGTGGCCTGCAGCACCTGCTGCAGGCGCGGGGAACCAGAGCACGGCGTCGTCATCCGCACGATTATAATTGCGCGCGAATCGTCGCATCCGACTATTGCCTGTCCGTTTTCCAGCGCAACCGGGGTCCCCGCTTGAACGAATCACGCCCGCATTTGCCGGCCACGGGCCAGGACGATCCGCGTCTCGAGTTGCTCCGCCAGTGGCTCGAACGAGACCTCGGCATGCGCCAGTACGGCATCGCGCCGGCATCCGCTGACGCGAGTTTCCGCCGTTATTTCCGTGTGACGCGCGCGGGACAGGCTTCGCTGATCGTCATGGATGCGCCTCCCGGCAAGGAAGACGTCGGGCCCTACCTGCGCGTTGCCGCCATGCTGCAGGAGATCGGCGTGCATGCGCCGCGCATCCTGCAACGATCGGAACGGGAAGGGTTCCTGCTGCTGACCGACCTCGGCACGACGATGTACCTGCCGGAGCTCACCAAGCCGGGCCAGGCCGATCCGCTGTATGCCGACGCGCTGGCAGCGCTGGTCCAGATCCAGGCTCGCGGCGCGCAGCACGCCGCGGAACTGCCGCCGTACGACGAGAAGCTGCTGCGTTTCGAGATGAGTCTCTTTCCCGACTGGCTGCTGCAGCGCCACCTGTCATTGGAGTTGAGTGCACGCGAAGCGCAGGTGCTGCAGGAGGCGATGACTGCGCTGGTCGCCAACGCCCTCGAGCAGCCGCAGGGCTTCGTGCATCGCGACTATCACTCTCGCAACCTGATGGTCTGCCCCGCAGCCAATCCCGGCATCATCGATTTTCAGGACGCCGTGCGCGGCGGCCTCACGTACGACCTCGTTTCGCTGCTGCGTGACAGCTACATCGCCTGGCCGCAGGAGCGCGTAGTCAAGTGGGCACTGGAGTTCCGCCGTCTCGCGCTCGCGGCCGGGCTGTCGGCAGGCCGGGACGAAGCGCAGTTCCTGCGCTGGTTCGACCTCATGGGTGTGCAGCGCCACCTCAAGGTCGGCGGCATATTCGCGCGACTCTGCCACCGGGACGGCAAGCCCGGGTACCTGGCCGACATTCCACGCACGCTGCAGTACGCGGTGGACTCGTGCGCGCGCCATGCCGATTTCGGCGAACTCGGCGACACAATCGCGACGCGTGTCCTGCCCGCTGTGATCGCCAGGCTCGAGGGCCACACACGTTGAAAGCGATGATCCTCGCGGCGGGCAGGGGCGAGCGCATGCGGCCGCTCACGCTCGGCCGTCCGAAGCCGCTGCTCGACGTGGGCGGCATGGCGCTGATCGAGCATCACCTCTATGCGCTGGCGACGGCCGGGTTCAGCGCAGTGGTCGTCAACCTGTCGTGGCTTGGCGAGCAGATCCCGGCGGCGCTCGGCGACGGTTCGCGCTACGGCCTGAAAATCGACTACAGCGAGGAGGGTCCGCAACCGCTCGAGACGGGCGGCGGCATCTTCCGTGCGTTGCCGTTGCTGTGCCCGATGGGTGTCGAGCCGTTCGTGGTGCTGAACGGCGACGTCTGGATGCAGTATCCCTTCGCCGACCTGCGCGAGAGGTACGCGCAAGGACTGCCAGGCAAGGACCAGGCGCACCTCGTGCTGGTGCCGAACCCCGATCACAATCGCCAGGGCGATTTCGCGTTCGACGCGGAACGCATGATCGAGCCCGTGCCGGAAGCGGCGGCGGACACGTCCGTGGCGGACAGGATCGCGGCTTTGCCGAAATGCACGTTCTCGGGACTCGGCGTGTATCACCCGTCGCTGTTCAACGGCTGCGCGGACGGCATCTTCAAGCTGGCGCCACTGCTGCGTACGGCTGCCGTCAACGGACGCGTCAGCGTGGAAGTGTTCGAGGGCGACTGGCTCGACATCGGCACGCCGGAGCGGCTCGATGCGTTGAACGCGCGACTGCGTTCGTGAACGTCGCGGACGCGTCAGTGCACCACAAGTACAATGCCCGCCCATGAGCGAGTTCAAAGGCATCCCGGTTGTCCCCGGCCTTAAAACGGCTGTCACGAGCGGCGAAAAATACCAGACAGCCCAAGGGTTTACGGCAATTCGTGATGGCATCAAGGCCGCCGCCTCGAGCGCGCCGGTGACACCTGCGGGCCGTAAGCCTGGCTGGCTGCGGGCACCGCTGCCGGCCGGTCGCGGCTTCGAAAC
>JAABQQ010000217.1 GCA_011391405.1 Gammaproteobacteria bacterium
GAGCGACGCCGTTGCCTGGCGTGGCTGGCACATCCTTTCAGTGCGCGCGTTGATCTGCGTCGGTATCGTGCACGTGCTCGCCGTAGGGTCGCACCTGCTGGACCTGATGCGGGACTGAGGTTACTGCCAGCCTTCCTTGCCCGGCTCCTGGTTCATCAGCTTCTTGAGCTTTCCCGACAGGTAAAAGCCCATCACGATGATGAACAGGATGACGCCGAGGCTCATCAGGCCGTAGTCAGTCGTTAACAACAGGCTGAATCTTTCCATCGCGTGCTCCGGGGCCATAACCGATTGACCGGCAAACGGTAATCCGCCGCTTGCTCCCGGGGCAGTGGTGAAAACCGCTATCGGGCCCTCAAGCCGCCGCGGCTTCCCCCGACGCTGGCACCGGCACCCGGATCAGGTGATCGAACGCGCTGAGCGCCGCCTTCGAGCCTTCGCCCATCGCGATGATGATCTGCTTGTACGGTACCGTCGTGGCGTCGCCCGCCGCGAACACGCCCGGCAACGACGTCTGGCCCCTGGCGTCGACTTCGATTTCGCCGCGATTCGACAGCGTCAGCGTGCCCTTGAGCCAGTCGGTGTTGGGCAGCAGACCGATCTGCACGAACACGCCTTCGAGCTCGACGCGGTGGATCTCACCCGAGGCTCGGTCCTTGTAGCTCAGCGCATTGACCTTGCCGTCGGCGCCGTGCACTTCGGTGGTCTGCGCTGACACGATCACGCGCACGTTCGGCAGGCTGCGGAGCTTGCGTTGCAGCACCTCGTCGGCTCGGAGCCTGCCGTCAAACTCGATCAGCGTGACGTGCGCGACGATCCCCGCGAGGTCGATAGCGGCTTCGACGCCGGAGTTGCCGCCGCCGATCACCGCGACGCGCTTGCCCTTGAACAGCGGGCCGTCGCAGTGCGGGCAGTAGGCCACGCCCTTGCCGGAGTACTCTTTCTCGCCCGGTACGTTCATCTGCCGCCAGCGCGCGCCAGTGGAGATGATCACCGTCTTGCTCTTCACGTGCGCGCCGCTCTCGAGCTTCACCGTGAACAGCCCGTCGTCGCCCGCCGGTTCCAGGGCGGCCGCGCGCTGCAGGTTCATGATGTCGACTTCGTAGTGCTTGACGTGCTCCTCGAGCGCCGCCGCAAGCTTCGGGCCCTCGGTCGCCTTGACCGAGATGAAATTCTCGATGCCGAGCGTGTCCATCACCTGGCCGCCGAAACGGTCCGCGACGACCCCCGTGCGGATACCCTTGCGGGCCGCGTAGATGGCCGCAGACGAGCCCGCAGGGCCACCGCCGACGACGAGCACGTCGAACGGCTCCTTGGCGTTGATCGTCTCGGCGGCGCGGTCACCCGCGCTGGTGTCGATTTTTGCGAGGATCTCCTCGAGGCTGATGCGCCCCTGCGAGAACTCCCTGCCGTTCAGGAACACATACGGCACGGCCATGATCTGCCGGGCCTCGACTTCGGCCTGGAACAGCGCGCCGTCGATCATCGTCGTGCGCACGCCGGGGTTCAGAACGGCCAGCAGGTTCAGCGACTGCACGACCTCCGGGCAGTTGTGGCACGACAGCGAAATGAAGATTTCGAAGTTGAACTCACCCTTGAGCGCCTTGATCTGCTCGATCACGGGTGCGTCGACCTTGGGTGGATAGCCGCCGGCCTGCAGCAGGGCGAGCACGAGCGACGTGAACTCGTGGCCCAGCGGGATACCCGCGAAGTCGAGCCCGAGGTCGGCGCCGACCCGCGTAATCCGGAATGAGGGCGTGCGTATGCCTGCGGGTATCTCGCTGCCGCGCATCTCGCGATAGCTGATCAGGCTCGACAGCGGTGCGATTTCCTGCAGCAGCTCCTGCATTTCGCGGGCCGCGCCGGAGTCGTCGAGGGCCGCGGTGACCTCGATCGGCTGCGTGAGCCGACCGAGGTAGCCCTCGAGCTGTTGCTTGAGGTCAGCGTCGAGCATCAGATCTTGCCCACGAGGTCGAGTGACGGCTTGATCGTCTTCGAACCGTCGTTCCACTTCGCCGGGCACACTTCGCCCGGGTGCGCGGCGACGTACTGCGCGGCCTTCAGCTTGCGCAGCGTTTCCTTGACGTCGCGCGCGATGGCGTTGTCATGGATCTCGAGGGTCTTGATCACGCCGTCCGGGTTGATCACGAACGTGCCGCGCAGCGCGAGGCCCGCTTCTTCGATGTGCACGCCGAAGCCGCGCGTCAGGGTGTGCGTCGGGTCGCCGACCAGCGGGAACTTCGCTTTGCCGACGGCTGGCGAGGTCTCATGCCACACCTTGTGCGAGAAGTGCGTGTCGGTCGTGACGATATAAACTTCGGCGCCCATCTTCTGGAACTCGGCGTAGTTGTCGGCCGCGTCCTCGACTTCGGTCGGGCAGTTGAAGGTGAAGGCCGCCGGCATGAAGATGACGACCGACCACTTGCCCTTCATCGACTCGTTGCTCACTTCGACGAACTTGCCGTTGTGGAAGGCCTGCGTCTTGAACGCCGGGATGGCGGTGTTGATCAGCGACATGGGTGTTGGCTCCAGGTGGTTTTGCCAGGGCGGCAAGGGGGATATGGCTTCGATGGTGAGCATTGTCCGGGGTCTGGCCCGGTAGAGCCAATAGATTGTTATGCGTAGAACGATAGGGGTCACCTATGGGCAGGAAGCCCGATGTAGGCACATCCGCTCCGATCCCCTATGCTCACGGCCATGTCGCTGTTCGAGGAACTCAAGCAACGAAAGGTCCTGCGCGTCGCGGCCACCTACGCGGTGATCGCCTGGCTGCTGATCCAGGTAAGCGCGACCGTTGGGCCCGCGCTCAAGCTGCCCGAATGGACATCGACGTTCGTCACCGTCCTGTTGATCCTCGGATTCCCCGCGGCCGTGGTCCTCGCGTGGACGCACGACATCGTGCGCGCCGGCAAGGTCTCGCCCGTCGAGTCGAGCGGCATCGCGGTGCTGCCCTTCGCTAACCTGACCGGCGAAACGGAACAGGGGCATCTTGCGGACGGGATCGTCGAGGACCTGCTGACGCGGCTGCAGGCTTCGGACCGCATCCGTGTGGTTTCGCGCCAGTCCTCCCACTCGTACAAGGATCGCGCCGCCGACACGCGCACGATCGCGCGCGAGCTCGGCTGTCGCTACGTGGTCGAAGGCAGCGTGCGCAAGATCGGGGACCGCGTGCGCGTGACCGCCCAGCTGATCGATGCGCCCGCCGACCGTCACCTGTGGGCGGAGCGCTACGACCGGCAACTGCAGGATGCGTTCGCGCTGCAGGACGAGATCTGCGACGCGGTCGTCGCGGCCATCGAATCGCGAATCAACATCGAGCCGGCCGCTATAGAGCCAGCGATCGCCAGCGCGCGCGAATCGACGACGCGTGCGCGCTGGATGCCGCCGGGACGTTGGATCATTCCGGCGCTGGCGGCACTGGTCGGGATGGCGGCATTGCTCACCTGGACACTGCAGAAGCGCGGCCAGGAGCGCTGGGCGCGCGAGGACGCGCTACCGCGATTGCAAGCCCTGATCGCCGCCGACGACTACGTTGCCGCCTTCGACCTCGCCCGCGAGATCGAACGCGTCACGCCGCACGATCCGGTACTCCGCGAACTCCAGTCGTCGTTTTCCGCGAAGGTCACGTTGGATACGGTGCCGGACGGGGCGAAGGTGTTCTACCGGCCCTACGCCGGCGGGGAGCAGGACTGGCGATTCATCGGCGCGACGCCTCTGCGGGACATCGCCATGCCGATCGGCGTTGGGCTCTGGCGCATCGAGAAGGAAGGCCACGACACCGCGCTGCTGGCGCTGCGCAATCCCGGACTGCAACTCGGTAATGCCCCCGACGCCGACATCCGGCAACTCGTGAAGGGCGTCGACCTCTCGATCCCGCTCGCCGACGCGGCGACGTCGCCGGACGGCATGGTGCTCGTGCCGTCGATTCCGGCGCTGATCCCCGGCGTCGGCAACGACCTCGTCCAAGTGCCCGCGTTCTTCATTGATCGCTTCGAGGTCCGCAATCGGAATTTCAAGGAATTCGTCAATGCTGGCGGCTATACCGAGGCTGACCATTGGCGGGACCTGCCGTTCGCCGACGGCGGCGAGTGGCAGACCGCCGTCGCGGCGTTCGTCGACCTGACCGGCCGGCAAGGGCCCTCGACGTGGCGCGCGGGCACCCATCCGGACGGCAAGGCCGACCACCCCGTGACCGGAGTGAGCTGGTACGAGGCGGCGGCGTACTGTCGATTCCGCGGCAAGGAACTGCCGACGGCGTATCACTGGTACCGCGCCGCCGGATCAATTGTCGAGTTCTGGGAATCGGTTGCATCGGCGATCGTGCAAGGCAGTAATTTCGCTGGTCGGGAACTCGCGCCCGTCGGCCAGCTCAGCAGCCTCGGGCCGCACGGCACCTACGACATGGCCGGCAACGCGCGCGAATGGCTGTGGACCCAGGGATCCCTGGGCCGCTGGGTCGCGGGCGGCTCGTTCGACGAGCCGCGATACCTGTACCTGCAGCCCGACGAGGCGCCGCCGACCGACCGATCCGCCGCCACCGGATTCCGCTGCATGCGAACCGTGCAGGCCGGGCCAACGGACGACGATATGCGCCGGCCCGTAGCCAAGCGGGCCATCGACTATGCGGCTTTGGAGCCGGTCAGCGACGCCGGCTACGCGGTTCTCGCGCAACAGCTCGACTACCGGGCGACGAAGATTGTGCCGCGCATCGGGACAGCCGATTCGTCGAATCCCGCGTGGACGGTCGAGCGGGTCACGCTGCCGACGGGCTACGACGACACGTCGTTTGCGGTGCAGCTTTTCCTGCCGACGGACCGTCGCTCGCCGTCCGGCGTCATCTTCTACATGCCGCACTCGGGAGAGTTCATCGCGCCGGTCACGACCGCAGGATTCGATCCGGCGACGGGTGGAATTCCGCTCGACTTCCTGCTGAAGTCGGGCTGGGCGCTGGCCGTCGTGGCTTTCGACGGCGCCTTTGAACGCCAGTGGTCGGCCGAGCGCATGCAGTCGATGAGCCCTGCCGAGCTTACTCGGTTGCAATTGCGCCATTGGCGCGCGGAACTGGGGCGGACGATCGATTACCTGACCACGCGCGAAGGCATCGATGCCCGCAAGCTCGGTTGGTTCGGCATCAGTTTCGGGTCGGATGCAATGCTGCCGCTACTCGCCGTCGAGAAACGCATCGGTGCGGCCGTGCTTTATAGCGGCGGATCGGGTCTGCGCAATGGCTTGCCAGCCAGCGAACAACCGTACAACTACGTACCGCGCGTGACGCAGCCGGTGCTGATGCTGAATGGCCGCTGGGACATTGATTCCCCGCCCGAAGCGCAGCAGCGACTGTTTGAGCTACTGGGCTCGCCCGCGGACCAGAAAAAGCATGTGCTGTTCGAGGCCGGCCACGGCAACCTGCCACGGTTCCAGGTCGAGAAGGAGACACTGGAGTGGTTTGATCGGCACCTCCTCACTCGGGTGGTGCCGTGATTGCATCGTGACGCGTGCGGCGCGATCCTCGTGCGCATGACCGCGGAAATCATCGACGCCTGGGCGCAGCACCCGACTGCGCGTCACCTCAACCACCCGATGTTCGAGTCCCTCCGGCGCTGGACGAAGGGCGGGCTCGCCGCGACAGCGGGGGAAATGCCCGTTGCGGCCACACTGGCGGCCATGGACGAGGGCGGCGTGGGTCGCAGCCTGATCAGCGCGTGGACGGGGCCGCACGGCGACCTGATCGCCAACGACGAAGTCGCGTCTTTCGTGCGTCAGGCACCCGACCGGCTGGTCGGAGTGGGCTCGCTGGACATTTCGAAACCGCGGGCTGCGGTCAAGGAACTGCGGCGCTGCGTGCGTGAACTCGGCTTCAAGGCCGTGCGCGTGCTGCCGTGGCTGTGGGAACTGCCGCCGACGCATGCGCGCTTCTACCCGGTCTACAGCGAGTGCTGCGAGCTGGGCATCCCGTTCTGCACGCAGGTCGGGCACACCGGCCCGCTGCTGCCGTCGGAGTTCGGCCGGCCGATCCCGTACATCGATCAGGTGGCAATCGACTTTCCGGACCTCGTCGTCGTTGGCGGTCACATCGGCTATCCGTGGACCGAGGAGATGATCGCCGTCGCAACCAAGCATCCGAACGTCTACATCGATACGTCGGCTTACACGGTCAGGCGGTATCCGGCCGCGCTGGTCGATTACCTGCGCGGTCACGGTCGTCACAAGGTGTTGTTCGGCACGAACTGGCCGATGATTCCGCCGGCGCGCGCGCTCGAGGGCCTGGCGGAAATGCAACTCGGCGCCGAGATTGCCGCAAGCTTTCTCGGCGCCAATGCACGGCGGGTATTCCGCCTCTAAGGTCTACTTCAGCTGGCCGCGGATCTCACCGACGCGGTAGTCGCCCGGACCCGAGTAGGGCGGGTCCATGCCGTCGTAGGTGTGCACGTTGACGTACGTGTTGCCGGCGCGGATCTCGTCCAGCAGGTCGGACATCGGCGAGCCCGTCATCGGCCCGATGAAGTCGCTGGCATCGAACGAACCTTCCGCCAGCACGCCGGTGAATTCACCACGCTTGGCGGCCGCATTGCCCAGCGGCCACAGCTTGACCACGGACTGTCCGTTCTGGCTTGCGGCGCCGACGTGCAGGTCGGCCTGCGACGGATTCGACAGCTTGTTGAGCGTGATCTTGTAATTGACTGTCTTGCCATCCGCGCTGACGCGGAGTTCGACGGCGCCGGTCGCCGACGTCATGATCGGCTCGGGCAGGCACTGTGCCCCGTCCATGACCGCCGTGAACACGCTGTCGGCGGCCTGCGTGGGAATCGCGAAGCAGGCGGCGGCAGCCACGAGGCTGATGAGGACGTTACGGCTGGTGAACATGAAAGGCTCCTGGGGCTTTTTCTAGCATGGGCAATGTGCGTCTCCGGGGCCGCGGCCGGAATACGTAGTTGCTGCGAACTGGTCGCGTTCCACGTCGTCACCCCGGAAGTCTCCGTCGCAATGCCGAAATCTGCGCCCGGCGCTGTTCGAGTACGCCGTCGAGCGTCGGGTCAAGACCGCGGTTTTTCAGCCGGCGCTTGCGCAACGCCAGCTCGTTCTGGGCGTTGACCAGCGCCGCGGAAACCCGCGTGTGGCGAGGATCGATGCGTCGCGTGCGGAACGCGCGGTCCGCTGCGATCGCCGCCAATTCCCCGGCGGTGACGCTGCGCCCCACCTCGTCCGCGAGTTCCTCGACGAGCACACGGCGCTCGGCCTGGCCACTGCGATAGAGGATGAACGCGAGCAGCAGCGCAAACGGCAGGAACACGATGAAGTTGGTCAGGCTGGCCGTGATCATGGCGTCCCAGACGGTGTACGTCGGTGGCGCCAGTACCTCGGTCGGTGCGGCCTCGCCGGCCTGCGCAGCGGCGAGCGCCATGAACAGCGGCAGAGAGTTGTTCCACGCGTGCCCGAGGATTGCCAGCGCGAACCCGCCGACAGGCGCGAGGACGCGCAGCCACGGCGTCGAGGTGGCGCGCGATATGCCCAGCGAGGCGCCGAAGATTCCAGAGAACAGCGCATGGCCCGCGAGGCCGAGCCAGGCGAAACGCGTGCCGATCTGGAATCCGTACGGTGCCGTGCCGAACTCGACGAAGTTCTGCTGCACGTACAGTGCCGACTCGAACCAGTTGAAGCCGGCGCCGATCAACGCGCCGTAGATGAAGCCGTCGCGCACGTTGTCGAACTCGCCACGCAGCAGCCAGAAGAGCAGCACGATGCCGATGCCCTTGGTCGTTTCCTCGACGATCGGCGCCGAAAGCGGCGCGCCTATCATCATCGCGGCGTCGGGACCGAGCATCCTGCCGAGTTCGGGAAACTGCTCGAGCCATTGCGTCACGGCCATGATCGCCGCCGTGTTGAGCGGCAGCGCGATCGTGGTCGCGATGAGCCCACCCCACAGGAACGCCGCGGCGCAGGCATAGGGCGACTCGCGTTCCCGGCGGTCGAGGTACCAGAGGATCAGGATCGGCAGCAGCGACATCGCGGACGACAGGGCCAGTGCGCGCACGAACACGCCGGTGGCGGCGGAGCCCAGTCCGGCCACGACCGTGCAGATGAGCAGGGAGGCAAAGGCGAGCAGGATGCCGAGTGTCCACGTGAGCGCGCGTGCTACCCGCGGCCGCCGCAGCGGCGAAGCAAGCGGGTCGAGCGTGCAGTCGATCGTTCCGTGCAGCATCGGTCGGTGCTCCCGGCACGCCCGTTCCTAGGGTTGCGCCGTTCCCGGTGCGATCGAGTCGATCATCCGTTCGAGGGCCGACGCGCACACGCGGCAGAAGGGCACCTGGTCGCGAGTGAACATGATGCAATCGAGCTGCGGACGGTAGTAAGCCTGCGCGTCGTAATTGGCGCCCTGGAATGTGCCGACGGCCGCGCGGTATCGGCTGCGGCCGAGCAGCTTCGTGACGTGCGCCTGTTCCTCGCGGAAGAGCGCGTCCATCTCGCTTTCAGGCCGGCGGTCGGCGCGAATCTGCTTGCGACGCGCCTGCACGTCGTGCTGGTGAGCTTCGAACGCTTCCTTTGGCCACGGCGTCGGGACCGGCGTGCTGGTCGCGACGAGGTGACGCCACTTGAGTTCGTCCCGGTCGAGAGCCGCAGTGACATTCGGCTCCCACGGTTCGACGATCGTAGTCGGCGCCGCGTAGGCGACAGGCGAGGTGTAGTACTCGTCCGCCAGCGCCGCGAAGTGGTGACCGAATTCGTGCACGAACAGGTAGTCGGCCCACGAGCTGTCCACGGCCAGGGTCGAGTACAGTCCGAAGATACCGCCGCCCCCGTACGTGTCGTTGTTGGCGAGGATCACCAGCGCTTCGTACGGCGCCTGCGAGGCGATCTCGCGCAGTGCGCGGTTTTCGAACGTCAGCAGGTAGCGTTCGCTGCCGAAGGCGTCGTAGGTGGCTCCGGCCGGGGACGCACGATGGATGCCCGTGGACGGGCGTGACACGCCGGATTCCGCGGCGGGCGGGCAGAGTCCCCACACGTTGAAGTCCTGGCGGCGCCGCGCGAAGGGCTGCACCTTGAACAGCGCCGCCGACACGCGCCCGGCGTCGGCGCGGAATTTCGCTGCGCATTCCGCGGCCGTGTAACCGTCACCGAGCAACAGCAAGTCGACCTTGTCCGCGGTTGCGCCATGCCGCTCGATCGCGATCAGCTCCTGCGGCGCAGTTGGGGACCGGTCGACGAACATGTCCGTCGTGTCGAGCTTCGTCTGCCACAGCGGCTGGAAGACCTGTTGCGCATCGCGCCGGTAGATCTGCACCTGCACCGGGCCTGGCTTCGCAGGTGCAGGAAAGCGCAGCGATTCGTGGAAGGAGCGGTGCTGGTTCTGCGCCTCGTCCGTCGTCACCCACTCGCCGAAGATCGACGAGTAGCCGCGCGCCTGCAGCAGCCGGCCGTCGGCATCGCGCACCTCGAAGCGGTAGACGCCGGACTTGCCGTCATCCGTTGCGCGCGACGGATGCCCGGGCCACGGCAGGGGTTCCAACCGCAGCCGGTCAACCGCGAAAATCTCCGTGCCCTTGCCGCCCGTGTGGATGAGGTCGAGGCGGTAGGTGGCCGGTGCCTCAGTCGCGGCCAGGCTCGCGGCCGACATCGCCAGGGACAGGAGACCGACGGCGACGCGATTCATTGGCGGGTTCGGGCCCGGCGGGCAGGCGCAGTGGTCGACTTCGCGACGCGTACCGCCGGTTCAGCGGCAGTCTTTGCTTTGCGTTTCGATGCGGACCGGCGTGTGCGCTTCTTGCCGTCGAGCCGCGCCAGCGCGCGCTGCTCGCGTGCCTGCAGGACCACTTCGACCTGTCGCAGCTGGGTCATGAACAGCTGTGCAACGCGCGAGAGCGGACGCTTGCGCGTGTAGAACAGGCCGTAACTCAACTGCAGCCACGGCGCCGTGAACGGCAGCAGCGCGATCTCCCGGGTGCGGAGGTCCTGCTCCAGCGCCACCAGCGGCGCCAGGCCCACGGCATCGCCTGCCATGACGGCGTTGCGCGCAACGGCGAAGCTGTCGACCATCAGGCTGGGCGTGAGGTCGCCGGTTTCGCGGTCGACGCGCGCGTGTGCGGCATCCTTGCCGAGGTGCACGGCCATGCGCTGCGGCAATCGCGGCGACACCAGCGGGAACACCAGGATCGTCTCGAGGGAGTGTTCCCTGGCGGCAGCCAGTGGATGGCCCTGCCGCACGAAGAAGAACATCCGGTGCTCCGCCACGGGCTCGATGGCGAGCCGCGTCGGGTGGCGCTCGGCGCCCGCCGTGTCCCCGACGGCGAATTCGAGCTTGCCCGCCAGCACCTCGCGCGCCAGATGCTCGAAATCGCTGGTCTCGGCGTGCACGCGTAAACGCGAGTTGGCTGACGCCATGCGACCCAGTGCCGCGCCCAGCGGCAATTCCGCTGCGAACAGGTCCGTGCCGAAATGCATTTCGGGCGCCTGCAGGCCCGCGAGTTCTTCGAGGTCGCGGGTGAGATCGCGCGCCTGCGTGAAGATGCGGGCCGCGTGGTCGATGACCAGGCGTCCGGCCTCGCCGGGTTTGAGTGCCCGCGTCGCCGTGTCAACGAGGCGGGTGCTGATACCTGTCGAATCGAGTGCCAGCAGGCGTTTGGTGAGCGCTTCGGGGTCCAGTCCCAGCGCTCTCGCGGCTCGAGCAATGTCCGCGGCCGGAACAAGCGCCAGGAGGTCCATCAGGCCAGGTGTTTTCGCCATGACGCGAAGCTAACAGAGGCCGGTCGTGCTGCCCAGACGGGCTTGTTGGAGGGAGCTGACGCAGCCGGGCGCGTCGTCGGGCTCCCGCCGAGGCGTATCATGGAACGTCGATCAGAAAGACGGAGTCGCGGTGACGGCAGCAACGAAGACGCCCGGTGCCCGGTGCATGTTGATCACGGGGGCGTCCTCCGGCATCGGCGAGGGCCTGGCCCAGGAGTTTGCGCGGCGGGGTTACGGCCTCGCCATTGCGGCGCGTCGCCTCGATCGCCTCGAAGCATTGGCGCCGCGGTTGTGCGCGGCCGGTGCCGCGCAGGTCGTGACGATCGCACTCGACGTCGCCGACACAGATGCGATCGAGCCCGCCGTGCAGCGAGCTGCGGCGGAGCTCGGCCGGCTCGATGTGATCGTGGCCAATGCGGGCGTGGGACCCCTGACGCCCACGGGCAGGGGCAAGCTGCCCCTGATGCGTGAGACGCTCAACATCAACCTGGTGGGCGCGATCGCGACAATCGAAGCGGCGTTGCCGATTTTTCAAGCGCAGGGTTCTGGCCACGTCGTCGGCGTGACGTCGGTGGCGGGCTCGAAAGGCTTGCCCGGCTTCGCCGCGTACAGCGCGAGCAAAGCGGGTCTGCATCGTTACCTGCAGTCCCTGCGTGCCGAACTCCGTGGGACGCCCGTCGTCGTCACCGAACTGGCACCGGGTTTCATCGACACCGACCTCAATCGCAACAAGGGCGCGCGGCCGTTCGTGATCGATGTGGACAAGGGTGCCGCGATCATGGCCCGCATGATCGAGCGCCAGGTGGGCCAGCGCTGGGTGCCGGTGCTGCCGTGGACGATCATCGCCCAGTTGTTGAAAATCCTGCCTGCCTCGGTGCTCGCGCCGCGGCAAAAGCGCCGCTGACCGAGGACACCACCATGGATTTCGAACACTCCCCACGCGTCAAGGAACTGCAGGCACGCCTGGCCACGTTCATGGACGAACACGTCTATCCGAACGAAGCGCGCTTCTTCGCCGAAGTCGCCGCGAACAAGGCGCAGGGCAACGGCTGGGTGCCCACGCGCGTGATGGAAGACATGAAAGCCAGGGCGCGCGCCGCCGGGTTGTGGAACCTGTGGCTGCCAGAATCCGAGCACGGCGCCGGACTCACGAACCTCGAGTACGCGCCACTCGCCGAGATCACCGGGCGTTCGCACATTGCGCCCGAAGCGCTCAATTGCGCGGCGCCCGACACCGGCAACATGGAAGTCCTCGTGCGCTACGGCAACGACGAGCAGAAGGAACGCTGGCTCAAGCCGCTGCTCGCGGGCGAGATTCGCTCCGGCTTTGCGATGACCGAGCCGGCCGTGGCTTCGTCGGATGCGACCAACATCTCGGCCAGTATCGTGCGCGACGGCGATCACTACGTGATCAATGGCCGCAAGTGGTGGACCTCGGGTGCGTCGGACCCGCGCTGCAAAGTGCTTGTCTTCATGGGCAAGACCGATCCGTCGAACACCAACGTGCACCGGCAGCAGTCGATGATCCTGGTGCCGATGGACACGCCCGGAGTGCGGGTCGTGCGTCCGGTGCCGGTCTTCGGTTACCTCGACGAGCCGCATGGCCACCCCGAGGTGGACTTCGAGAATGTGCGCGTGCCCGTCTCGAACCTGTTGCTCGGCGAGGGTCGCGGCTTCGAGATCGCGCAGGGTCGCCTCGGTCCGGGCCGCATCCACCATTGCATGCGCATCATCGGCGCGACCGAACGCGCGCTCGAAGCGATGTGCCGCCGGTCGCTGCAGCGCACCGCGTTCCACAGGAAGCTGGCGGAGCAGGGCGTCTGGCGCGAGCGCATCGCAGATGCCCGCATGAAGCTCGACCAGGCTCGTCTGCTGACGCTGCACGCCGCGTGGAAGATGGACGTTGCCGGCAACAAGGCCGCGCAGAAGGAAATCGCGATGATCAAGGTGGTGGCGCCCAACGTCGCTTGCGAAGTCATCGACCAGGCGATCCAGCTCTTTGGTGGCGCAGGCGTCACTGACGACCACGGTCTCGGCTGGGCCTATGCGATGGCGCGCACGCTGCGCATCGCGGACGGGCCCGACGAAGTGCACCGCAACCACATCGCGAAGCTCGAGCTGTCGCGCTACCTGGCGCCCTGAGGTACCGCATGCAGATGAAGGACAAGATCGCGTTCGTCACCGGCGCGGGCCGTGGCATCGGGCGTGCCGTCTGCCGCGAGCTGCTGCAGCGCGGCGCAGCCGGCGTGGTCATCGCCGATCTCGACGGCGCACAGGCGCAGGCGACGGCCGCCGAACTCGGTGGCCTGGGTCTGCAGTGCGATGTGGCGGACGAGGCCGCCGTGCAGGCAGCGGTGGCGGCAGCGATCGCGCACTACGGTCGTGTGGACGTGCTGCTGTCGAATGCGGGGTTTGGCGCGAGCGAACTCGATCTCGACGACGCCCTGGCCGAACCCAACGATCTCTGGGCCCGCATGTGGCAGGTGCACGTGATGGCGCACGTGTATGCCTCGCGCGCAGTGTTGCCGGGAATGCTCGAGCGCGGCGAGGGTTACCTCGTGAACGTGGCCTCCGCCGCAGGCCTGCTGTGCCAGGTCGGTGACGCGGCCTACAGCGCGACGAAGCATGCGGCAGTCGGGCTCGCAGAATCGCTGGCAATCACCTACGGCGAGCGCGGCATCCGCGTGTCCGTCGTGTGTCCGCAATACATCGCCACGGCTATCACCGGTCTCGACGAGAAGCTGCCGGCCGACGCACCTGCCGGCCTGCTTTCGGTCGAACAGGCTGCCACGGCGATCGTGGACGGTCTCGAACGCGAGCCATTCCTGATCCTGACCCACCCCGAGGTGCTGACGTACGCCCAGCGCAAGACGGCGGATTATGACCGCTGGATCGGCGGGATGCGTCGGTTACGGGCGGGACTGCGGAACGGCGAAGGGTTCCTGAAAGTCCGCAAATGCTAGACTCGGGCGAAACCAGGACCCGTGCCACCGGCACCGGAAGGACGATGCGCTCATGAGGCAATTGCGCGGCGAAGACGCTCGGTTCGTGTACGGGGAATCCGGTCACGCCAATTCGAACATCACGCTCATCTCTATCTACGACCCGTCGACCGCCAGGGACGGTCGAGTCCATTTCAAGGAACTGCTGAAGCACATCGAGAGCCGGCTGCACCTTTCGCCGATCTTCCGGCAGAAGCTGCTGCGCGTGCCCATGGAACTCGATTTTCCCTACTGGATCGAGGACGACGACTTCGACCTCGAATACCACGTGCGCCACATTGCGTTGCCGAAGCCCGGCGACTGGCGCCAGTTCTGCATCCAGGCCTCGCGCATCCACGCGCGCCCGCTCGACCTGTCGAAGCCCCTGTGGGAGCTGTACCTGGTCGAGGGCCTCGATTCGTTCCTGCACCTGCCGCCCGACAGCTTCGCCATTCTTGCCAAGGTTCATCACGCTGCGATCGACGTGCGCGGCGGTGCCGAGATCACCACGCTGCTGCACGATACGACGGCGCTGCCGCCGGTGCCGGAGCCGCCCGAGCCCTGGTTCCCGGAGTCGCCGCCGGGATCGATCTCGCTGCTCGCGCGGGCGACGATCAATAACGTGCTGCGTCCATTGATGTTCGCGGGACCGCTCGCGCGGGCGATCGGCAGGGTCACCCCGGCCGTGCTCGGGTCGCTCGGCGAGTTGCTGCGCAAGGACCGCCTTGCGGTCACGCGCTTCAACTCCGAGGTCTCGCAGCACCGTGTCTTCGATTCGCGTCGTTTCTTCATCGACGAGTTCAAGCGCATCCGGGACCTGGTGCCGGGGGCCACGATCAACGATGCGGTGCTCGCGGTCTGCGGCGGTGCCTTGCGCCGGTACCTGCTGGCGCACGAAGAATTGCCGGGTGCGAGCGTGGTCTCGCTCGCGCCGTTCTCGGTGCGGGCTGCGGGTGCCAAAGTTGAAGAACGCCCCGAACTGAGCCTGATCCGCGTGCCACTCGGCACCGAGATCGAGGACGCGAAGAAGCGCCTGCGTGCAATCTACAAGCACACGTCGACCCATGCGGACATCGACCAGGCCGTGCGCGCAAAGGAACTCACCGAGTTCGACAAGCACGCCCCGGCGGCCACACTCGCGCTGTCGGCGAAGCTGCTGGCGGGATCGTCGCTCGGTTCGCCGCGCGAGCCGCTCGCGGGCTGCACGATCATGAACGTGCCCGGGCCCGCCATCCCGCTCTATCTCGACGGCGCGCGCATGACGTACTTCTCTTCGATCATGCCGATCGCGGACGGCATGGGGCTGGTGTTCTCGGTGACGAGTTACGACGGGATGATCTTCATTTCGCCGACGTCGTGCCGCGAGCAGTTGCCCGACCCCGAATTCTTCGCGCAGTGCATCCGCGACAGCTTCCAGGAATTGCTGGCGCTGACGACGAAGCCGAAGAAAGGAAAGAAGAAGAAGGTCGTCGTGAGAAAAGCGGCGGCGAAGCGGAAGACCGTCGCGAAGGGCAGGGCAGCGGCAAAACGGAAAGCCGCGTAAGGAAAGGGGAGGAAGGCCCGGAAGGGGAGGAAGGTCCGGAAGGAAAGTAGGTCGACCCGCTCGTACTTCCTGCGCTTCCTGCGCTTCCTGTCCTTCCTGTCCTTCCTGTCCTTCCTGCCCTTCCTGCCCTTCCCGCGCCCTTCCCGCGCCCTTCCTCAGCCCGGAACGGCCACGCCCTTGCGGAGTCCCTGTTCGGGCGGCCCCAGGTATTTCGCAAGCTTGCGGTAGGCGGTGCCGACCAGCCCGTCCGGATCGAACGGGCGCCATCGGCCCTCGGCCTGCGCCAGCCGGTCGGCGAGAATCCACATCACCGCGGCGTTGAAGCCGAGACCGACGTGACTGCCCGGCACCCAGATGTTTTCGTGCTGGTCGTCGTCGGTGTCTTCGATGCGTGCAGCATCGGGCGGCACGATGCCATCCGTCATCGAGAACACGCAGGTCGATGGCACGGGCGGAGGTGCGCGCAGGACCTTGGAGCGCACGTGCGCGAGGTGCGCGACGGGACCCATCGGATGCGCGAGGTACCGGTAGGCAGCCTTGACGACGACCGGTACGTCGAGCAGCTCGTCGGTGGAAAACTTCATCGGGCTGCCGAGCGACACGACGGAACGCACGCATTCTGGTGCGCAGTGCGCCGCGTAGAACGCGTAGACGCCGCCGAGGCTCCAGCCGACCAGGCTGACCTTGCGACGATGACGGTGGTGCATGAAGCGGAGTTTCTGTTCCAGCGCCTGGCTGAACTTGAGCTTGAAGCCGGTGTTCTGGCCGAGACCCCAGGTCTCGACGTGGTAGCCGCGCGAACGCAGGAAGGCTGACAGTCCGACCAGCGTGGCATCGCTGGCGGTAAAACCGGGTACCAGCAGGACGGGGTGGCCGTCGCCGTGGGGCGTGCCGTGCAGCAGGGGATACAACGCCGGCAGGAGCGCCATTTCCAGCAGCGCGCGGCCCTCGAGCAATGTGAACAACGCCCGGGGAGGTTTCGGGATGCGCGAGCCGTTTGTTGCTTTCGCCACTTTGTGACTATGCCCCGTGGGTGACCGGATCTTTCAGCTTTGGCTGCACCGCAGCAATCTTAGCAGGATCGTCCCACGTTGCGACCACCCGCTCGTCTAGGCAAGCTTGCCACCTCTTTTTCGCAACCTGATCGACTTTTTCGGGAGTCCCGATGCGATTTCACGCCAGTTTCCAAGCGCTTTTCGTCATATCCGCGCTTGCGTTGACCGGTCCGGCGCAGGCCCTGGAGCGTTCTGAGGTGCCGGCCCGGTACCAGTGGGACCTCAAGGACTTGTACGTAGACGAGGCCGCCTGGGTGGCGGCCAAGCAGGAACTCGTGATGAACCTGATCATGGACGAAATCGAGCGCATCTACGCGCGGGGCAACGTGAAGTGAGCAGTGCGCGGAAGCGGCGGGGCTCGATCTACGCCGGCCTGCAGCAGCTCGGCGCGACGACGTCGCCGCCAACGTCGCCCGCAGCGGCCGTGCTCGAGCGCGTGCCGAACCCGCATCCACGCAAGGTGTACCTGGCGCGGTTCGCCGCGCCGGAGTTCACGTCGTTGTGCCCGATCACGGGACAGCCGGACTTTGCCCACCTCGTGATCGATTACGCGCCGGCCAGATGGCTGGTCGAGAGCAAGTCGCTGAAGCTTTATCTCGGCAGCTTTCGCAATCACGGCGCCTTCCATGAGGACTGCACGCTCGCCATCGCGGACCGTCTCGTCGAGTTCCTGCGGCCCCGCTGGCTGCGCATCGGCGGCTACTGGTACCCGCGGGGCGGCATGCCGATCGACGTGTTCTGGCAGACGGCGCGCCCGCCCGCAGGCCTGTGGCTGCCGGACCAGGGCGTGCCGCCGTATCGCGGCCGCGGCTGAGGTTAATGTTTTCTTTTTCAGGGTGAACACGTGCAGCAATTCCATTTTTTTCTCGCCACGACCGCGGCGACTCTGTTCGCAGGCTCCGTCGTCGCCGACATGCACGCCGTGCCGGCAGCGGGTACCGCGACGAAGGCGGGCAGTCCCGGAGTCGTTGCCGCAAGGGAAACGCCGGCCAAGCGTGCGGCCGTGAATTCGATCGACCGCCACCAGGCTGACCTTGTCGACCTGTCCGACAGGATCTGGGCCTACGCGGAAACTGCACTGCGCGAGACACGCTCCGCGGCCGTGCTCGCCGACTACGCGGAACAGCAGGGATTCAAGGTCGAGCGCGGCGTCGCGGGCATGCCCACTGCGTTCGTCGCAACCTACGGCTCAGGCCGGCCCGTGATCGGCATCATGGGTGAGTACGACGCGTTGCCGGGCGTTTCGCAGAAAGCGAGTCCGGTGCAGGAGCCGCTGCAGTCGGGTGCCGCCGGCCATGGCTGCGGCCACAACCTGTTCGGCCCGGCCAGCCTCGGCGCCGCCATCGCGATCAAGGAACAGATCGCGGCCGGCAAGCTCAAGGGCACGGTGCGCTTCTACGGCACGCCCGCCGAGGAAGCCGTCGGCGGCAAGGTCTACATGGCCCGCGAGGGCCACTTCGACGGGGTCGACGCGGTGCTCGCGTGGCACCCGAGCGACGAGACGCAGGCCGACATGGCGTCGAGCCAGGCGATGGTCAGCCTGATCGTCGAGTTCGAGGGACGCACGGCGCACGCGGCAGGTGATCCATGGAACGGCCGCAGCGCCGTCGACGCGGCGGAGCTGTTCACGCACGGCATCAACATGATGCGCGAGCACGTCAAGCCGACTTCGCGCATGCATTACGTGATCCTGTCCGGTGGCGACGTGCCGAACGTCGTGCCGGCGTATTCGCAGGTTTCGTTGTGGCTGCGCGACTGGAAGCGCGACGAAGTCGAGCAATTGCTGGCGCGCACGCGCAAGGTGGCGGAGGGCGCCGCTTTGATGACGGAGACTACCGGCAAAGTGACAGTGGATGGCGGCTCGTGGGAGATGCTGGTCAACGAGACCGGTGCGCGCCTGCTGCATGCGAACCTGCTGCTGCTCGGTCCGGTCAAGTACACGAACGAAGAGCAGGCGTTCGCGAAGCAGATTCAGAGAGCGACGGGAGTGCCGGAGGTCGGCATGTTCGAAGGCGTCAAGCCGCTGGAGGGACAGGAAGCCGAGGGCGGCTCGACGGACGTCGCCGACATCAGCTGGGTGGCACCCACGCTGCACGTCTCGGTCGCCACGGCGCCGGTCGACGCGCCCTGGCACGCCTGGCCGGTGGTTGCGACGGGTGGCATGTCGATCGGTCACAAGGGCATGGTGCAGGCCTCGAAGGTGCTTGCGGCCACGATGGTCGACCTCTACGAGCAACCGCAGGCCCTGGCGGCGGTGCAGGCTGAATTCAAGGCGAAAAAGGGCGCAACCACCTACGTGCCGTACATCCCGGACGGTCTGCCGCCGGTGCCGAAGGACTGAATTCGGCATGGTATGATCACGCCTCTCCAATGGTGGCTCGCGTCGGATCCCTCGCGACGGCCAGCCGCAAACCCCGCCAGGCCCGGAAGGGAGCAACGGTAGCGGCCACGCCGGGTGCCGGGGGTATTCTGGCGCGGGCCGCCGCCCGCCCCAGAGTCCATCCCTGAGTCCGTCCACCGCCCGAGCGCAACGCAGAGCACCCACTCGCCCGATGAGTTACCTCGTCCTCGCCCGCAAATGGCGCCCGCGCACGTTCGACCAGCTCGTCGGCCAGGACCACGTCCGTCGCGCGCTCACGAACGCGCTCGATTCCGGCCGCATCCACCATGCGTTCCTGTTCACGGGCACGCGCGGCGTGGGCAAGACGACCATCGCCCGCATTTTCGCGAAGTCGCTGAACTGCGAGAAAGGCGTCTCGTCGACGCCTTGCGGCCAGTGCCCGGCCTGTGTCGACATCGACGCCGGCCGCTTCGTCGATCTGCTCGAGGTCGACGCGGCCTCGCGCACCAAGGTCGACGACACGCGTGAACTGCTCGACAACGTGCAGTACTCGCCGGCGCGTGGGCGCTACAAGGTCTACCTCATCGACGAAGTCCACATGCTCTCGACGCACTCCTTCAACGCGTTGCTGAAGACGCTGGAGGAGCCGCCCCCGCACGTGAAATTCCTGCTGGCGACCACCGATCCGCAGAAATTGCCGGTGACGGTGCTCTCGCGCTGCCTGCAGTTCCACCTGCGGCGCCTGCCGTTGCCGCTGATTTACGACCGTCTCGCGCAGATCTCCACCGCCGAGAAGGTCGAATTCGAGCCGGCCGCGCTGCGTGCGATTGCGCGTGGCGCCGAGGGCAGCATGCGCGATGCGCTGTCGCTGCTCGACCAGGTGCTCGCCTTTGGTGGCGGCCGCGCCATGGAAGCGGAGGTGCGCACGCTGCTCGGCACGCTCGACCGCAAGCACGTGCAGGGCATCCTGACGGCGCTGGCCGGGAAGGATGGCGCAGCGCTGATGCAACAGGCCGCGCACCTCGACGAACGCGCGCCAGACTATCACCAGGCGCTCGGCGAGTTAGCGGGCGCCATCCAGCGCATGGCGCTGTTGCAGGCGCTGCCGGATCTTCCTCCGGGCGACGACGAGGACGAAGACAAGCTGCTCGCCGGACTCGCCGCGAAGTTCACCGCGGAAGACCTGCAGCTGCTGTACCAGATTGCGATCAACTCACGCCGCGATCTCGACTACGCGCCGGACGCGCGCGCGGGTTTTGAAATGGCGCTGCTCCGCATGCTTGCATTCCGTCCGCTGGGTCTGCCGCCTGCAGCCACGGCGGGCGGTGGCGGGGCAGGCATCGCGCGAGCGACGGCGACTGCTCGTTCTGCAAGTGCACCGTCACGGCCTGCAGCCGCGGCGAGTCCTCCGGCGGCCGGGTCCGATTGGGACGCGCTCGTCGCCACCCTGGGCCTGCAGGGCACGGCCAGGCATTTCGCGGCGAACTGCGTGATGCTCGAACGCAAGGCCGGCCTGGTCCGGCTGCGTCTCGACCCGGCTGGCGACTCATTCCGTCGGCCGCAGATCGAGAGCCGGCTGGCCGAGGCGCTCTCGCGGCATTACGGCGAAGCGATTCGCCTCGAGATCACGCAGGCCGAGGCGCCCGGAGAAATCTTCACGCCCGCCAGGCGCGATGCGATTGCGGCCGAAGACCGCCAGCGCGCTGCGGAACAGTCGATCGACAGCGATCCCGCCGTGCGCGCAATGCGCGAGGTGTTCGGCGCGACGGTTCGACCCGGTTCGGTGAAGCCGCTCAATTGAGCGCGCGTCACTCGTCACTGATCACCCTCACTTCCGCGAGACGCACATGATGAAAGGCGGCATCGGCAACATGATGAAGCAGGCGCAGGCGCTGCAGGCGAACATGCAGAAGGCGCAGGCAGAGATTGCGGCCATGGAAGTCGTAGGCGAGTCCGGCGGCGGCATGGTCAAGATCACGGTGAACGGCAAGCACGAGGCGAAGCGCGTGCAGATCGATCCAGCCGTGCCGCTCGACGATCGCGAGATGATCGAGGACCTGGTGGCGGCGGCGATCAACGACGCCGCGCAGCGCATGGAAGCCGCGACGCAGCAGCGCATGTCGAGCGTCATGGGCGGCATGAACCTGCCCCCGGGCTTCAAGATGCCGTTCTGAGCGGCGCACCGCAGCTCCAGTCATGCTGTATCCGCCTTCACTCAGCCGGCTGATCGAAGCTTTCCGCTGCCTGCCGGGCGTCGGCCCTAAGTCGGCGCAGCGGATGGCGTTCCACCTGCTGGAGCGTGACCGCAGCGGCGGCAACGAGATCGCCGCGTCCGTTGCCAGTGCCATGGAAAAACTTGGCCACTGCCAGCGCTGCCGCATGTTCGCCGAGGGCGAACTGTGCCCGGTCTGCGCCGCAACGGGCCGCGATACGTCGCTGCTCTGCGTGGTGGAATCGCCGGCCGACGTGGTCGCGATCGAGCAGACCGCGAGTTTCCGCGGCTGCTATTTCGTGCTGATGGGCCACCTCTCGCCGCTCGATGGCGTCGGCCCGGCCGAGATCGGGATCGGCGATTTCGAAAAACTCCTGGGCGCAGGCGAGATCAAGGAAGTGATTCTCGCCACGAACCCTACCGTCGAGGGCGAGGCCACGGCGCATTTCCTGGCCGAGGTCGCGGCGCGGTTCGGATTGCGTGCATCGCGGATCGCGCACGGCGTGCCGGTGGGCGGGGAACTGGAATACGTCGACGGCGGCACGCTCGCCCACGCGCTGGCGGGCCGCACGCCGGCACTCTGACACCGGGGATGACGATGAAACACGCAACGACGATTCGAGTCGGACTGGGCGCCGTGCTCCTGCTGGCAGCAAATGCCGCGATTTTCGCGGCTGAACCTGCTCCGACACAGGCCGCCGCGCCGGTAACAACTGCCGCAGCAACGCCTGCACCTGAAACACCATTCGATACAGCGAGCAGGCTGTACCAGGACGGCAAGCAGGCCGAAGCGCTGGTCACGCTGCAGCAGCTGGCCGAGGCGGGCGATGCGCGCGCGCAGTACGTGGTCGGTCTCGACCTGCTCGAAGGCAAGTTCGTCAAGCTGGATAACGCGCAGGGCTTCGCCTACCTGGTGCTTGCGACCGAGGACACGCAGTGGGGCGACCTGGTCGCGCCGCGCGCCCGCGAGGCTCGTGCGCTCGTCGAGCCGCAGCTGTCCGGACCGGATTTGATCCATGCGGACGCGTTGATCGGCGCGTACAGGCAGCGGAAGAAATAGCGCTACGCTTTGGCTTCGTTCGCGAGGAACAGCCAGGTTTCAACGACGGTATCGGGATTGAGCGACATGCTCTCGATGCCCTGGTCGAGCAGCCAGCGCGCCAGGTCGGGGTGATCCGAGGGTCCCTGGCCGCAGATGCCGATGTATTTCCCGGCCTTGCGGCAGGCCGTGATCGCCATCGAGAGCATGGCTTTCACGGCGTCGTCGCGCTCGTCGAACAGCCGCGCGATGATCGCCGAGTCCCGGTCGAGGCCCAGCGTCAACTGGGTCATGTCGTTCGAGCCGATCGACATGCCGTCGAAGAATTCCAGGTAGCGATCCGCCAGCACTGCGTTGGTCGGGATCTCGCACATCATGATGACCTTGAGACCGTTCTCGCCGCGCTTCAGGCCATTGGCCGCGAGCAGGCCGACGACCTGTTCCGCTTCCTTCAGCGTGCGCACGAAGGGCACCATCACCCAGACGTTCTTGAGCCCCATCTGCTCGCGCACGCGCTTCAGCGCGCGGCACTCGAGCTCGAAGCAGGGGCGGAAGCCCTCGTCGACGTAACGTGCGGCGCCGCGGAAACCGAGCATCGGGTTTTCTTCGACGGGCTCGTACTTGCGGCCGCCAATGAGATTGGCGTACTCGTTCGACTTGAAGTCCGAGAGGCGCACGATCACGGGCTCGGGCGCGAAGGCGGCAGCGATCGTGCCGATGCCCTCGCAGAGTTTCTCGACGTAGAACTCGACCGGGTCGGAGTAGCCGGCCATCTGGCGCCGGATCGTGTCGCGCAGGTCGGGTTCCAGCGCATCGAACTCGAGCAGCGCTTTCGGGTGCACGCCGATCATGCGGTTGATGATGAACTCGAGCCGCGCCAGGCCGACGCCCTTGTTCGGGATCGCGGCGAAGTCGAACGCCCGGTCGGGATTGCCGACGTTCATCATGATCTTGACGGGCAGGCTGGGCAGCGAGTCGAGTTCGATCTGCGACTGGCTGAACTGCAGCTGGCCGTCGTAGATGTAGCCCGTGTCGCCTTCGGCGCACGAGACGGTGACGGGCTGGCCTTCCCTGATTTTCTTCGTCGCGTCGCCGCAGCCGACGACGGCGGGGATACCCAGTTCGCGCGCGATGATCGCGGCGTGGCACGTGCGGCCGCCACGGTTCGTGACGATCGCCGACGCGCGCTTCATCACCGGCTCCCAGTCCGGGTCGGTCATGTCGGCGACGAGCACATCGCCGGTTTCGACGCGCGCCATTTCGCGAATGTCGCGGATGACGCGGGCCGGGCCGGCGCCGATGCGCTGGCCGATGCTGCGGCCCGTCGCGAGCACCGGTCCCTTCTGCTGGAGCGTGTAACGCTGGATCGTGCGGCCGGCCCGGCTCTGGACCGTCTCGGGCCGCGCCTGCAGCACGTAGATCTTGCCGGTGTCGCCGTCTTTGCCCCATTCGATGTCCATCGGGCAGCCGTAATGATCTTCGATGATCAGCGCCTGCTGCGCCAGTTCGATGAGGTCGGCGTCGCTGATGCAGAAGCGCATGCGATCGACTTCGGGCACGTCGACCGTCAGTACCCGCTTCTCGGCCTGGGCCGCCGGCGCATAAATCATCTTGATCGCCTTGGCGCCGAGCGTGCGCCGCAGGATCGGGTGGTGGCCGTCGCGCAACGCCGGCTTGTACACGTAGAACTCGTCCGGGTTGACGGCGCCCTGCACGACGGTCTCGCCGAGGCCGTAGGACGCGGTGACGAACACCACGTCGCGGAACCCCGAATCGGTGTCGAGCGTGAACATGACGCCGCTCGCGCCGAGGTCGCTGCGGACCATGTACTGGATTCCGGCCGACAGCGCGACCAGTGAGTGATCGAAACCCTGGTGCACGCGATAGGAGATCGCGCGGTCGTTGAACAGCGACGCGAAGACGTCGTGCACGGCCTTGACGACGTTGTCGGCGCCGCGCACGTTGAGGAACGTTTCCTGCTGGCCCGCGAACGAGGCTTCCGGCAGGTCTTCCGCCGTGGCAGATGAACGGACCGCGACTGCGACATCCGTGCGGCCATCGCACATGCGGGCGTAGCCCTCGACGATCTCCTGTTGCAGTTGCGGCGGGAAAGGCGTGGCAAGGATCCAGTCCCGAATGCGGGCGCCGGTCTCGGCGAGCTTTGCCACGTCGTCGACGTCGAGCGTGTCGAGGTCCTGCTTGATGCGGGCGGCGAGGCCTTCGTGCGCGAGAAACTCGCGGTAGGCGTCCGCGGTGGTCGCGAAGCCGTCCGGCACGCTCACCCCCAGCTTCGCCAGGTTCGAGATCATCTCGCCGAGGGAGGAATTCTTGCCGCCGACTTCAGCCACGTCGTGGCGGCCGAGGCTGGAAAAGGGCAGGGTGTAAGGACGCACGAGCGACCCCTTGCTAGGTCAACGGACTAGGTGAAACACTGCGCACAACTCTGTGCCCCGGGAACCGCCGTGCCGATGAATCGCCGAACGGTATTTTTCGTATCTGACCAGACCGGCGTGACAGCCGAGACGATGGGGCACAGCCTGCTCACGCAATTCGAGGGCCAGGAATTCAGGCAGGTGACTCTGCCATTTATAGCCAGTGTTGACAAGGCGGAGGAAGCCGTAAGAAAGATCAACGCAACGGGTCACGAAGATGGCTGGCGGCCCATCGTTTTCAGCACCCTGGTGAAGGAAGACCTGCGCCGCGTCGTCAAGGCCAGCAACGGCCTGTTCCTCGATTTCTTCGACGCGTTTCTCGGTCCGCTCGAGGGCGAACTGAGGGTCAAGTCGAGCGAGCGGGCCGGTCGCGCGCACGGCATTGCGGACCAGCTCGTCTACAGCACGCGCATCGAGGCCACGAACTTCGCGCTGGCGGCGGATGACGGCGCGATCACGGCAGACTACGAGCGCGCTGACGTGATTCTCATCGGCGTGTCGCGCTCGGGCAAGACCCCGACGTGCATCTACATGGCGATGCAGTACGGCGTGTTCGCGGCCAATTATCCCTTCACCGAGGACGATTTCGACGGCAAGCAGTTGCCGGCGTCGGTGCGCGGCCACACACCCAGGCTTTTCGGACTGACGATCTCGCCGTTGCGGTTGCAGCAGATCCGCAACGAGCGCCGGCCCGGCAGCCGCTATGCCTCGATCTCGCAGTGCGAGTTCGAGGTGCGCAGCGCCGAGAACCTGTTCCACCGTCACGGCATTCCATCGATCGACACGACCGAGTGTTCGATCGAGGAGATCGCGAGCCGCATCATCGACCGCAAGGGCATCGAGCGCCGGCTGCGGCCGTGATGCGTCGGTGCTGCGTGCATTGCGATTGAGTCGCAACGCGGCGACCCGTTCGGGTGTTCGATGCCAGCCCGGGATCGCCCGCGCATCGTGAATCGCGCGGAGGAGCCGCACGATTCACGGCGAACCTTGCCCGGACGGCTGCTCGGCGAATGGTGCCAGCGGCTGGTCGGAAAAATCGTGACCGCCTCGCAGCTGTGCGCCGCTTCACAGGCGCGCCGAAACCCTGTGCTATATTCGGATCATGTTGCTCGATCACCTCTGCATCACTTCCTGGCGCGCGCGGCCGGTGAGCTTCGTGAGCCTGATGTCGCTCTACGAAAGCAACTTCCTGCGCCTGAAGGAACTCGCGGGTGACATCCGCCGCCACCACGGCGTGGCGGTTTCGCGCACGAAAGTGGATTGCGACCTGCACTTGTCGGTGCTCGAGCACACGCCCTACACCTCGGCGGTGCGGCTCACGTACCACTTCCAGGAAGCCGACGCGACGGTGGCCGACCCCGACCTCGAGATCCGCGTTTATCACGACGCGCGGCTTGCCGAAGTCAGCGCGTGCGGCCGCTGGATACGGCACCAGAGCCTCGCGCATGTGCGGGCCGGCATCCCGGCGCAGCTCGGCGAGCGCTGGCTGCGCAACATGATGCTCAACAAGTGGCTCGATTACTGCCTCGAGCGCGGCCACGAATTTACGCCGGCAGCGCGGGTTGCGGCGAATGCGCCTGCCTGAGAATCTGCGCCGGCGGCTCCACCGGCTCGCCGGCCGCGAACCAAGCATCGAAGACCAACGGCTGTTCGAGCTGTTTCGTAATCGCGTCGAGCTGAAGAAGGAGCTCACGGCGCTCGATGACGAGCGCCATCGGCTGCTCGACCGCCTCAAGTTGCAGGAAGGCGCGACGATGCGCGTCGAAGAGCAGATGGCGTCGCTCGAGCAGTACCTCGGCCGCTCCGACGAGGGCTACAAGTGCCTCGCGTATTACCAGTTGCGGGCGCTCTGGCGCGTCGCGTGCAAGCGGCTCGGGCAGTTTGGCGTCGAACTCGCGCGACAGCAGAAGGACCGTGAGCGCAAGGCCCAGCTCGCCGAGTTCGACCGTGCCAGGCGCGAGCGTGTGACGCTGGTGGACCGCGAACTGGTCGAGGCCAGGGTACTCGATGAACAATTGCACGCTGAGCAGAAGATCGCACGGCTGAAGCTCGCGTCGCTGACGGGTTTCTGGAACTATTTCCGGCGGCGCAGGCTGCTTGACGCGATCCAGGCGCGTGAGTTGCGCATCGTCGCGGCGACTGGCCAGATCGAATTGCTCGTCGCACAGGTAGAGGCGATCCAGTCCGAGCCACCGCCACTGTTCGATGGCTTGAGCGTGGACGGACGGCGCGCCGTGAACGTCGCGGTCATCGGCTATGCCGAGCAACTGTACGATCGACTGGCCCCGGGTGGCCTGGCGGAACTGGCGCGCCAGAGCACGCTGAAGCGGGTGTTCGATGCAAATTACGGCACGCCACAGGAATGCCAGGCGCTGATGCACAAGGCGTCGCAGGCGGTCGCGGACGTCGAGCGCATGAGCGAAGACCTGGCCGAGATCAAGCGGCGGTCCGATCGCCTGCGCAGTGCCGCCGTCTATCGCAGCCCGGAAGAAACGGTGCCGAATCCGAATTCCATCGCGCCGGTCGACGCCGCGGCAGGCACGCGACGCATGGCGCCCAACGTCCTGCTCGACGAGTACTGGGAAATCCACAGCGCCCTGGTCCGGTGAGCCCGCCGGTCCGCAGGCGCGGCGGGAGCTGGCCTCAGACGCCGGGCTCGGCCTGCGGCGAGCCCGGCGGGGGAGCCGCGACAGCAGGTAGTTCGCGGGCGAAAACGCGCTTGCGCCACAGGTTGAGGTCGTCGAACCAGACGTAGAACATCGGCACGATGATCAGCGAGACGATCGCCGAGAACGCGAGACCGCCGATGATGGCGCGCGCGAGCGGGTGGTACGCCGGCCCTTCGCCACCACCACCCACCTGCGCGTCGCCGATCGCGAGCGGCAGCATGCCGAGCAGCGTGGTCAACGTCGTCATCATGATCGGGCGCAGGCGGTCGCGCCCGGCCTGCAGGATCGCCTGGTGTCGCGGCATGCCGGCGTGTCGCAGGTCGATCACGTGCGCGATCAGCACGATGCCGATGTTCACGACCACGCCCATCAGCACCATGAACCCGATCATGGCCATCATCGTGATGGTCGTGCCGGTGAGCGTGAGGAACCAGATCGAACCGACGATCGCAAAGACGATCGAGGTGATGATCGAGAGCGGATAGAGTGCGGATTCGAACAGCGACGCCATCACCAGGAAGATCAGCACCACCGCGAGCAGCATGTTCTGCGTCATGGTCTGAATCGCCTTGTCGTTCTCCTCGAAGCCGCGGCCGAACTTCCACGTATATCCTGCCGGCAGTGCGTAGGCTTCCATGACGGGTTCGACGCGTGCGCGCACCTCTTCCATGGTCGTGCCCTTGGTCAGGTTCGCGACAATCACGACCGTTGTCAGGCGATTGAGGCGCTGGATTTCCCGGTCGCTCGGCTTCACCACGAATTCAGCGACCGCGCCGAGGCTGGTGCGCGAGCCGTCGGGCAGCATCACCGGCACACGCGCCAGGTCCTCGACCGACTGGCGGTCAGATTCGCGGAACGCGAGCCGCATCGTGAGTTCACGTTCGGACGTGCGCAGTTCGGGCAGGCGGTCGCCGCGCATGGCGCCCGCGACCGTCAGGGCGATGTCCTGCGTGGTCAGGCCGAGCTGCGACGCGCGGTCACGGTTCACGACCACCTGGACTTCCTGCTCGCCCGTGCCGGCTTCGGAGCGCACGGCTTCGAGCCCCGGTACCGATGACAGGCGGTGCGCGACCTCGCGCGAGATGTCCGCGAGGCGCTCCGTCGACTCGCCCGCGAGCTGCAGGCTGAACGACGACGAGCCGCCCATGCTGTCATCGAAGGTGAAGCTGGGCTTGCCGATGATGATCTCCGGCATTTCCTTCGTCACGAGTTCCATGACTTCCGCGGGCGACACCTTGGCCTTGTTCTTGGGCGTGAGGTACAGGCGCGTGCTGGCCTGGTCCGATTGCCAGTACGAGAAGTACGTGTCGACGTCGAAACGCTCCTTGTTGGCCTGGATGTAGGCCTCGATCCGCTTGACAGCCACTTCGACGCGCTCCAGCGGATGCGAGCCTTCGAGGTGATAGTTGATCGACAGCACGCGGCTCGCTTCCTGGGGAAACGGGTCCACCTTGGTCAGCTTCAGCGCGAAGAGGGGCACGGGCGAGAGCACGATCAGCACGGTGATCAGCGCCATCCACCTGCGGTGGGTGAGCGCCCAGTTGAGGGTTCGCTCGTAGCGGTTCTGCAGCCGGCTGAACCACGATCCATCCTTGACGGGTGGCGGCGGGGACATGCGCGCGGCCAGCATCGGCAGCAATGTCTGCGCGATCACGAGTGACGCGAGCATCGCGACGATGATCGGTACTGCAACGTGCACCAGGAAGATGGACATCTGGTTGCGTTCGCCGAAGACGAGCGGCAGGAACACGATGACCATCGAAAAGGTGCCGGCCAGCGTCGCCACGCCGACTTCCTTCACGCCCGCGAGCGTCGACTCGAGCGGATGCCCCGGATGCAGCTGCCGGTGCCGGAAGATGCTCTCCGTGATGACCACCGAGTTGTCGACCAGCATGCCGATGGCGAGCAGCATGCCCATCATCGTCAGGATGTTGAGCGTGAAGCCGAGGAAATACATCGCCGCGAGGGTCACCAGCAGCGAGGCCGGCACGGCGAGGCTGACGATCAGCGTCGTCGGCAGGTGGCGCAGGAAAAAGAGCAGCATGAAGAAGCTGAGCACGGCACCGATCAGACCGGCCTTGCGCAATTCGCTCAGGGACTCGCGGATGCTGTCGGCCTGGTTGCCGACGACCAGGATCTGGATACCCTGGAACTGCGGCAGATCGCGGGCCTTCTCCACCGCTTCGATCACGCTGTCCGCGACGTTGACGACGTTGGCCTGGGTGGATTTGAACACGTCGATGCCGACGGCGCGGCGGCCGTCGATCCGTCGGCCCACGCTGAGTTCCGGCGCAACCATTTCGACCTGTGCGATGTCCGCGAGGCGCACGCCTTGCGCGACCAGCAGGTTGCGCACGTCGTCGATGCTGTTGAACTCGCCGATCGGACGCACCGTGAAACGCGAGTTGTTTTCCGTGATCTCGCCGGCGCTCACCGAGAAATTGCTCTGTTCGAGCAGCTGCCGCAGCTGGCGCACGTCGACGCTGTAGGCGGCGAGCCGGTTGGGGTCGACCAGGATGCGGACTTCGCGGGGTTCGACCCCGCGCAGCTCCACGCGCGCCACGCCGTCGATGCGCTCGATCGGGCGCTGCAGGTACTTCTCCAGCATCTCGTACTGGTCGGTCAGGTCCTTGTCTGAGGCGATGCGGATGACGGCCAGGGGCTGGTCGCCGGAGCTGAAAGCGAACATCAGCAGCCGGTCGGCGCCCACCGGCAGCTGCGGCCGGATCGAGTCGAGCTTCGTGCGCACCTCGAACGCGGCGGCGTCCACGTCGCGGTCCCAGTCGAACAGCACCGTGAAGGTCGCCTGGTCGGACTGCGCGCTCGCCCGGATTTCCTTGATGCCCGACAGCGTTGCAAGCGCCTCCTCGACCGGGCGCACCACGAGTTCCTCCATCTCCTCCGGGGTCGACCCCGCGTACGGCACGATGATCTGCATGCCTGGAAATGAAATGTCCGGCATGGCCTCGAGCCGCAGCAGCTTGCCCGAGATCAGGCCGACCGCGAGCAGCGCGAGCGCCGCCATGACCGTGGTCACGGGGCGGGCGAGGGCAACCTGCGTGTGCAGCATGGGAGCAGATCCTCAGCCAGCGGCGGCTTCTGCGGCGACGGGACCCGGCGCATCCGTCTGCGGTTCCTGCGCGACGAACTGCTTGCGGTCGAGCACGGAGTACACCACCGGGATCACCAGCAGAGTCAGGAACGTCGTGAGCAGCACGCCACCGATCACGGTGATCGCCATCGGCGCGCGCACCTCGGCGCCTTCGCCGATACCGAGCGCCATCGGCAGCAGGCCGAGGATGGTCGTGAGCTTGGTGATGAGGATCGGGCGCAGACGCAGCTTGCCGCCTTCGACGATCGCCTCGAACTTCTGCATGCCGCCCGCGCGCAGCTGGTTGACTGCGTCGATCAGCACGATCGACTGGTTGACCACGATACCCGCCAGCATGATCAGGCCGATGTAGGCGACGACGTTGACCGTCGTGCCCGTGACCCACAGTGCCCAGACGGCGCCGATCAGCGCTAGCGGGATGGTCAGCAGGATCACGAACGGGTGGATCAGCGATTCGAATTGTGAAGCCATCACCAGGTAGACCAGGAAGATGGCGAGCACCAGCACGAATTGCAGCGACTTGAACGAAGCGGTCATTTCCTCGCTCTGGCCGGAGAGGAAGGCCGTCGTGCCCACCGGCAGCTCGACTTTCTGCACGATCGCGTCGAGCGTGGCGACGGCCGAACCGAGGTCGCCATGCGCGAGGTTCGCCGAGATCACTGCCACGCGCTCCTGGCCGACGCGGCGCACTTCGGCCGGGCCCATCGCGAGCTTGACGTCGGCGACGGAACCAAGCGTCACGGGGAAGTCGGCTCCCGGGTTCACGATCAGGTTGCGCACCTCTTCGATCGAGGCCGCGCGCGAATCGACGCTGCGGACGAGCACGTCGATCTGCTTGTCGCGGAGCTTGTAGCGCGTCGCCACTTCACCGCGGACGCTGTTGACGACGCGGTTGGCGATGTCGCGGACGACGAGGTTCAGTTGCGTCGCGCGTTCCTGGTCGAACACGATCTGGATTTCGGGATTGCCGGCCTCGACCGTCGTCTTGACGTCGGCGAAGCGGCCATCCTTGAGCATCTCCAGTCGCACGCGTTCGGCGGCCTCGCCGAGCCGGTCGAGGTCGTAACCCGACACCACGACTTCGAGCGGAGTCGCCATGCTGAAGAGCGCAGGACGGCTGAAGCGGTACTGCAGCCCAGGCATCTCCTCGAGGTCCTTGCGCATGCCGGCCATCGCCGCTTCCTCGTCTTCACGGTCCGCGCCGGACTGCAGCGTGATGCTCAGCCGGCCGGTGTTCTCGCCGGCGTCGACCGGGTTGGCGTCGAGCCGGTTGCCCGTGCCCGCGACGCTGTAGGCGAGGGCGACGTTGCCGAGGGAATCGCTCGCGCGTTGCGCAGCCTGCACCGAGCGGTCGGTCTGCTCGAGCGGCGTGCCCGGCGGCAGGCGCAGGTCGACGTTGAATTCGCCCTGCGACATCTGCGGGATCAGTTCCGTGCCGAGCCGCGGCAGGATCAGCACCATCGTCAGTACGAAAACTCCGACGGCCGAGCCGATCACCTTGCCCGGATTCGCCAGTGCCCACGTGATGGCGCCCGGGTACTTGCGGTCGGCCCAGCGGTTGACGGCCTGAGTCGCGTTGACGAGCGGGCTCAGCGCGAGCTTGCAGCCGCTGGCGATCCAGCCGCCGACGCGCGCGAAGCCGTCGCGCGCGACGCGCAGTCCACGTCCAACGCGCCCCAGAGGCTTTGGTTCGACGTGAGCAGTGGCTTCGGCCGCAGCCGTGCGGGCCCGGCCCGCGGCCAGCATCGGCACCAGCGTCAGCGCCACCAGCAGCGAAAAGCTGAGCGCGAAGGCGACCGTCAAAGACTGGTCCTTGAACAGCTGGCCCGCGATGCCGGTGATGAAAATCATCGGCGCGAAGACCGCGACCGAGGTCAGCGTGGCCGCGAACACGGCGGTGGCGACCTCGGCCGTGCCGCGCCGGGCGGCCTCGACGCGGGTCATGCCTTTCTCATGGTTGCGCACGATGCTCTCGAGCACCACGACCGCGTTGTCGACCAGCATGCCGACCGCGAGCGCGATGCCGCCGAGCGACATGATGTTGAGAGTGATGTCGAACGCGTACATCAGCACGAACGTGCCGAGCACCGACACCGGGATCGCGATGCTGCTGATCAGCGTGGCGCGCGCGTCGCGCAGGAACGCGTACAGCACCAGGATCGCAAGCAGGCCGCCGATCAATGCCGAGGTCTTCACTTCGCTGATCGCCGCGGCAATGAACGTGGACTGGTCGTAGACCTGCTGCAGCCTGGTGCCCTCGGGCAGGCTTTTCTCGAGCTCCTTGATACGGGCCCGCACGCCGTTGGCGAGCGCCACGGTGTTCGCGTCGCCCTCCTTGTAGACGGCGAGTTCGATCGACTCCTTGCCGTTGACGCGCGTGATCGCCTCGCGGTCCTTGTAACCGCGCGTGACGTTCGCGACGTCGCGCAGGTAGACGGGCCTCCCGTCCCTGGTGGCGATGATCGCGTTCGCCATCTGTTCGACGCTTTCGAATTCGTTGAGCGTGCGCACCAGGAAGCGCTGGGTACCTTGCTCGAGCCGGCCGCCGGACAGGTTCACGTTCTCGGCGCGGATGCGACGCGTGACGACGTCGATCGAGAGTCCCAGCTGCGCGAGCTTCTGCTGGTCGACGAAGACCTGCACTTCGTCTTCGTAACCGCCGCTCACCTTGACTGCAGCCGAACCCTCGACCGCTTCGAGGTCGGGCTTCAACCGGTCTTCGGCAAAGCGTCGCAGCGACTTGAGCCGCTCGATCCCGTCGGCGCCGGTCGCGGCGTCTTCGTTCATCAGCGCGAGGCGCATGACGGGTTCGCTCGCCGGGTCGAAGCGCAGCAGCAGGGGCCGCTTGGCTTCGATCGGCAGCTGCAGCAGGTCGAGCTTCTCGCGGACGTCGATGCCCGCGATGTCCATGTCCGTGCCCCAGAGGAACTCGAGCGTCACGTCTGACTGACCCGCGCGCGAAACCGAACGCACCTCGCGGACGTTGCGGATGATGCTCACGGACTCCTCGACGGGCCGCGTGATCAGCGTCTCGAGCTCGAGCGGCGCCGCGCCCGGCAGCTCCGTGCGGATCGTGATGGTCGGATAAGAGAGATCGGGCAGCAGGTTCAGCTTGAGCCGCGAGAGCGACACGAAGCCGAACAGGGCGATGGCGACGGTGAACATCACGATGGTGACGCGCCGTTCGATCGCGAAGTCGATCAGTGACTTGAGCATGGATTGTCCCCGGGCGGGAGGGCCTGCCCGCGCAGCGCCCCCGCAGGTTGGGTTACTTCGCCTTGGCCTGGTCGGCAGCGACCGCCGCTGCCGGTTGCGGCGCGCCGTCGCCGACGATCTTGATCAGCGTGCCGGTCTTGAGGCCAGCCTGGCCGACCGTCACGACCTGCTCGCTGCCCTTGAGGCCGTCGAGCACTTCGATCCAGCCACCGTTCGAGAGGCCCGTCCTGATCGTGCGCTGTTCGGCCTTGCCGCTCGCGACGACGAACACCGACTGCTGGCCGTCCGCGTCGAGAATCGCCGTGCGCGGCAGCTGCAGCGCGTCCTGGCGCCGCTCGTAGACGATGTTGACGCGCGCGAACATGCCTGGCTTCAGCGTGCGCGTCGCGTCCGGGACTTCGACACGGGCGCGGAAGGTGCCGGTCTGCGGGTCCACCGTCGGACTGATGCGCGAGATCGTGCCGGCGAAACGGGCGCCGCCAAGCGCGTCAATGACGACTTCGGCGTTCTGCCCCGGCGCGATCTTGCGGAATTCCTTCTCCGGCACGTGCACGAAGGCGAGCAGCGGATCGAGGTCGGTGACCGTGAACGTCGGATCGTTCGGGCCGATGGTGTTGCCGACCTTGATCTTGCGCGCCGAGATGACGCCGTTGATCGGCGCGCGAATCTCGGTGTAGCTCAGTTCGAGACGGGCGCTGTCGTACCCCGCGCGCAGGGCGTCGAGGTCGTACTTGGTGTTTTCGGCCGTGCTCTTCGGCACGAGACCCTTCTCGGCGAGTTCGAGCGTGCGCTTGTAGTCGCGCTCGAGCTTGCGCAGGTTGGCGTCCGTCTGGGCCAGCGTGAGGCGGAGGCGGTCGCCGTCGAGCCGTGCCAGCACCTGGCCCGCCTGCACCGTGTCGCCTTCCTCGACGTAGATCTGCCGCACCTCGCCGCCGACCTTGGCGACGACAGTGGCTTCTTCGTGGGCCTCGATCGGTGCGGTACCCGAGTAGACCGCCACCATCTCGGCGCGCTTCAGGGGCTGGACCTCGACCGGCACGGTCGAATTCTTCTCGGTCTCGGCGCCTTCTTTGTCCTTGGCCTTGCCGTTGCTGCACCCGGCGGCAAGCGCGCCCACCAGGGCGACCAGCGCCAGCCAGCGTACGGAGTTGTGCCGCGGGTCGGCTGACGGCGGGTTTTGATTCGTCATGGACATCGAGCCCCTGTGGATCGGTTCGAACTGGGCACGATGGTATGGAACTCTAGTGTTGTAGTCAAGTACAACACTAGCAACCTGCCGCTGACCCCCAACCGTCGGGGGAGGGGGGGTACCTTACCGAACGTCAGCCGCCCTTGTCGGAGCCGCTGGCCCTGGCCACGAATTTCGGCTCGAGCC
>JAABQQ010000218.1 GCA_011391405.1 Gammaproteobacteria bacterium
CCCCTTGAGCCCTTCGAGGTACTCAGACACGCGCACGACGTCCTGGCCCGTGGCCGTGGCCGGCACAGTTTCGAGAACACCCTGGTTGCGATCCGCGATCTCGACGGCGCCGCGCCGCACGATGACCTCGAGTTCGAACGCCGGCACCGTCGATGCGGCCTGCGCGCCCGGACCGGGCAGGTTCACCTCCAGCACGCTGGTCTTCGAGAACACCGCCGTGAAGATCAGGAAGAACGAGAGGATGACCATCACGTCCAGCATCGGCACGATGTTCAGGTCGTTTCGACCGCGGTAGCGCGCGTGGTTGCGCAGCTGCCGTCGGGCGAGCGGCGAGCTTTTCATGCGCGCGCTGCCCCGAGCAGCTGTTCGCTGGACCGGGCCGAGGCCGACGCGGTTGTCGGCTGCGGCACCGCCGGGCGGCGCTCGGTGATGCTGTTCAGGAACTTGATTGACGCCACCTCGAGGCTGTCCACCAGCTCCGTGGTCTTGGTTTCGAGATACATGTGGCAGAGCAGCAGCGTGATCGCGAGCCCAAGGCCGAGCGCGGTGTTGTTCATCGCCACCGAGATGCTCGCCGACAGCATGGCGGCCTTCTCAGCCGGGTTGACGGCGGCGACAGCGGCGAACGCGTTGATCAGGCCGATCACCGTGCCGAGCAATCCCATCAGCATGCCGATGTTGGCCAGGGTGGCGAGGTAGTGCGTGCGCTTCTCAAGACGCGGGATTACCTCGATCAGGCTTTCTTCCATCGCCTTTTCGATGTCCTCGCGGCGGTGGGCGGTCGAGATGCGCGACATGCCGTAGCGCATGATCGTCGACAGCGCCGAGTCGTTCTTCTCCGCAATCTCCATGGCCTTGCGGAAGTTGCCGCCCTGGATGAGGGGCGCCAGCTCGGCCCACAGGCGGCGATTGCCGTGCGAAACGCGGGTCAGGTAGATGAAGCGCTCGACCGCGAAGCCGAGGCCGACCGCGAATACCGCGGCGATCGGGTAGAGGAAGGCCCCACCCTGCTTGAAGAAGTTCACGATCATGTCGATGGCATTCATGGCTCTTTGGCTCCGGGAGGCGAACGGTCCGAACTTTGCGACGTCAGGTCGCGGAAATATGTGATCTCGCGCCGAAATTCGTCACGATCTACCGGCGCAAGGACTTCGTCGATGAGGCTGCCCATCGGGCGGTCGGGACCACCCGGCGGTTCTGCGGCCTTCCACGGCACGATGCTCATGACCTTGGGCAGCTCGCGGTTGCCGGTGATGGCAGTGGAGTCGAGCTGCAGGCGGTCGACGGCCTTCTCGGACGCAGTGCCTTTTGGCGCCGGATCCGCGGCCAGGATCACAGCAACCGGCAGGCCCGTCAGCAGCAGGAGTGCGAGACCGGAGTGGCAAATGGTCTTCACGGCGTGGCCTCCGCAGTGCGAGTGACGGCGGCGATTCGCGCCTTGAGTTCGGCGACCCACGCGGCGACCTGCGTGTCGGCACCCTGCGTCAGCAGTTGATACCGCTCGAAGTGCGGCAGTGCGGCCGACGGGTTGTCGAGATACAGGTCGTGCAGGATCGCGAGGTTGCGCTCGGCGTCCGCGTAGTTCGGGTCCAGCGAGAGCACACGCTCGTACGCTGCCTGCGCATCCGCGAACTGGCCCGCCTGGCGCTTCTGCACCCCGAGCTGGTTCTGGATGGCCGGATCGGCCTCCGGCGGCAGTGCCGGCCCTGCCACGGGCGCTACCGGCGCATCGGCAACTTCCGCCCGCGCATACCGGCCGGGCTTCAGCTGCGCGAGTTCGGCGTAGCTCTTCTGCACCCACTCGTCGTAGACGCCCTGCGCCGCGAGCCGCGCGTTGCGTTCGTGGATGCCGATCGCCTTCTCCTCGAACGGGAACGCCTGTTCCTCGAGCAGCACGTCGTACTGCTCGAGTTCCTCGGCGTCGAGGTTCTGCGGCCGGTCCGACTCCAGCAGCGACTTGCCCAGGTCGCGGTAGAGGTCGGCCATCGCGAACGCCGAGGCCGTTGTGACTTGCGCCACGCCGTACTCTTCGGCCCGACCGTACGCACCGAGCGCCGCTTCGAGGGCTTTGCGTTTGGCAGGCAATGATTTCTCGAGCGGCAAAGCCAGACGGATTGCACGGGCCGATGCGTCGAGCGGCCGCGCGAGCTCAAGGGATGCAGTCGCCGCGAGGAACTTCGTGCGCTCCGTGCGCTCCGCACCGGCCGCTCGATCCGCGACGATGATGTCTTCGAGCCAGCGCCTGCGGCCTTCGGCGTCATTGGCATCGCGCGCCAGGTCGGCGAGCGTCTGGCGTGCATCCAATGCCGGCCCCGCAGGCACCGGATAGCGCTCCACGTACTCCGCGTAGATGCGGCTCGCCGAGGCACGATCGCCGGCAGCGACGTGCAGCTCCGCTGCCTGCCACAGGGCGCTGCGGCGCACCTCCGGGTCTTCCGTCGTGCGGGCCGCGACGCGCTCGAACTCAGCGGCGGCCTTGCCCTGCTGCCCGGACTCGAGGTACGCGACGGCCAGCTTGCGGTCGACGTCGGCAGCCAGTTCGTGTTGCGGATAGGTCGTGCGGAATCCTTCGAGCACCGATGCCGCCACGATCCACTGCTTGTCCTGCAGCAACAACGTCGCGGCGTCGAACTCGGCCTTCGCGCGGATCGGCGAGGATGGCGCGACGGCAGCTACGCGCAGGAAGTCCTGCACGGCGCCCGCTGTGTCACCGGCCGCCTGGCGAACCTCGGCCTGGCGGTAGACGGCGGCTGCCCGGCGCTCCACGGCTTCCGCATGCTGCGGTTGGCTGGCAGGAGTACGCGCAACGATCTCGCCGTAGGCGCGCTCGGCCTCGACGAAGCGCGAGGAATCGAAATACGTGTGCGCGAGCACCGTCCAGGCTACCAGCTGCTGGCCAGCGTCGGCGCGCGGTCCGAGCGCCAGCACGTTCTGCGCGACGGCTTCCGCCCGGTCCCGGTCGCCCATGTCGAACAGCTGCTTGGTCGTGCGCGTGAGCACGCCCGGCGTTTCGACGTGTTCCGGGAACGTGCTGGCGAACCGCAGCGAGGACTCGATGGCCCGCTGGCGCAGCGCGGGACGTTCGGCCTCCGGCAGCGTCGGCTCGGCCTTGTCGAGCGCGACCAACGCGGCATAGCCGGCGCGGCCGGCTTCCGCTGCATTCGAGTAGTTGTACGCAGCCTTTTCGTATTCGTCGGCCGCTTCGGCGTAACGGGCGCCTTCGAGCAAGAGATCGGCGAGCAGCAGCCGCGTGGCCGGCGCTTCCGTCGTCGTATCGAAGCCGTCGAGGAACTCGCGGTACCAGCGCACGGCTGCGTCGCGATCCGCGTCCCCGCCCTGCTTCTGCGCGAGCGCGTGATGATGGCGCGCAAGATCGAGCAGGTTCGACTGCACTGCCGCGCCGACGCGCGGATCGATGTTCACGCCGCGCTGCGCCCAGTACGCGCTGCGGGGACCGTAGAGCTCGACCAGCTCCTGCTTCGACTCGAGCACGAGCACGGTAAAGCCCGCCTTGCCATAGGCTTCCGTGGCCTTGCCGAGCAGAAACGGCGCCTCCGGATCCAGCGGCTGTCGCCGCGCGAATGAACGGTAAACCTCCGCTCCGTCCTGGAATCGTTCCTTCTCGACGTAGAGGTCGCCAAGCGCGGAATAGAGGCGCGACTCGTAGGGCGCCGGCCCACGCTGCGACAGTGCCGCCTGCAGGGACGCCGCGCCTTCGTCCGCGGCGAACATCAAGCTCAGGGCGCGCAGGGTGTCGTCGGAGAGTTCCTGCTCGGGGCGAGTAAGTTGCGCCGCATCGCGCAGTTGGCCGCCTTGCACGAGAAGCGTGTCGAGCAGGGCAAGAAAATCACGGCTGCTCGCCGCGTTATCACCGAGCTTGAACTGTGCCCAGCCGCGCTTGTACAGCGCCTGTTCGAAAAATGAACTCGTCGGACCGATGGCGAGCACCGCGCCGTACGCCTGCCCGGCATCGGTGTAACGCTGAGCACTGAAGTAGACCTCGCCGCGCCGGAACTGCGCTTCGTCGGCGTGTGCACCCTGCGGATGCCGTAGCACCAGTTCCTCAAGCGCAGTCATTGCGGCATCGGCGTCACCTGCGACTTCGGACGCGCGAGCGAGCTGGTACAGCGCAGCATCTCGCGCCGCGTAGTCGGGATAATCGTGCAGCAGTTCCTGGTACGCGGCGACCGCCTCGCGCGCCTTCGCCTGGGAAGCGGCGTCGGGCACGTCACCCACGGCGCTGAGCGTCGCAGCCTGCTCGAGTCGCAGGTCGCCGAGCCGGCGCAGCGCCTGCGCCTTCAGCGCGGGGTCCGCACCGTCGATACGCAAGAAGGCTTCGTAACTGTTCGCGGCATCTTCTGGCGCCGCCTGCACCGGCAGCGAGCGATCGACGGGTGCGCTGCGGCCTGCCAGCGACCCGAGCGTCGGCTCGGCTTTCTTGCGCGCGCCCTCCGCCGAGCCGGTCCAGCCGGTGGCAAGCACGCTGGCGACGGCGAGCCAGAGATAGCGGGAGGTACTCATCGACCGCCTCCAGCCGTCGCGCCGTCGTACAGCGAGGCCAGCGCGAATTGCGCCTGCGTCGAGTAGCTGCCGAGGCGCTTCTGCTGCGCCTGCAGTTCGGTGACCGCCAACTCTGCGAGCGCGCGCTCCTGCGCGAGGGCCGTGGCGTCGATCAGGGGAGCGATGCGTGCCACGCGCTGCGTCAGTTCGTCTACGCGGCCCGCGAAGCCCTGCGTGTTCTGCGGCACGAGATCGCCTGCCTCGCCGATCGCGGCGAGGCGCGTGCCGGCCTCGGCTAAAGCCGCTCGTGACTGCTGCAGGTCACGACGGGTCTGCATGGCGCGCACTTTGTACACACGATCGAGCTCCCACGACAGCGCGCCACGCAGCAGGCGCGCGCGCGCAGTGAACTCGTCACGCTGGGGTCCGGCGGGCATCGCCGCCAGCGTCGCGTCGACGCGAGCGAGCGCGTCCCACTGCGACAGCTCCTGCGGCGATGCCAGCGCTGTGACATCACGACTCGCTTCCACCTGGGCGAAACGGTCGGTCAGTTCCTGCTGACGCTGCGCCAGCGTATCCAGGTCCGTGCCCGACAGCATTTCCTGCCGGCGCGGCTCCCGCTGCGTCGCAGCGATCTCACGAGCCTCGATCATGGCGCCGAACGCCTCGAGCGAATCGGTCCAGTGCGCGAGGTTGGCCTGCATCAGGCGCAGGTCGCGGTAGTTCTTCAGGCCCTCCTGGAACTCGTGCGACGCCAGCAGGTGATAGAGGTATCGCGTGTGCGGCGCATCGGGCAGCTGCTCGAGCTGCCAGAACCAGCCCGGACGGTCGCCCTGCGGGACCGTAGCCAGGATCGAGTCGAGAAAGCCACCCTGGCGGATCGCAGCAATCGACTCGTCGATGCGCCGCGACTCGCGCGCATAGGCGTCGACCGCCGATCGATAGTGCGCGGACGCCTGGCCGTTCGAGGCCAGCTTGACATAGGCATAGGGAACCGCGATCAGCGACTCCTGCACCGACGCGTCGAGGAGCCGCCGCTGCTGCAGTTCGAGCCAGGGCACGAGCGCGCGGTCCGGGCGATTGGCGTTCGCTTCCGCCCAGCCCAGCGCCAACAGCGCCTTGTTGGTGAACGGACCATCGAGACGCACACGGCTCAGCGCTGCCGCCGGATCCTCGCCACCCTGCTGCTGCAGCAGCGCAAATCCGATTGCGAGATTCGCGCGGTCACGCAGCGAGGCCTGCTCTTCGTTGGCCGCCTGCAACGTGCCGACCTGCTCGAGGAACTGACGGCCTCGTGCCGTGTCGCCCGCGCGCACCAGCGCGACGCCGAGATTGAAGCGTGCGTAGCTGGACCATCCGCTGGTGTCGCTCCAGCTCTCCAGGCGCTGCGCCGCCTCGCCATAACGGCCGAGACCCATCAGCACGTTGGCTTCCAGCAGGCGCCTCTCGGGCTCGAGCTTACCCGGCAGCGGCTGCTGGACCAGCCCGAGGTTGCGCAGCGCTGCTTCGTAGTAGCCACGCTGGTACCCGATTCGGGCAAGGTAGAATCGCGCACGATCGCGGACCGCAGGCGCTACCGGGCCGGCCAGCAGGCGATCGAAGATGCGCTCCGCCTCCGTGTGCAGGCCGAGCGAGAGGTAGAGACCGCCCGAGAGCAACTCCGCCTCCGCGGCGTGATGCTGCAGCCGGTCGAAATCGCGATTGGCCTCGAGCCGGACGATCGACTCGAAGTAGTCGTCCTGGAAAAAGTGAAACAGCACGTCGCCGTAATCGAGATCACGGACTTGCGTCGGCGCAGGCGCATCGCGCGACGGCTCGTCCGCCTGCACGGTCCAGGCTACGGCCGCTCCCAGCACCAGAAAGATGCAGAACGCGTACAGCCGGGCGGTGGAGGGTCGCTGATGCATGGCGAGAACTGCGCTAGGCCGGTAGCCCGCCCTACTCCCACTGCCGCACGACAAACTCGGGCTGCAGCGAAGCCTCGCGGTCGCTGATTCGGAGCTCGACGTACCTGGCACCGACCGTCTTGTCGACCTTGAGCGTCGTGCCACGGCGATAATCACGCTCGTGCGGACCCTTGCCGGTGAAGAACGCGACGATCTCGTGGCTGCCGGCTTTCAGGTTGCCGAGGTAAAGCTTCTGCACGCCACCCCGGTGCAGGGCCTGCACCTCGCGGTCCGTGTACAGGTAATTGGCGACTTCCTTGTCGTCGACCTTGAGCGTCACCGAGTCGAGCGCGAAGAACGTGCCCACGTCTACCGAAAGAAACACGGCGACCTGCGTGCTGGCCGGATACAGCAGTTCCTCCTCCAGCTTGAACAGGTCGCGATTCAGGTCGATCAGCTGCTTCTTCAGCGCCTGCACGTCCTGGTCGACGGTCTTGAGGTTCGCAGTGTCGCCCTCGGACGGCATCGCGGCGAGCGGGGCCGCCAGCAGGGCAAACACCGTGAGCAGTCGCGCAACGCGCAGCATTGGATGGGTTTTCGGTTTCATACGGGCGGAGCTCCGTCAGTCCTGGCGCAGGCGTTCAAGTTGTGGCGTAAGTTCGGCAAGATCGGCTGGGACGCCGGACCAGGACGCGCGAACGTGTCCCTCGGCATCGAGCAGCAGTGTGAGCGGCAGCTTCGCGACGTCGTAGGTGCGCGCAATGGTTTGCTGCGCATCGACGAGCGTCGGCGACTTGAGGTGCAGCGAATCCGCGACCGCGGCTGAGCGGTCGGCGCCGTCAAGATTGATTCCCAGCACGGGCGTGCCGGAGCTCAAACCAAGCGCATCGAGCGCGGCGACGGACTCGCGGCAGGGCCCGCACCAGCTGGCCCAGAAATGCAGGACGACGGGTTCGCCGCGGTATTCCGACAGGCGCACGTTGCGGCCGTCGACGGCCTTCAAGGCGAAATCAGGCGCGATGGAATTCAGCGCGGGAGGCGCGGCAAACGCGGGCACGCCGACGGTCACGGCGATCGCCGCAGCCATCCATGTGCGCAATACCCCTCGCGGGGCGATTAACTCGAGTGTCCTGCGTTGCACGTGGCAACCCCGCTGTCATGGGAACTTCCCGAAGACCGGTGGCTTTGCGTCCCCGCCTTTCGGCGGGTTTGCCTTTTTCAGTCGAGCGCATCGTTGTCTGCGGCTCCCGGGGCTGTCAAATCGGCGGGGCAATGGATGCCAGACACTTGCGGTGCGTCACACTTTCCCCCGCCGGACGCACCCGATGCTTATGGCGGGGGCTCGAGACCGGCCGAATAAAAGATCTGGCCGTCGCGATCGACGATGACTGCCTCGACGTCGCCGAGCTTGCGCACGAACTCCATGCCGCGCTCGACGCCGAGTATGAAGACCGTCTTGGTAAGTCCATCCGTGCGCGTCGCATTGGCGCCGATGACCGTGACGCTGCGCACGGCATCCGGTGACTTGCCGGTGCCCGGCACGAGGATGTGGTGATAGCGCTTGCCGTCTTCCTCGAAATAGCGCTCGTAGTCGCCCGACGTCGAAATCGCCTCGTCCTGCAGCGGGATGCGCGCCACCACCGCACCTTGCTTGCGCGGATCGCGGATCCCGACCACCCAGGGCTTGCCGAGCCGATCGCCGAGCAGCGCCGTGTCGCCGCCGGCGTTGACCATCGCGTGCTCGATCCCCATGCGCCGCAGGATCTCGATGCCGCGATCGACCGCCCAGCCCTTCGCAATGCCGCCGAGGTCGATGCGCATGCCCGGCTTCAGGAAGCGGATCGTGCGCGCGACCGGGTCGACTTCGAGGTGCCGGTAATCGACGCCCGGCAGGGCGGCCTTGATCTGCTCGTCGGTCGGATGCTGGTTCGCGCGGTAGTCGTAGAGGTACCCGACGCTGGCGTACGTGATGTCGAACGCGCCGTTGCTGATGCGTGAGTATTCGAGCGCCCTGGTCACGACGTCGATGATGTCGGCGTCCACCTGCACCGGGCGCTCGAAAGCGTGCGCATTGACCTGCGAGAGCTGGCTCTCCGGCTTGTAGGTACTCATGAGGTTGTCGGTACGGTGCATGTCGGCCATGACCGCATCGATGGCATTCACGGCCAGCACGGAGTCCTCGCTCCAGAGTTGCACCGCGATGCGCGTACCCATGATGGCTTCTTCACGCTCGTACCACGCGGCACTCGCAGCCGGGAGGCCGGCCAGCAGATTCAAGACCAGCAGCAGTACGATCCGTCGCATCGTGAAGCCTCAGATTCCGGTCCGCAGCTGCGCCTCGTCGTGCAGGCGCAGCAGGTAGTCGCGCACGATGCCAGCCGCCTCTGCCGGAGGCAACAATCGTTCTTCGACGAGTTTCGCGGCGATGTCGCTCAGCGAACGCCGGCCGTCGACCAGCGAAGCCACGTAGCCGCGCACCCGGAGAGCGAGCGCGTGGTCGGCCACTTCGGGCAACAGCGGCACCGGATGTCGTGGGTCCGCCAGCCACGGCAGCAATGGGCGCAGCGGCAGCTCCGCCTCGCGCTGCTTGCGCACTGCGAATGTGACGACCTCCTCGACCCGCGCGTGCCGGCTCGCCGGCGACGCCAGGTACGGCTGGCGCGACGCGTGCAGCTGGGGCGACTCGAAGCCTGCCCCCGCCACGATTTCCTGCACTTCCTCGCTCGAGTACGCCTGCGCGGGATCGGCCTGCTGAAAGAACAGCGTGCCGGTGCTGACCCAGCGCCCGCCCGGCGCAAGCAGCGAATTTACGGTCGCCGCCAGGCTTTCGAGGTCGGTGTCGACGACGTCGACCAGCCACGGGGTCACGACGGTATCGAAGCTGCCCGGTGCAAACGGCGGCTGCTTCGCGTCGCCGAACACAAGATGCAGTCCTGGCTCCGCCCGCGCCGGCGCCGTCAGCACGCGCAGCAAGGCGTGGCTGGCGAGGTCGCGTGGCGCGACGGGAAACTCGTACAGGTCGACGCGCTCAGCGGCGTACATCCGGCGCGCGACGGCCATCAGCAACGGATTGATGTCGACCGCGACGGTCAGGGTGGGACGCAGAATCGCGTGCAGATCGTAGGGGAGCCGCCCTGCGCCGCTGCCGAGCACGAGCAATCTCTCCGGACGCACGCTGCCCAGCGCAAGGCGGACGGCTGCAACCGCCGCCTGATTCTCTGCGTCACCCCAGACCCAGTCGCGGTGCACGTTGGGGTAATAGCTCGCGAGCCCCTGCGCCGAGGCAACGACCGGAGCGAGCGCCGCGTACGTGGCAGCCGCTGCCGGCTCTGCCTCCGTCTCGAGCGATGCCAGGAGCGCCTGCAGGCGCCGCGCATGATCCGAACACGCCATCGCCAGCAGCTTGAGCCGGTTGCGTGTGGCGGGTCGCGTGACGTCCGGACGCAGTGCCGCGCGGTACTGCACGGCCTGCCGCTTGAGGTGGATCGTCATCGCGTGCAGCCGCCCGCGCCATTCGGCGAGCGCGAGATCCGGCGCCGGCAACAGCCACGGCATGCCGTCGACCAGCGGATAGCGTACGCCGCACGCGGAGCAACTCAGCGTGACATCGCCCTCGAGCACCCCCGCGCAGCGCGGGCACCGCAGTAACGGCAGGACTGCACTCGAGATCGCTGGTCCGTTCAAGGTTCTCCGGCTAGCCGATGCGGCCGCTCACGATCGGATTGAAAGCGATCAGGCTGTCCTGCAGCGTCGCATTGCCGAGCCCGTTGCGCGGGAAACGCGTCGCGAACTGTCCTTGCTCGCCGTGCAGGGCCATGTAATTCAGCACCACAGTCTCCACCAGCAGGTTGACGTTGGCCGCCGCCGGGCTCGACGCAGTTTCGACCGACGCATCCGCGCGGAAGTACCCGATCTGCTGGTGACGCGCCGCGCCGCCCGTACCCGTGGTGACCAGGTCCGGACGACCCCCGGGATTGTAGACCAGGAAGAACGACGCCGCGGTGGACTGGTTGTCGCTGGTCCACATGAACTTGCCCCGGCCATCGGTCGTGTTGTCCACCTGGCCACTGGCCGAGATCGAGCCGTCCGAGAACACGTAGAGCATCAACGGCATGCCGCGACGCGCCGCGTACTCAAGGCAGGCACCCATGCAGCGTCCCGCGCGCAGATCACGCAGTTCGCCTGTCGCGCGCCCCTGCCCGTGATAGTCGTACCCGCCGAGCGCGATCGTGCCGGCGCCGGCATAGCCGGAAAGCACCATCTTCATGACCGCCGCCGTCTTGCGGAATTCGGCGTCGCCGTCGTACTCCGCGCGGCTGAAAATGCCACCCGCGCCGACGATGTCCGGGTCGAGGTCCGGGTTGAGGCTGGACGGGTCGCCGTACTGGTCGACGGCGTCGGCCGCCTTCACGTAGCCGCAGTTGACGAGTTCCTTGACGACCTCGTTGCGCGTGACGGTCGTCTGCTTGGGGTCGGCCCAGGGCTGCTTCGGATCGATTTTCTGCAGCTTGCGGGCGCTGATGCGCTGGATGGCCTCCATCACCGCCACGGTGTCCTCGAGGCTCAGCAGGCTCGCGAGTTGCCCAGTGTCGACCAAGCTGGTGACGTCGCTCGCGCGGTCGACTTTCGTCGGGCGTACCGAGAGGTCAATCAACCCCGCCGGAGCCATGGAGTTACCGCCGGAATCCGAGGGACGCGAACCGATCAGCGTCGCCAACGCGCCATCCGCGCCCGCCTGGTGGATGCCGTACATCGGGTTGTGCGGGTTATTGCCGGTGTCGTTCTCGGAACGCGCGGCAATGACGGCGCCGTTGATCGACGCGGCCGTCGCCGGCGCGATGCGGTCGAGGATGCCGCGCAGGAAAGCACTGTCGCTGTGGAAGGCCAGGCCGAGCCGCGAGTCGGTGAAGCTCGTGCCGGTCGTCACGTTGGTCATGCCCGGCAGCATGTCTCCCGGCAAGCCGAGCTTGCCGTAACCCGCCGTGCTGAGGAAGTCGAGCTGGCCGCCAGGCCCGCCGATCAGCACGTTCGAGCCGACCATGTTTGCGCCACCCGCGAGGTCGATGCAGATGAACGGGATCTTGCCCGCGCCCGCCACATCGAGGCCGCAGCTGGCCTTGAGCGCGATGAGGTCGGGCGACAGCGCGGCCTGCGCCGCGCGCGGATCAGCGAACAGGCTGAACACCGTGGGCGCGGCAATCGTCGCGAGGCCCGAGCTGAAGCCCTGCGCGAGGAAATCGCGCCGGGTGACGGGACGCTTGTGCGCCTGCTCATGACGAATCGGCTCGTCAAGGCCGAGCGCGCGAGGGGTCTTGTTTCGGATCAGCATGTGAAGGTCCTCGGTACTCGGCGGCGTCAATGCAGCAGCGTCGCGGCGCTACCGAGCAGCGCGGCGCAACTGGCCTTGACCACGGTTTCGGTGCGATCCGCGGCGCAGGAACCACCGCAGCTCGACAGTCGCGTGATCAGGTTGTCGAGGTCACTGCGCACGCCTGCGGCATCCGGTTCAGTGGCCACGTTGGTACGCAGCATTCGCCCGATCAACGAGTCGAGCACGATTGCTCGGCCCGCGGGCGTGAGTGCCGTGGCCGGCGCAGCGCCGAAATTGAAGCCCGGGAAGTACTGCGCTCGCGCCGCCGGATCCTCGACCAGCGCGTTGCAGTACTGGATCGAGAGCTGCGCGACCGCCACCGGGTGCGCAGACACGAACGTGTCGATCGTCTCCACGTTCGGCAACGACTGCCTGATGTTCGCGTACGTCGCAGCCACGGCCGGTTCCTGCGGGCTCACGCCCGTGAGTTCGGCCATCGTCGCGTTGAGTTCGTCAAACACGCGCACGCCCACGTCCGCCAGGCGTTGCACGTCGGGCGGCGGCGCCGGCGCCAGCGGCACCGGGTCAAGCCGCACGTTCTGGTGCGTGCCGAGCACGTCGAAGGTCAGGAAGAACTCGTCGGTGTCCGGACCCTTCTCGAGCGCAATGACGGTGCCGACGTTCGCGAGCGGCTGTCCAAGCGGCCCGTACTGCGAATCGGTGATCGTCGTGTCCAGCGTGCGGTACGCCTGGCCGACCGGGACCTCCGCGCCATTGATGCCGATGCGCAAGCCGGCCACGGGGATCGAACCCGGCCGGGCGTTCGGGTCGAGGCTGATGAACGTCGGCTTGTCGAACAGGTAGCTGTACGAGTCGAACTGGCTGACTTCGAACAGGACGTAGGCCTGCGGCACGTCCACCAGATGGCTGATCGAGAACAGCAGGTAGAACTTCTCGCCGACACCGGCCTGGAAGTTGGTCTGGATCTGCGGATCCGTCAGCACGCGGTTGTAGACCGCCACGAGGCGGAACACGCCCTGGAACTGGCGGTCGCCGGAAACCTCGTTGCCGAGCACGAACGCAAACGTGTCGTCCCAGTCGGAGATCGTGCCGCCCGCCGCCGGATCCGCGTCGCCCGTGAATTCGCCATTGACGTAGATGCGCCGGCCGCGGATCGGGTCGTAGGTCGCGACCACATGCTGCAGCGTCGCTTGCAGGTCCTCGTCCGCCGCAGACGTCGTCAGCTTCGGATCGCCAGCTGTGTTGGTGCCGGTTGCGCGATTGTAGAAGTCGTAGCTGTATAGGGTCTGGCCGAGCATGAAGTTGCGCGTGGTGGTGCCGCCCGAATACGACACGATGCGGGCATCCTCCTGCGCCACGTTGCCGGGCGCCACCCATGCCTCGATGGTGTATTCGCCCGTGGCCTTGATCAGGTCCGCGAGCTTGCGGCTGGCGGTAGTCGAACCCTGCGCCTTGCCGCCGCGCACGTTGATGCCCCAGCCGCCGACCCAGCTGACGTCGCCGGAGATGTTCAGGTTCAATGCCGGTTCCACGCCGCTCGTGTCGTACGCGACCGAGCCGCGGCCCGTCTTGAATTCCCAGAGGCCGATCATGTTCGCCGTGTAGCGATTGCCGCCGCTCGCGACGATGCCGTCCGGCAGGCGCAGCGCCTTCGAATAGACCAGCGACGACTCCACCTGCGTGAGCGGAACCTGGTCGGCGAACGCCTGGATCGCGGCCTCCATCGTGTTCGCGTTGGCCGCGCAGTCGCTCCAGCAGTTGTGGAATTCCGTGCGCATCCGCACCACGAGCCGCGACAATGCGGGTTGGTCGAGATTCATCTTCACCTTCGCCGCGGCGTAGGCCTCGTCGACGTCGTGGGAAGCAAAGAACGGGGACTGCGCCGCTGCGGCGGTCGAGGTGTGACAGCGCGAGCAGTACTGCTCGAGTACTGGATGGACGGTGGCGACGAACAACGCCGGCGACGTCGGGAAGCTCTTGCTGGCCCCCGGGTCCTTGATTACGGGCGCCTTGAGCGCCACGCCCTGCACGCCGCCGCCGGCAGTCGCGCCGGCCCACGCCGAAATCCACGTGGTGAGGATGTCCGCGCAGGCATCGTTGCTCGCGAGCCAGCAGTTATGGCCGCCCGCCACCTTCTGCACCATCCGCGAGTCACGCGGCGAGGCGCGGTTGACGATCGGGTTCGCCGCCGAATAGGCGAGATTCACGTCGTCCTGGCGCACGAACTGCGGCGCCTGCCCGCCAGAGACGTGACACTGGCCGCAACGGTTGCCGGCCTTGAGGTTGTCCCAGACGTTGATCTTGAACGCCTGCACGTCGGCCGTGGCCGGTGCCGGCCCGGAGTACGTCGGCGCGGAGCTGCCGGAGGTGATCGGATTCTCGGTCGTCTTGGCGCCTCCGCCGCAGGCGCTCAGCGCAAGCGCGCACACTGCGACGGCGAGCGCGCGGATCGAGGTCAGTCGCGGGTTCGTGAGTTTCATGTGCTGTCCCTCAGTCGCCCATGCAATAGGTGGCAGCCTCGGCGAAGACTCGCTTCAGCTGGTAGCCGTTGGACCTGAAACTGGCGGTCATCGCCTGCACCTGGGCGCGGTCCTGAGCGTCGCTCGGCGCACGGAAACAGACGTTCTTGAACACCTTCTGCACCTGGCAGGAGGCGAATGCATCGCTGTGCGCCAGCTCGCGGCCGAGCGACTTGGCGCCAGTGCCCTTGCCCGGCAGCGAGCCGTCCCAGCCGAGCAGCGAATTACTGCCCTTGCGCCAGTAGTTGTCCCAGGTGTCGTCGGGCGTGGAAAAGCCAGCCGGAAACGTGTCCTTGTTGTTGAAGTACTTCGGCCGCACGACGCCTGCCGTGTAGAGCATGCGTCCAGCGGTCTCGTCGTAGTCGTAGTACGCGAACGCCTGCGTCATCGGGTCCATGCCCGCATGGCAGGCGATGCAGTTGTTGAGGAACACGCGGCTGTCGCCGCCGGGGCTGCGGCTCACGTCCTGGCGGATGCGGTCCGGCGGCCGGGTCGGGTCCTGCACCTGCTCGAGGTCGGTGCACAGGTGGTTCATCAGCGTGAAGCGGAACATCGCGCGGTTGGTGCCGGCGACAAAGAATGCCTGCGCCGCGGCCCGCGAGGTGAGCACACCCGCTGTCGCGTCGGCCGGAATGCCGTTGGCCGCCGACTGCGTCGTCCGGACCAGGTCGTCCTTGAGGTTGATCCCCTGCGACTCCAGCGCCGCGTAATGGTCGTTGCCTGACGGCGAATAGCCCGGCACACCGAGGCCGCTGCGACCGACGTACAGGATGTCGTCATAGAGCACCCGGTCGAACTCGACGTCGTCGCGGACCATGCCGATCACCGTCGCCACGTAGTCGTTGAGCGGAGTAAAGACTGTCTGGTCGCGATTGGTCCACGGCATTGCAAAGTTCTTGAGCGTCACGTCGTAGAACGCACGGTGTTGCATGGCCGTATTGGCAGCGTCCGTGGTGCGTCCAGCCGTGATGTCGCTTGCCATCGACGTGAGTACCGCCTCGGTCGGCGGCACACCCGCCAGTCGATCGTGCATGCGCTTGGCCTGCGAGCGCGCGTCGGCTTGCGCAGCGGCCGGCAGCAGCGCAGTTCCCGCGAGGCAAAGGCAGACGAATACGCTGCGCCAGGCGCGCGCGAATCGAGTGCTCGAATTCGAGTTGTGCGGCATCCGCCCCTCCGTATCGGCAATGGTTGACCGCCGTGGCGACGGAATCTGTGCCCTGTCGCCCCCCGACTCAAAGCGATGTTCGCGTTTATGCGATAGGACTCACACAACCGGTGCCCAAACGTCACCCTGGCTGTCGATTTGTGCGAGAAAACAGCCTCGCGGCGGCAAGACGCCGGGTTTCGCCGTGAGGGAAGACTATGGCAGCACATACAAACGTGGCCGGCGGACGGCGCCGGCACTACTGGAGACTCGCGTCCCTGTTGCTGGCTGGCGCAGCGTTGGCCGCGTGTACCAGCAGCGACGGCGGCGGCAGCGCAAGCCCAAGCGGCGGGCAGTCGCCCGATCCGGTGGTCCTGGATTTTCCGATCGCGTATGTGAAGCGGCCAGTGCCCGCCGACACTGCGATGTCACCCGACGCGCGCGAGCTGCTGCCGTTCCAGCCGGGCTCGGACCTTTATCTGCGCGACCGTGCCGCCCCGTCCTCGGCGGAGCGCAACCTCACGGCGGAGATCACCAAGGGTATGGGTGACGTCCGCGACCTCGAGCCGTCGTACGACGGACGCAAGCTCGTGTTCGCGCTGCATGAGCCGAACATCGTCGGCGCGGCGCCCGAAGACCAGCCGACCTGGAACATCTGGGAATACGACCTCGACCTGCAGCAGCTGCGCCGCGTGATTGCTTCGGACACGACCGCGGACGACGGCCAGGACGTTGCACCGCACTACCTGCCCGACGGCCGCATCGTTTTCTCCTCGACCCGACAACGGCAGTCCAAGGCAATCCTGCTCGACGAAGGCAAGCCACAGTTCGAGGCACAGGACGAGAACGACGAGGAGCCCGCGTTCGTGCTCCACGTCATGAATGCCGACGGTTCGGACCTGCACCAGGTTTCGTTCAACCAGAGCCACGACCTGGATGCGGCCGTGTTGCCCGATGGCCGCGTCGTCTTCAGCCGCTGGGACCGCGCGCCCGGACACGACGAGATCAGCCTGTACACGATGCGGCCCGACGGCAGCGATCTCCAGCTGCTGTACGGTGCGCGCAGCCACGACACCGGCACCGATGGCGAGGAAATCCATTTCCTCGACCCGCGGCCGACGGCCAGCGGCAAGCTGCTGGTCCTGGCCCAGCCCTTCCAGGCGCCGGACCTCGGCGGGCAGCTGCTCGAGGTGGACACGTCCAACTACGTCGAACTCGCGCAGCCAACGCTGCCGAATCGCGGCGTCCTCGCCGGGCCAGCGCAGGTCGCCGCCACGAGCAACGATGTGCGGACCGTCGACGGACCGTCGCCGGGCGGCCGGTACAACTCGGCGTTTCCATTGCTGGACGGTACCGGCCGGCTGCTGCTGACGTGGAGCCAGTGCCGCCTGCTGGAGCAGGCCACCGGAGCTGCCGCGAAGATCGTGCCATGCTCGTCCGACCGGCTGGCGGCAGGCGCGACGGTGACGGCCGCCCCGCTCTATGGCCTGTGGATTTACGACCCGGCGCAGCAGACGCAGCTGCCGGTTGCCACGCCTGTCGAAGGCACCGTCTATGCGGACGTGGTCGCACTGCAGCCACGCCCCTTGCCGCCGGTGCTGCTCGATCGCATCGCCGGCGTCGATTACGACGCCGAACTCGAGGCCGAAGGCGTCGGCATCATCGACATTCGCAGCGTCTACGACATCGCGGGCACGGACATCGCGGAGGGCGGGATTGCGGTGCTGCGCGATCCAGCAGTGACGCTGGCAGCGGCGCGGCCCGCGCGTTTCGTGCGTATCGAAAAGCCGGTCAGCATGCCGGACGACGACGTCCGGGATTTCGACGGCAGCGCGTTCGGCGTCACCAGCGCCTTTGGCATGCGCGAAATCCTGGGCTACGCCCCGGTCGAGCCGGACGGCTCGGTGCGCGTCAAGGTCCCGGCGGATGTCGCCTTCGCCCTGACCGTGCTCGACGTCAACGGCCGCCGCATCGGCGCGCGCCACGACAACTGGCTGCAGGTGCGCGCGGGCCAGGAACTGAAGTGCAACGGGTGTCATGCGCCTGTCGGCGACGACTCGCACGGCCGCGACAACCTGTTTGCGACCGCGAATGCGGGCGCGCCGGGCGCGGGCGTGCCCTTCCCCAACACCAATCCAGCCTACTTCGCCGATTTCGGCGAAACGATGGCGCAGGTTCGCGCGCGCATCAGTTGCCAGGCGGATTGCGCCGACCTGCTACCGGCTACGGCCATCCGCTACGAAGACGTCTGGACCGATCCCGTCGCTGCCGGTCGTGCGCCGGATGCTGCGTTCACGTACGACTACCTGGACCTCGAGACCGCGGCACCTACGTCTGCGGATTGCGTGACTGCGTGGCGAGCGGGATGCCGGATCACGATCCATTACGAACGCCACATTCATCCGCTGTGGAGCAAGCCGCGCGTGACGCTCGCCGTCGACGGCACCGTGCTGCGGGACGACACCTGCGTCGCATGCCATTCGGCCCGCGCCGCCGACGGCACGACCCGCCTTCCGGCAGCGCAACTCGAACTGACGGACGGGCCGTCCGCAGACGTGCCCACGCATTTCCACGCCTACCGTGAATTGCTGGCCACGGACGCGGAACAGGAGGTCGTCAACGGCGCGCTGCAGGATCGACTGGTGCAGACGGGCATCGATCCGGTGACCGGGCTGCCGCAGTTCTCGACCGTGCCCGTAGCGCCATCTTTGCGCGCGGGCAGCGCCGGCGGTTCTGTGAGCTTCTTCGCACTATTCGCGCCCGACGGCACGCACGCGGGCCGATTGAATCCCGCGGAGTTGAAGCTCGTCTCGGAATGGACCGATATCGGTGCCCAATACTTCAACGACCCATTCCTGGCGCCGCTGAATTGAACCGACTCGTCACCCGACCACTGCTCGTCTGCTGTCTGGCGCTCCTCGGCGCGAGCCACGCAGCGGACGCGCGTGCCGGTAAGACGCCGGCGGCGGTGGTCGTGCAGGACGCCTACGCCGACATGCGCAGCGGACCTGGCCGCGGCTTTCCGGCCACGTATTCCGTCGAACGGGACGCCTCGATCCAGCTACTGCGGCAACGCACGGACTGGATCAAGGTGCGCACCGCCGCGGGCCGCGAAGGCTGGGTGCACCGCTCCCAGCTCGAGCGCACGCTGACCCCGGGCGGCGCCGAGGTGCGCCTGGCCGGGCCCGTTCCGGAGGCGCGCACGGAACACCGATGGGAGGTCGGGCTCGGCACCGGCGACTTCGGCGGTGCCAACGTCGTTTCGATCAACGGCGCCTATGCGCTCACGTCGAACCTGCTGCTGCGAGCCGACGTCAACCACCTGCTCGGCGACTACTCGAACGGCTGGCTCGGCGCGGCGGGCATCGCGCACGTCTTCGTGCCGACCTGGCGCGTGTCGCCATTCGTCGGCATCGGCGGCGGCGTCATCAGTATTTCGCCGAAGGCGACCCTGGTGCAGGCCGAAGACCGCACCGACACCACCGCCTACGCCGGCCTTGGCGTGCGCGGCTTCCTGACCAACCGCTTTCTGCTGCAGGCCGAATACCGCAGCTACGTCGTGTTCACCAGCCGCGACGAGAACGAGGAGATCGACGCATGGACCGTGGGCTTCACCTACTTCTTCTGACGGCGCTGGCGACGGTCGCGTCGCTGCCAGGCACTGCCGCTGCGCAATCGGCCGGCGAGCCTGCGGCATTGCCGACCCAGCAACCGCAGGTCGTCGAGCCAGCCGTCAAGCGGCGTGACGTCGAGCCGGCCGCGATTGACACCGAGAACTTCGAAGCCGGGGCCTTCATTGGCACGGTCAGCATCGAGGATTTCGGCTCCAGCCTGCTGTACGGCGCGCGGATCGCGTACCACTTCACGGAGGACCTGTTCGCCGAAGCGACCGTGGGTTCGTCCAAGGCCGGCAAAACGAGCTACGAGGAACTGAGCGGGTCCGCGGAGCTGCTCACCGACAGCGAACGGCAGTTCACCTACTACGACCTTGCTCTCGGCTGGAATGCACTGCCGGGCGAAGTGTTTTTCGGCGGCAAGCGCGCCATGCCGAGCGCCGTGTACTTCACGCTCGGTGCCGGCAGCACGACGTTTGCGGGCGACGACCACTTCACCGTGGCGCTTGGCGCCGGCCTGCGCGTGCTCGCCACCGACTGGATCGCCGTGCACCTCGGCGTGCGCGACCACATGTTCGACAGCGACCTGCTCGGCGAGGACAAGCTGACGCAGAACCTGCAGGTCAGCGTCGGCGTCACCGCGTTCTTCTGAGGGAGCCGACCATGGGCAACACGCGCAGAATGCTGCTCGCAACCTGTCTCGCGCTGGGGCTGCCCGCGCTGGCCTCGGGCGCGGCGACCCCGGGTTCACCTGCGCCGGACTTCACGCTGGCCGCACGCGACGGCGGCAAAGTGAGCCTCGCCAGCCTCAAGGGCCAGGTCGTCATGATCAATTTCTGGGCGACCTGGTGCGGCCCGTGTCGACAGGAAATGCCGCTGCTCGCGCAATTGCAGGCGAAGTACGAACCGCTCGGCTTCACCCTGCTCGGCGTGAACGTCGAGCCCGACAGTGCAGCCGCCATCGTCTGGCTCAAGGGCGTGCCGGTTGCGTTCCCGATCCTGTTCGACACTGACAGCGCCGTCGCCGGACGCTTCGGCGTCGAAGGCATGCCGAGCACGGTGTTCGTGGACCGCAACGGGCAGGTACGTTACGTGCATCGCGGCTACAAGCCCGGCGACGAAGCCAAGTACGCGGACATGATCCGCAGCCTGGTGAGGGAATGACGATGCCCATGCCCTGCCGCCTTGCCCTGCTCCTCGTGCTTGCCGCCGCCGCCAGCGGCTGTTCGAACGTCGAGCCGTGGGTGAAACCGTACGAGCGCCAGTATTTCGCCGACATCGTCATGTCCGCGGAGCGCGACCCGGTGGCAGCCGCCTATCTCAACCATGTCTTCGAAGCGCGGGAAGGCGCCCGCGGCGCGACCGGCAGCCACGGCGGCGGCTGCGGCTGCAACTGAGGCCACGACGTTGAAGAGCTTGCGCAGCATTTTCAGGACGACGACATTCGCCGCGATCGCGCTGCTGGCGAACGATGTCGCGCATGCCGCGGTGCTGCCGGACGACCGCGCCGACGTGCTCTATCATCGTTACGACGGCGGCGGCGTCACCATCGACGGCCCGTCGGTACTGCTACGCAAGAAATTCGCGGAAAAGTATTCGGTCTCGGCCAATTACTACATGGACATGGTGTCGAGCGCGTCGATCGACGTGATGACGACGGCGAGTCCGTACACGGAAGAGCGCACGCAGGGCAGCCTCGCGTTCGACCTGCTGCAGGGCAAGACCCAGTACAGCGTCAGCTACACGCTGAGCGACGAGAGCGACTACACCGCGAACACGGCGAGCTTCGACCTGACCCAGGATATTTTCGGCGACCTGGCGACCGTGTCGTTCGGCTTCAGCCAGGGCTGGGACGAAGTGCGCAAGAACGGTGACAACGCCTTCGAAGAAACCGTCGATCGCCGCCACTACCGCTTCGGGCTGCAGCTGATCGTGACACCGCGGTTGATGACAGGACTCAATTACGAAGCGATCACCGACGAGGGGTTCCTCAACAATCCATATCGTTCGGTGCGTTACCTCGACGAGACGAGCGCGCGCGGGTTCTCGTTCCAGCCCGAGCTGTATCCGCACACCCGCACCAGCAACGCAGTCTCGATCAACGCGCGGCACTTCCTGCCGCACCGCGCCTCGGTGCACGGCGAATACCGCTACTTCACCGACACCTGGGGAATCGACGCCAACACGGCGTCGATCGGCTACACGCACCCGTGGGGCAAGCGCTGGATCTTCGAGGTCGGCTACCGCTGGTATGACCAGTCGGCGGCGGACTTCTATTCCGACCTGTTCCCCCGGGCCGATGCACAGAACTTCCTGGCGCGCGACAAGGAACTCAGCACGTTCACGAGCCACATGTTCAGCCTGGGAGCGACCTACGAACTGTCCTCGCTCGGCTGGGACCGCCTGCGCCGATCGACCGTGAACCTGTTCTACGATCGTATCAACTACCAGTACGACGACTTCCGTGACATCACGGCCGGTGGCGCACCGGGCACCGAAGAGCTTTACGGCTTCGATGCCGACGTGTTCCGCCTGTTCGTCTCGGGCTGGTTCTAGCCAGCGCTGCGGGTGATCAACAGCGCGGCGAACCGGTCGGCACTGCCAGGCGCATACGCAAAGAACATCGAGGGCTCGGTCATCTCGAGTTCGAGGATGACCGGCGCGCCCCACCTGTCACGGATCATGTCGAGCCGTGCGTACAGCGGTCGCTCGAACGGGATTGCGGCGTGGGCCGCGGCCGCCAGCAGCCGCTCGTCATCCGCCGCTTCGCGAGCGCTGATTTCTTCAGGCGCGAACAGCCCTTCGACCAGTCCCGCATCGAGCCGCAGCAGCGGTCCCTTGCGGAACGCATGACTCGGCACTCCGTCGTAGTAGATGAGCGCGGTCTCGCCTGACGTCTCGACGCTGGTCAGATACGGCTGCAGCATGGCGCTGCGGCCTTCCGCTGCGACCAGTCGCGACAGGTGTGCCAAGGCCGGGTCTGCGTCCGATCGCCGGTAGCGCGCAGCATCGCGCGAGCCGGCACCGATAGTCGGTTTCACCACGAAATCGTCAAAGTCGCAGTTGCGACCGACCGAAAGCGAGTCCGGACCGCCGGCCAGGAACTGCCGCAGCGACCGTCCTGGGTCAGCGCCCGGTTCAACGTAGCAGGTCGGCACCACCGCCACGCCGGCGCGGTACAAGTGTTGCAGGTAGTGCTTGTCGGTGTTCCATTCGAGGAGCGCCGGCGGATTGAACAACCGCGTCTGCGCGGCGCAGCGTCGCGCCCACGCGCGGAACTCGTCGATGCGTTCGACGTAATCCCACGTGGAACGCAGCACCGCGAGGTCAAACCTGGACCAGTCGACGGCACTGTCGTCCCAGCAGGGCGTGGATACGCTGGCGCCGGCGTGCTGCAGCGCCTCCACCAGCGGCGGCAGGTCCGGGTCGATGGCGCGCGCGGCGCGCGCGGTCACCAGGGCAATGTGCGGCATTCAGTCTCCCACAAGAATTCGTTGCGTTGTCAGCCGATCGCGGCTTCGATGCGGTCACCGAGCGTGCGCAGCACCGCGAGACGCGCCCAGCGCTTGTCGTCGGCGGGCACGATCGTCCAGGGCGCATGCCGGGTATCGGTGCGCGCCAGCATGTCCTGCGCAGCGCGCTGGTACGCGACCCAGTGCTTGCGATTGGCCCAGTCCTCGGGGTCGACCTTGAAGCGCTTGAGCGGATTGCGATCGCGCTCCGCAAAGCGCTCGAGCTGTTCCTCGCGGCTCACCGCCAGCCAGAACTTCGCCACGATGACGCGGTGCTCGGCGAGCTGGCGCTCGAACTCGTTGATCTCGTCATACGCGCGGCGCCAGTCGGGCGCCTGCGCGAAACCCCGCACCCGTTCGACCAGCACGCGTCCATACCAGCTGCGATCGAAGAGGGTGTAGTGGCCCCGCGGCGGCAGCTGAAACCAGAAGCGCCAGAGGTAAGGCCGCGCGAGTTCTTCGGGTGTCGGCGCGGAAATCGGCACGACACGGAACTGCCGTGCATCGAGCGCGGCGGTGACACGACGGATCGCGCCGCCCTTGCCGGCGGCGTCCATGCCTTCGAAGGCGACGACGACCGCGTGGCGCTCAAAACGCTTCCGCCGCGAAAGCAATGCAAGCCTGCCTTGCAGCCGCTCGAGTTCCGCGTCGTACTCGTCGTCATTTGGCGCGTCACCGGCGGCCTTCGTCTTGAATCGAGATCGGGTGGCAGCATTCGCCACGGCGCCCCTCGGTGCATTGCTGCTGCGTGGGACCTTATCGTCCGCATGCTGGATCGCCGCCAGCAGCAGCCGTCCCACTTCGAGCGCACGATGCTGGCTGTCCGTGCCGTCCACGACATGCCATGGCACGAGGGGCTGATCGGTGGCGGCCAGCGTGCGTTCGAAGGCCTGTTCGACCGGCTGATAGTGGCGCGCAAGCCAGCGATCTTCCTGCGTCACGCGCCAGCGAGTGGTCTTGTTCGCCTGCAGCCTGGCAAGTCGCTTCTTCTGCGTTGCGGGCGCGACGTGCAGATGCACCTTGCACACCACCACGCCGTCGCGCACCAGCATCTGCTCGAGCTGCCGCACGCGCGCGACGCCCTGGCGCAGTTGCGCTGGAGTCGACTCGGTCTTCATGCCGAGACCGGCCGCTCCGAGCAGCAGGTCCTGGTACCACCCGCCATGCAGGATGGCGATGCGGCCTTTCGGCGGCAGCAGTCGCCAATAGCGCCACAGGGTCGGCCGTTCGCGTTCGACGTCGTTCGGCGCGTGAAAGCCATAAACGGTGGCGAGCTTCGGATCGAGCCAGCCCAGCAATTCGTTGACCACTTCGCTGCGGCCCGCCGCCGGAACACCCGTCACGATAAGCACCACCGCGTGCCTGCGTGACCGCCCCAACGTGAACTGCGCATCGAGCAGCGCGTCCTGCAGCCCGGGCAAGGCGTGCTCGTACTCGAGCCGCGTCAGGCGGCGGCCGCTCAGTGCTTCGTGCAGCCTGCGTCCGGTGGCCATGGCACGCCTCAGCGGCGACGATCCCGCGCGAGCGGCACCTGCTGCGTGACGCAGTGGACGTTGCCCCCGCCAAGCAGGATCTCGCGCCCGGGCACGCCGACGACCTCGCGCTTCGGGAACAGGTCCTGCAGCTTGCGCAAGGCGTCCCGGTCGCGACGTGGGTCGAGCAACGGCGCGACGATACGGCGATTGCCGATGTAGAAATTGACGTACGACGCTGCCATGCGACCACCCGCAGCGCGCGGCTGCGTACCTTCGGCGGCATCGACGCCCACGGCTTCCTCCGCAGTCATGTGCAACGGACCCGGCTGCTGCAGCTTGTGCACCTTGAAGCGACGGCCACGCGCATCACGCGCTTCCTTCAGCCGTTCGTAGGCATCGCGTGAAATTTCGTACTGCGGGTCGTTGCGGTCGTTCGTCCACGTCAGCACGACCTCGGCCGGCCGCACGTAGGCACACAGGTTGTCGACGTGGCCGTCCGTCTCGTCGTGCAGCACGCCTTTGCCCAGCCAGACGACGGTTTCGACGTTCAGGTAACGCTTGAGCTGCGTCTCGATCTGCGCGCGGCCGAGACCCGGGTTGCGGTTGGGATTGAGCAGGCATTCCTCGGTCGTGATCACCGTGCCCTGCCCGTCCACGTGGATCGAGCCGCCTTCCAGGATGAATGGCGCCCGGTAGCGGTCGCAGCCCTCGATCTCGGTGACTTTCTGCGCCACCGCATCGTCACGGTCCCAGGGGAAATAGAGGCCGCCCCGCAGGCCACCCCACGCGTTGAACTGCCAGTCGACGCCGCGGATGCCGCCGCGATCGTTGACGACGAACGTCGGCCCGACGTCGCGCATCCACGCATCGTTGCTCGAGAGTTCGACGATGCGCACCGGCGACGGCAGCAATCGACGCGCATTCGCGTATTGCGACGCCGAGACGCCGACGGTCACAGGGTCGCTGCCCGCAATGGCAGTCGCGAGCTTCACGAACGCCTGTTGCGCGGGCTTGGCGCCGAGCCGCCAGTTGTCGGGACGCTCGGGCCACAGCAGCCAGCAGCCCGAATGCGGCTCGAACTCGCCGGGCATGCGGTAGCCGTCGCGGCGCGGGTTGGAATCCAGGGACTTGCTCATGCGTCGATGGTAGCAAACGCCGTCAGTCGAGCTTCGTCCGGCGCAGTCGCAGCGCGTTCGAAATGACGCTGACCGAACTCAACGACATCGCGGCCGCGGCGATCCAGGGTGACAGCAACCAGCCAAAGACCGGGTACAGCACGCCGGCCGCCAGCGGCACGCCGAGCGCGTTGTAACCGAACGCGAACCAGAGGTTCTGGCGCACGTTGTTCATCGTCTTGCCGCTGAGCCGGAACGCGCGGACCAGGCCCCGCAGGTCGTTGCTCACCAGCACGACGCCTGCCGTCTGCTTGGCCACGTCCGTACCGGCGCCCATCGCGATGCCGGCGTCGGCCACCGCGAGTGCCGGCGCATCATTGATGCCGTCGCCTGCCATCGCTACCACGCGGCCTGCGGCTCGCAGCTGCTGCACCATTTCCGCCTTGCCGGCCGGATCGACGCCGCCGTGGAATTCCTTGATGCCGGCCTGCCCGGCGATCGCCCGTGCCGAAGTCACGTGGTCGCCCGAGACGAGCACGACACGCAGGCCAAGGTCCTGCAGGGACTTGACCACGTCCCACGCCTCTGCCTTGAGCGGGTCTGCAAGCGAGATCAGCCCGATCGGGTGCCCATCGACTGCGACGAACACCACGGTCTGCCCGTGCTCGCGCAAGTGGCCGGCCTCGGTCACCAGTGAACCGGGATCGATGCGCTCGGACTGCAGCAGCGCCTCGGTGCCGACCAGCACTTTACGCAACTGCACCACGCCCGCGGCGCCCGCGCCCGGAAACGCCTCGAAACCGTAGCTGCGGCCCAGGCGCAGGCCGCGCCCGAGCGCATGACGCACGATCGCCTGGCCCAGCGGGTGCTCACTCGCCTGCTCGAGGCTCGCGGCGAACCTGATCAGCTCGTTCTCGGGCACGCCATCGACAGGCAGCACGGTCACGACTTCGGGCCGGCCGTGCGTCAGCGTGCCCGTCTTGTCGAAGACGAGCGTGTCGACGTGCTCGAGCCGCTCGAGAGCGTCCGCATTGCGGAACAGCACGCCGGCCTGGGCACCGCGGCCCATGGCGACCGTCATGGACATAGGAGTCGCGAGCCCCAGCGCGCACGGGCACGCAATGATGAGGGTACTCACCGCGACGATGAGCGCGTACGCGAGCCGCGGCTCAGGCCCGACGCTCATCCAGACGATCGCAGCGAGGGCGGCGACCGCGATGACGGTCGGCACGAACCACGAGGACACCCGATCGGCCAGCGCCTGCACGGGGGCACGGCTGCGCTGCGCGTCGGCGACGGTCTGCACGATCTGCGCCAGCAGCGTCGCGCCGCCGACCCGGTCGGCGCGCATGACGAAGGCACCCCCGCCATTGACGGTGCCGCCGATCAAAGCATCGCCTGACGCCTTGTCGACCGGGATCGATTCACCGGTGAGCATGGATTCGTCGACTGCGCCCGCACCTTCGAGCACCGTGCCATCAACGGGAATTTTTTCGCCCGGCCGCACGCGCAGCGTATCGCCAGCCTGCACCTGCGCCAGCTCGACTTCCGCTTCGCTCCCGTCCGGCTCGATCCGATGTGCCTTGCGCGGCACCAGGTCGAGCAGTGCCCGTAGCGCACTCCCCGTCTTCTGTCGCGCGCGCAGCTCGAGCACCTGCCCGAGCAGCACCAGCGTGACAATCATCGCAGCGGATTCGAAGTACAGGCCCGCCGACTCGCCATGGCGAAAAGCGGCCGGCACGAGCTGCGGCACCATCACGGCCAGCGCGCTGAAGCCGTACGCCACCGCGACGCCGAGCCCGATCAGCGTGAACATGTTGAAGCTGCGCGAGCGCAGTGACCGCCAGCCGCGCTGGAGCAGCGGCGCGCCGCACCAGAGAACGACGGGCGCGGCCAGCGCAAACTGCAGCCAGCCGTTGATCGGACCCGTCAGCGCACGCGGCAACCCACCGAGCATGCCGCCCATTGCCAGCGCCAGCAGCGGCACTGTGAATACGACCGCCCACCCGAACCGCCGCCGCATATCGACCAGTTCCGGATCGTCACCGACCAGTGCCACCGGCAAGGCGCGCTCAAGCGCCATGCCGCATCTGGGACAGGCGCCCGGGACGGGACTCTCGACGCCCGGACACATCGGACAGATGTATAGCACCTCACCTGGAGCCAGCGCCCGCGCAGCGGCCGGCACGTCAACTGCGACGCCGCCAGCAGCGTGACAGCAGGAAGCCGGCGCAGCGGGAATCTCTGCGATCACAACGGGAGCGGCGCCGGACGTGGGGCCCGACTTGCCGCAACAATCGTGACCGGCGGGATGGGCAGATGGGGAATCCATCGGCCCATTTTAGTCGCAACAGGACGCCAGTGGTTCCAAATCCGTCACAGCAGCTCGCGCAGTCAGCCCTGCTCGTCCCGGAGCTTCCAGCCGTTCAGCAGCAGGTACAGCGAAGGAATGATCACCAGCGTCAGCACCGTAGCCGACACCATGCCGCCGACCATCGGCGCCGCAATGCGTCGCATGACTGCCGCGCCCGTGCCTGATCCCCACATGATGGGCAGCAGGCCGACGATGATCGTGATCACGGTCATCAGCTTTGGCCGCAGCCGCAGCAGCGCGCCTTCGACGATCGCTTCGCGCAACTCGCGCCGCGTGGGTTTGCGGTTTTCAGCTGCGGCGCGCTCACGGCGTTCGGCCCACGAGTGCTCCAGGTACATGACCATAACCACGCCGGTTTCGGCCGCAACACCCGCCAGGGCAATGAAACCCACGACGGCCGCGATCGAGAGGTCGTAGTCGAGGAAATACAGCAGCCAGATGCCGCCGACGAGCGCGAATGGCAGCGTGAACAGGATCAACCCGACGTCGCGCGCATTGCGGAAGTTCAGGTACAGCAGCAGCACAATGATGCCGAGCGTGAGCGGCACGACGAGCTTCAGGCGCTCGACCGCACGCTGCAGGTACTCGTACTGCCCGGACCAGCTCAGGCTGTAGCCCGCAGGCAGCGTCAGCTCGTCCGCAATTCGCGCCTTGGCCTCGTTGACGTAGCCGCCGAGGTCGCGCCCCTGGATGTCGACGAAGACCCAGCCCGACGGGCGCGCGTTCTCACTGCGGATCATGCCGGGACCATCGGCGATCTCGACCCGGGCGACGTCCTGCAACGTCACGTTCGCGCCCGTGGGCGCGACGATCGGCAACTGCCGCAGCTTCTCGAGCGAATCGCGGAAGTCCTGCGGATATCGCAGGTTGATCGGGTACCGCTCGAGGCCTTCCACGGTGTAGCTGACCGTCATGCCGCCCACGGCGCTGCCGACGATGTCCTGCACGTCCTTGATGTTGAGCCCGTAGCGCCCGGCCGCCACGCGATCGATGTCGATGTCGACGTAACGCCCGGTGGCCGTCCGCTCGGCATAGACAGAGGTCGTCCCCGGCACGGCCTTCACGATCGTCTCGATCTGCTGGCCGAGTTGCTGGATCGTCGCCAGGTCCGGACCCATGATCTTGATGCCCACGGGCGTGCGGATGCCCGTGGCGAGCATGTCGATGCGGGTCTTGATCGGGTACCCCCACGCGTTCGACACGCCGGGAAACTTCACCAGCGCGTCGAGTTCGGCCTTGAGCGTCTCGGGCGTCATGCCTGCGCGCCACTGATCGCGCGGCTTGAGCATGATCGTGGTCTCGAACATCTCGATCGGCGCGGGATCGGTGGCGCTTTCCGCGCGACCGGCCTTGCCGAAGACGCGTTCGACCTCGGGCACGGTCTTGATCAGCCGGTCGGTCTGCTGGAGCAGCGAGCGGGCGGCGTCCGTCGATAGCCCGGGCAGCGTCGTCGGCATGTAGAGCAAGTCGCCCTCGTCGAGCTCGGGCATGAACTCCGTGCCGAGTCGCGAGGCGGGCCACAGCGTTGCGAGGATCAGCACCGAAGCCGCCGCAGTCACGGCCCAGGGATGTCGCAGCGCGATTTCGAGGAACGGCCGGTAGGCAGCCGCCGCAGCGCGGTTCACCGGATTGGCATTCTCCGGCCGGATGCGACCCCGCACCAGGTACCAGATCAGCACCGGCACCAGCGTGATCGAGAGCAGCGAAGCCGCCACCATCGCATAGGTCTTGGTGTAAGCGAGCGGCGCGAACATGCGCCCTTCCTGCGCTTCGAGCGTGAACACCGGCAGGAACGACAGTGCCACGATCATCAGCGAGAAGAACAGCGACGGCCCGACCTCACGGCAGCCGGCGTAGATCGCCTCCATGCGCCGGGACTCGTCCGGCTCATGCTCGAGCTTCTTGTGCACGTTTTCGATCATCACGATGGCGGCGTCCACCAGCGTGCCGACCGCGATCGCGATACCACCTAGCGACATGATGTTGGCGTTGATGCCCTGCGCATTCATCACGATGAACGCCGACGCTACCGCGATCGGCGTGACGATCACGACGATCAGCCCCGAACGCACGTGGAACAGGAAAACGAAGCAGACCAGCGCCACGACCAGGAATTCGACCAGCAGTTTGCCCTTGAGGTGATCGACGGCGCGCTGGATCAGCGAAGAACGGTCGTACGTCGTGACGATTTCGACGCCTTCCGGCAGGCCCGCGCGCAGCTCATCGAGCTTCGCCTTGACCCGCACGATGGTGTCGCGCGCGTTGTCGCCGTTGCGCATGACGACCACGCCACCAACCGCCTCGCCCTCGCCGTCGAGTTCGCCGATGCCCCGGCGCATCTCCGGCCCGAGCCGCACTGCCGCCACGTCGCGCAGCAGCACGGCCGTACCGCCCTTCGTCGCCATCACCGGAATGCGTTCGAGGTCGCCGATGCTTTTCACGTAGCCCGTGGCACGCACCATGTACTCGGCTTCGGCCATCTCGACCACCGAACCGCCGACCTCCTGGTTACCCTCTCGAATCGCCTTCTCGACCATCATCAGCGATATGCCGTAACCACGCAGTCGTACAGGATCAACGACCACCTGGTACTGCTTGACCATGCCGCCGATCGTCGCAACCTCCGCGACGCCGTCGAGCGCCTGCAGCTCGAACTTGAGAAACCAGTCCTGCAGGCTCCGCAACTGCGCGAGGTCGTGACCACCGGTGCGGTCGATGAGGGCGTACTGGTAGATCCAGCCCACGCCCGTTGCATCGGGTCCGAGCACGGGTCGTACGCCTTCCGGCAGGCGGGCCGTCGCCTGGCTCAGGTACTCGAGCACGCGCGAACGTGCCCAGTACGGATCCGTGCCATCGGCGAACAGCACGTTGACGAACGAATCGCCGTAGAACGAATAGCCCCGCACCGTGGTTGCACCTGGTACGGAGAGCAGTGCCGTGGTGAGCGGATACGTGATCTGGTCTTCCACGACGCGCGGCGCCTGGCCCGGATAGGGCGTGCGCACGATGACCTGCACGTCCGAGAGGTCGGGCAGCGCGTCGACCGGCGTGTGCAGGACGGAATACGCGCCGACGGACGCCAGCATGACCGTGAGCAGCAGCACCAGCACCCGGTTCTCGAGCGAGGCACGAATGATCCTGTTGATCATGAGCGCGCCTCAGTGCGCGGCGTGAGGGTCAGGCTGCGTCGCCGGCGCCGGCGCAGACGAGCCGTCATCGAGTCGATCGAGTCCCGCGCCCAGGTTCGCTTCCGAATCGAGCAGGAACTGCGCAGCCACGACGACACGGTCGCCTTCCTGCAGACCCTCGCGGATCGTGATGCGGTCGCCGCTTTCGGCGCCCGCGACGACGTTGCGTGACGCGAACCGCCCGTCGCCGAGCGCAATCACCACACGGTCGCGCGTGCCGTTGCGGATCACGGCGCTGCGCGGAATGTGCAGCACTGCTGCACCGTCGGCCGCCATCAGGCTCACGGTCGCCAGCATGTTGGGCCGCACATCCTGTGGCGGCGCATCGAGCACGATACGGGCGCGCACGGTGCGGGTCTCCATATTGAGTTCCGGATAGACGTACTCGACGCGACCACGAATCGTCGAACCGGGCTGCGAGGAGAATCGCACCTCGGCTTGCGTACCCTGCCTGACCCAGGCGGACTGGGACTCGGGCACCTCGGCCACGACCCACAGACTGCCGAGCTCGGTGATCGTCATCGCCGACATTGCGGGAGTCAGCATCGCGCCCTCGCGCGCCTCGAGTTCGGTGATGACGCCCGAGATCGGCGCATGGAACGGAACCCTGCCCGCTGCGCGACCGGATTTCGCAAGCCGCGCGGCCGTGCCTGCGTCGAGCCCGACTGCGCGCAACCTGTCGCGCGACGCGTCGATCAGCTCGCGGTTGCCGATCTTGAGCGCGTCGAGGTATTCCTGCTGCACGCTCTCCAGCATCGGCGAGTACAGTGTGAAAAGCAGTTGGCCCGCCTGCACGGTCTCACCCATGGCGCGCACGGAGAGCCCTTCGACCCAGCCCTCGGCACGCGGGCGCACCTGCTGCACCTTGCGCTCGTCGAACTGCACGTAACCGACGACCTCGCCCCGCCGCGGCAGGCTGCCGCGCACCACGGGTTCCGTGCGTACGCCGAGATTGTTCATGATCGCCGGCGAGATGCGCACCTCGCCGCCGACGGCGTCGGCGTAGACCGGCACGTAGTCCATGCCCATCTCATCCTTTGCCGGCGGCGGCTCGACCTTGACCAGCGTCATGCCACAGATCGGGCACACGCCCGGTTCGTCGCGGACGATGTCGGGGTGCATCGGGCACCGGTACTTCGGGTTGGTGTGCTTAAGTGCATGCTCGGCGAGCGTGTCGTCGGCAGCGGTGCGGAGCGGCTCGCTCGGCGTCTGCTGCGAGCAGGCCACGAGTGCGAATGCGAGCAGCAGGATGCCGGCGAGGCGGCCCAGTGAGTGGTTCATCGTGCGTCACCTGCGAGGTAGTCGATTTCGTGCTGCGCCAGCGCGCGATCGGCGGCGAGGCGCAAATGTTTCATCCGGGTCTCGAGCGTGAGTCGGCGGGCCATGACAACCTCGTCGAGCATCGCGCGATTGGAGCGCCAGCCCAGCAGCGCAGCGGTCACCGACTGCTCGGCCAGCGGCAACAGGTCCGTCTCGTAGAAGCGTTCGAGTTCGGCCGTGCGGTGGGCGGCGTTCCACGCCTCCGTCAGCATCGCCTGCATCTCACGCTGGTGATCGTCGTGCCGATCGTTGAGGCCCTGCTCGTCCAGCTTCGCCGCGCTTACGGCGCGATCCTGGCGGTCGTCGCGAAAAAGCGGCAGACCGACGGTGACCATCGCGGTCAGCATATCCGGGCGCGACATGCCGTCCGGCGCGTCCTGCCGGAAGCCGTAGCTGACGTCGAGCATCCACGCGGGTTTGCGCAGCTCGCGCGCCACGTCTGCTGCGGTGCGGGCGGCATCGATGCGGCGCATGTAATCGAGTTGCGCCGGATGCCGGGCGAGCCGCGTCTCGAGCGTCGCGAGTGGTTCGAGCTCGGCCCGCGGCGAGAGTCCTGCCGGCTGCACGCGTGCGGCTTCGTCGGCGCCGAGCCAGAACGACAACTGTGAGCGGTACATCGCCTCTTCACGGTCGAGATCGAGCTGCTGCTCGCGCAGCATCGCCGCGTCGAGACCGGCCTGCAGCACGTCGAGCTGCCTGCCTTCACCCGCCGCGTAACGGGACCGAGCGGACTGGCGCAGCTGCTCGACCCAGCTGGTCTGTTCAACGAGCAGCGCTTGCGCCGCGCCCAGGTAGGCCAGTTGCGTCCAGAGCTTGCGTACTTCACGACGCACGATCTGCTCGCGGTCAAGCGCGGTCGCGTCCATGGCCATCGCCAGTTGCTCCATCTGCCTGCGCGAAAGGCGGCGTGACTTGCCGGGCTGGAATTCCTGGACGACGCCCACCTCGAGCATCGTCATGTCCTCGGCGTCGAGGCCGAGGGAATCCACCGGCACGTTGACCGCGCCGACTCGCAGTTGGGGATCCATCAATTCGCCGTCCATGACGGCGCGCTCGCGCATCGCGGCGCCTTGCGCACGCATTTCGCGCAGCATCGCGTCGCGGTCGATGGCGATGCGTTCGGATTCCGCGAGGGTGAGTCCCGCGGCCGTGGCCTGCGACGGCGAATAGCCGCCGGCGAGCGCCATTGCGAGCGTCAAGACGCCCGCGAAACGATTGAGGGACAGGAACATGTAAGCACTCCGGAAGGTCACAGCGCGCCGGCGGACGAGCCGCTGGCGGTCAGACGACGACGGGAGTGCGGGCTACTTCAGGAACCGGCAGAAACTGACGGCGAGCGATGTGCACGGCGCCGGCGCGGGGACCAGCGCAGAGATCGAGTCCGATGCGGATCGCTCCGTATCGGCCGCAACGAAAAGCACGAGGGTCGGCGGCGGTACCAGCAAGGCAGCAGCCAGTCCCACGCGCAAATCCACCTGCGGATCCTGCGGGAACGAGCAGACCGCCTGGTCGACACCCTGTTCAGACTGCGGCGGCGGGCAATACGGGCAATGCTCACCCGGCGCCATCACCATGCCGTCCGGCATGGACGCCGCGGACGGTGCCGCGTCGATCATTGCCAGGGGCGTCATCCCCGACTCGGAATCGAACGCCATCACGCACGGGGCCGCCGCGATCTGCAGCCACGCCAGGCAGAACGCCGCCAGCACGACCCGTGACAGGGAGCGCTGCTTGCGACGGAACCAGTGGAGGCCTGCGGGTTGCATTCCGGACTCGGTCAGAAGGTGCTCGAAACGTACGCTGCTCAGGCAACCTAGGCAAGCCATGGTCTGCACGGAACGGCCAAAACCTGCGGCAAGTCCATAGTCCCATGCAAGAATCCTGTGATGACCCGCAGGCACATCGCAACGAGCTTCGCCGCCGTGCCTGTTCCGGCCTCCCGGCCCTTCCGGCCCTTCCTGTCCTTCCTGCCCTTCCTGCCCTTCCTGCCCTTCCTGCCCTTCCTCCCCCTTCCCCTTTATAATC
>JAABQQ010000219.1 GCA_011391405.1 Gammaproteobacteria bacterium
AGGACGATGCTCGCTGCAGCCAGGTACTTGCGGGTGATCGCCTTGCCCTGCTGCGGCGTGTGCACGGCTGGGGATTCGAAGACCACCTCGTCGGCCAGCAGGTCGTCGAGGTCGGTGATGTCACGCGTTGCGACGATGCGGTGCCAGCGCTCGAGCGCCGAAGGCTTCGAACTCTGGCGCACCACGCAGAAGCGCTGACCCGTGGGCGCCTCCATGACCCACCACGTGTGAAGCTGCGCCACACGCTTCGCACCGAGTCCTTCGAGTCGCGCCACCTCCGCGTCCACGTCGGTCGATTCGATGTCCAGGTGGACGCGACTCGGATGCGTGACCGTCTGCACCTCGATGTGCAGGCGCTCCTCGGGATCGACGAGCCGCATGTACCTGGCTCCTTCCCCGGCCGGCAGCTCCCTGACGTGCATGCGCAAGGCCGCACCCCAGAACGCCGCGGCGACTGCGAGGTCCGGCACGTTGCAGTCGATGATGAATCCGGCCAGTCGACTCTGGTGCATCGTCGTCTCCCGTCTCATTGCCGCTGCAATTGCGCCGGATCGGTCGCCTGCAATGCGGTCGTCTCCGCGCGGCAATCACGGCCGACCGGCAGGCCGCGCTTGCGCGCCTTCTTCACTTCGACTTTCGCAGCCTCCAGGTCCGTGACGAATTCCGGATCCTGGTGCAATCGCTCGACCACGGCCTGGCCGACCGTGCGTCCGGCATCGACGTCGCTCTGGTGGTGCACCCGGCAGATCACGCGGCTCTGCCCGAACTGGTAAGCGCGAGTTCGAGCGGCATCGGCACGGTCGGGCGCGAGTTCCGCCAGTAATTCACCCCACACGTACCCGAGCGACGCATGACCCGACGGGTACGAGGCGTTGCCGCGCAGCAGTTGTTCGTCCTCGGGCACGCAGATGGGATCGCCGGTGATCTCGAATGGCCGGTCGCGGTTGTACTTCTGCTTCGCCTTGGCCGTCGATTGCCCGGCATCGATGATTACCCGCTGCATCAACGCATACAGGTGCGGCGTGGTCGCTGCCGTCACGTCGATACCGACTGCGCACGAGAATACGTTGGCGGCCTCGGGAAATTTGAGGTTGGCATCCCTCGCCGCCAGTTGCCAACGCGCAGTGTCCTGCAGCGCGCTCAACTTGCGATAGACGGCCTGGTCGGCAGCGAACTCGGGCGAGCCCGGCGCGGGCGGTGGCGGCAGCAGCGCGATGCTGTCTGGTCGTTCCTCGGGCAGCAGGTAGCCCGGGACTCTCGCGGCAGTCGCGGCGGAAGTCGCCTCACGCGGGCCGGACGCAGCCGGGACGACATCACGACAGCCCACGAACCAGGCGAGCAGCCCGGCGAGGGCGACCAGCGTCAATCCGCGTGCAAGGTTGGATGGGATGTTCATGGGGCCAGTGTAACGGGCGGTGCGGATTTGCCAAAACTGCCGAGCACGAATCTCAACCTCTCCACCTCAAATGCGCGTTTCCCGCGTTGTCGCGTTGCGCGATTGTCCATGCCGTGACCCGATGAACTGCCAACCAGGGAGACGGCGATGTGGAATGACGCATGGATGCAGCGGCTGGCACGGCATGCCCGCTCGATCGGTATCGCATTGATTGCAGCTTCGACCACGGGCCTGTCGGGCGCTGGCGCGTCCGGCTCGCTGGCAAGCGCGGGATCGCCTGGCGCCTACACCACTGATGCGCTCGCTGCTGTTGCAGAGACTTCGGCCGCCGGTCGCACACCTGCCGAGTTCGGCGTCTCGCACTCGGGTGCCGCAACGTATCGCATCCCGTTGTGGACGCCACCAGGCGTCGGCGAGGTCGGCCTCGATCTCGCGCTGGTCTATGCCAGCCGCAGCGGCAGCGGCTCGGTCGGCGTGGGCTGGTCGATCGCGGGGCTTTCGACGATCGCGCGCTGCAACCGCACCTGGGCCCAGGACGGCGCTGCAGGCAGCGTCACCAACACCCTCGCCGATCGCTACTGCCTCGACGGCCAGCAACTCAAGCTCGTGAGCGGTACGCACGGCACGGCCGGCGCCGTTTATGCCACCGAGGTGGAGACGTTCTCGCGGATCGTCGCGAACGGCGTCGCGGGCAACGGCCCCGCCTCATTCACGGTGACGACGAAAAGCGGGTTGATCTACGAGTACGGCGGCACCGTCGATTCGCGAGTGTACGCCGGAGCGTCGCCCACGATTCGTGCCTGGGCGCTGTCGCGTGTTCGCGACCGGGCAGGCGCCGGCACCGGCAATGCCATCACCCTCGCTTACTTCAACGAGGCACAGTTCGGCGCGTACACGAACGGCACGCATCGAATCGCGTCGATTGCGTACCCGATCACGGCAACGGGTGCGGGACCGTTCTATCGCGTCGACTTCGCTTATTCCGCTCGTCCTGCGAGCGATGTTCCCACAGGTTACCTCGCCGGCAACCTGGTACGCGATCCGTACCAGCTCGACCAAATCGCGATCCAGGTCATTGGCGCAGCAACACCGATTAAAACGTACGTGCTTGGTTACGAGATCGCCCCGGTCTCGGACCGATTGCGACTGGCCAGCGTGCAGGAGTGTGCAGCGTCAACGTGCCTGCAGCCCACCGCGATTACCTACCAGAACGGCGCGAACGGCTGGCAACCCATGGTCGATACCGGGGTGGCCGCCTCGACCGTAAAGGCGCCCGTGCCGCTCGAGCTGAACGGCGATGGCGTCATGGACTTGCTTTATCCCGTCGATGCCGGCAGCGGCAAGTTGAGCTGGCGCATCCTGCTCGGATCCCCTGCGGGCTTCGCCGCGCCGCTCGACACCGGCCTCGTGACGACGACGTCACACACGATCATTCCTGGCGGATTCGCCGGCAACGGTCGCACGCAATTCCTGGTCCTGCAGAACGGGTACTGGTACGTCGCCGGTTACACGAACGCGGGTTTCACGGTCGCGAACACCGGCCTGGTCCCCACCGGAGAGTATGGCGCGGCGGATTTCGACGGCGACGGCCTGGCCGACCTCATGGCGCAGAGCGGCGGACTCACGCCGACCCTCCATGTGCGCCGCAACGTCACCGCACCGGCGAGCACTTCACTCGCCGTCCAGTTCGCCACGACCGCGCAGTCCATATGGACGATACCGAGCCTGCGGCAGTCGATGCCCTGGGACAACCTGCGCGTCGCAGATCTCAACGGCGACGGCCGCGCGGACATCGTCGCGCTGACCTTCAACAACTCGGAACGCAATCCGAAATTCTTCGCCACACCGTTGTTGTCGAACGGGTTCGGCAACGCTGTGACCATCGGCACCGAAAAGCTGCTGATCCAGGAATCGATGGTCACGATGGCCGACTGGAACGCCGATGGCTGCTCCGACATCCTGCAGGTACAACGCGTATTCGTCTCGAACTGCGCGGGTGCGTTCGTCGAACTCGCGACGCGCGCGACGGCTGCGACGGGTAATACCCTGTACACAGCGCTCCCGACGGACTGGGACGGCGACGGCCGTGCCGATCTGCTGTACATCGATGCCGCGACGCGACAGTGGTTCGTAGTGCGCTCGACCGGCGAAGGCGCGGCCGCGGCTGTCAGCACGGGCATCAGTGCGCCTGCCTCCACCGTGTGGTTCAACCTGGACGCCGATGGCGACGGTCTCGCCGATCTCGGCTACCGCGACGGCAGCAACGGCAACCGTCTGCGCTACCGGTTGCACGCGGGCCCGTCTGCACCGGTCGATCTGGCCACCACCTTCGTCGACGGCTTCGGCGTGCGCCAGAGCCCTGCGTACGTCTCGATCGCGCGCAGCAACCACACGCGCCTGAACGACGCCGTCTTTCCGGCGGCTGATTTCCAGGGTCCGCTGTACGTGGTGAGCGAGTTCAGCGCAACGGATGGAACCGGCGGCACCTACCGGAACCGGTTGCACTACTCCGGCGCGCAACTGCACCTGCAAGGACGTGGCTTCCAAGGGTTCGCGACCCAGCGCATCGAGGACACGCGCACGGGCCTCGTCACGCTCGACTCCGTGTCGCGAGTGTTCCCGCACACCGGAATGCACGTGCAGCGGGACGTGTTCCAGGCCAACGGCAGCACGCCTGTGCGCCAATGGCAGGCGGTCCTCGGCCAGCAGGCGACGGGTACGGCGGGCAGCGAGCAGCGTGTATTTCCTTTCGTCGCGTCCACCAGTACCAGGCAGTTCGAACACGGCGGGGTTCTCAATGGCACGCTGGTGACGGAAGCGTCGACGACGTTCACTTATGGCGATGGTTACGGCAATCCCACGCAGGTACAGACCACTACGTGGGACCGGGACCCCTACTCGCCGCACCTCAACAGCGCCTGGCGCTCGACGCTGAGTCTCGGCTACACGAACGACACGTCGGGTAACTGGTGCCTGGGCCTGCCCGTCAGCCGCACGACGACGAGCACGGCACCCGACCAACTCGCGGTGACACAGACGACGACCTACGTGAACGACCCGGTGGGATGCCGGATCACGCAGCAAGTGGTCGAACCGAACATCCCGGCTTCGAAGGTCGTCACGTCGTTCGGTTTCGACGGCTGCGGCAACCTGAACTCGTTACGCACCGTGGGTTCCAACCCGGACGGCACGGCGATGCCGGCCAGGACGGCGAGCTTCAACTATGGCAGCCGCTGCCAACTGCCTGAATCCGCCACCAACGCAGCGGCGGAAACGACGACCTATGAGTGGCGCTACGACTACGGTTTGCCTACGCGCGTCACCGATCCGAACGGACAGTCAACGACGTGGTCACACGACCCGTTCGGGCGCCGAGTCAGCGAGACGGCCAGCGACGGCACGCGCCGGGCGTGGAGTTTCCAGTCGTGCGGCACGACCGGATGCTGGGGCACGGGCGAACTTCGCTTCCTCGTGTACGACCGCAACTACGCGGCCGACGGCACGCTGATCCGCGAGCACCATGCCTACTACGACGGCTACGAGCGCCCGCGGCTGCGGGCGTACCACGGCGCGCTTGGAAGCTGGCTGCAGCAGACGTACGACTACGACGCAGCGGGACGCATGGTGCGTGAATCGCGACCGTACGCGAGCGCTCCCAACGGTCACACGATCCGGACCTTCGACCCACTCGGCAGACCGCTCAGCGAGCGCGACCACGACGGGGGCGGCACAACCGTTCGCAACTCGAGCCTCGCCTACGCTGGTCGGACCACGACACACACCGACACGCTCGGCCGCTCGCGATCCCGCCTCGTGGACGTCGCCGGCAACCTGCGTCGCGCGATAGATCCGCCGCCCGGCGGCACCCTGCGGTACGACTACGACTCCTTCGGGCACCTCAACCGCATCCAGGACGCCATCGGCGCCGTGTCGACCGGCGTCTACGATGTGCGTGGCTTCCGCACGCGGTGGTCGGATGCGGACGCTGGAGCCTGGACCTTCAAGCGCAATTCGCTCGGCGAAGCCGTTGCCTGGACCGATGCGAAGGGGCGGTCGTTCACTACGGCTTACGACACGCTCGGCCGCAGGGTGTCCCGCACCGAACTCGAGGGCACCAGCACCTGGACGTGGGGTTCGTCGGCGACCGCTCGCAACATCGGGCGACTGCAGTCGAAGGCCGGCCTCGGCTATGCGGAATCGCTCGCCTACGACGGCTTCGGCCGCGTCAGCCAGCGCACCATCACGACGGACAAGAGCTACCAGTACGACTACACGTACAACTCGATCGGCGCGATCGACACGCTGACCTATCCGACCAGTCCAGTGCCTTCGGGTCAATCGGGTAGTCGGCTCCGGCTTCGCTATTCCTACGGCTTTGGCACGCCAGCGCAGATCGACGACGTCACGCTGGCAACGCCACGCCTGCTCTGGAAGCTCAACGCGGTCAGCGATTTCGATGCGCCGACCGAGGAATCGCTGTCAGGCAATGCCATCACGCGATCTTCGCGCTACGACACGGCGACGCAGCGACTGACGGTGCAGCAAGCAGGAACCGCCGGCGCCGGCAGCGCCCGCCAGAATCTCGCCTACCAGTGGGATGCAGCCGGCAACCTCCTGCAGCGACGCGACCTGAACCAGGGCCTGACCGAAGCCTTCACGTACGACGGGCTCGATCGCGTAACGAACTCGACGCTGAACGGCTCAACGAACCTGGCCGTGAGCTACGACACGTCTGGCAACGTCCTGCAGAAATCGGACATCGGCAACTACGTCTACGGCAACGCATCGCGGCCGCATGCGGTGATGGCCGCGGGCAGTGAGACATTCACGTACGACCGCAACGGCAATCTTGCAACGCGCAGTGGCCTCAGCCAGAGCTGGACTTCGTACAACTTGCCAACCACGTTGCGCAAACCGGGGTATCAGTCCCGGTTCGTCTACGGTCCCGATCGCGAGCGCTGGCGACAGGTCGCGACCTACCAGAACGGCACCGAGACGACGCACTACGTCGGCAGCCTGCTCGAGAAGGAAACCACGACCTCCACGGGCCTGACGTACTGGCGGCATTACGTGCCGACACCCGGCGGATCGACCGTCGTTATCTCGCGCAACTCGAATGGCACGAGTTCCACGACGTATGTCGTGCCAGACCACCTCGGCAGCAGCGACACGCTGTTGAACGAAGCGGGTGCAACGGTTGCCAGGGAAAGCTTCGGGACGTTTGGCACCCGCCGTGGCAGTAACTGGAGTGCCGCGACCGCACCGGACTGGCTGGGCATTGCCAACACGACCCGCCAGGGTTTCACCGGGCACGAGATGCTCGACAACGTCGGACTCGTCCACATGAACGGTCGCGTGTATGACCCGGCGCTCGGCCGATTTCTCTCGGCCGATCCGCTGATCGGCGACCTGGGCGACTCACAGTCGGTGAATCCGTATGCGTATGTCGGCAATCGGCCCCTGAACGCGTCGGACCCCACGGGTTACCTCGTCGACGGCGGCCTTTCGATCTATGTCGGCAAATTCATCGTCGACTCGATCCTGTCCTCGCTCGCCTACGGCCTGCTGAATCACGGTGGCTTGCCGCCGCCACCGGCGACCGCACTGCCCGGCTGGTCTGCGCAGAACGGCGTGGGTTTGTGCGGTGCGGGGACGTTCTCACCCACCTGCGGCGGCACCATCCTGTATGCAGGCGCGCCGGGGACGGGACGCGGCGGAGTACCGACCTCGACCTGGGCAGAGACCTCTGTCGACGACGAGTTCGCGCAGGAAAACCTCGAACGCTTCTTCATCGATCTCGGGATCAACGCGGTCGACGTCCTGATCCTCTCGCCCGTGCACGACGCCAGGGATGCGTACGACGCGGCAAAACGGGGCGACCATGCCACTGCCGCTTTTTATGTCAGCTTCACCGTCTGCGACGTCGTCAAACAATGCCAGTCGATCCTGGCGCCTGCGAAGGCATTGCGGCGCGCGGCGAAGTCGACCCGTGCAATCGAGCCGGGCGGGCTGAATTTGTATCGCGCTGGCCGTGACGGAAACCTAACACGCGGTGCCGCCGGAGACTGGAAGCGAGGGGACTGGATGCTCTTCCTTCCCAACCGCGGGTCGGTAAAGGCAAACTGGCAACAGAATGCGGGCAAGCTGCGCGCCGAGATGCGCCGGGAGGAACCCATCTACGACTCGTACCGCGCGCCGTCGGGGCTGCAGATTCCTGCGGGAGTGACACCAAGCTCACCTGGTCGTTTCCTGAATGCCGAACGCAAGTTACTCGAATCGCGCGGTTGGAAATACAACGCGGGGACGGGCGCTTATGACCCGCCGAGACCATGAGCGAATTTACTGAGATTGCCGACGAGATCCTTGGAGACCTGCTGAGCACGCATGGCTTCGTACGCGTCGACAAAATGCACGACCTGGCTATATTCGAATCGGAAACTTGCACCCTGACCGTGGGTCACGACAGCCAACGTTCAAGCGAGGTCTTCATGGGCCTGAACAGACGCGATGGGACGCGTGGACCGGACTTCAACTTCGACGAGGTCGTCCGTGCTGCCTCGGTCCCGTCAGGTCTTCAGCCCATGGGTTACGCGGTACGCGATGAGGAGTCGATCCGGCATCTGCTGCAGACTATGGCGGCGCTACTGGCAACTTATTGCGTGCCGCTGCTGCGTGGAGATTACAGCGCCTGGTCGAAGTTGGTGTCGCAACGAGATGCAGACGCCACCAACTATGCAACCGAGAATCGTGTGCACCTGGCATTGAACAGTGCGACAGCGGCTTGGCACGCAAAGGATTTCGAAAAGATCATTGAGATTCTTGGCCCATTGAGACCCATGCTGGGCGCGTCGGATCGGGCCAAACTCGAGTACGCCGAGCGAAAACTCCGCGATGATTGATAGGCCGTGACCGGCGCAAGAATCTAACCGCGCCAACCGCCCCCGCCGGACACCACCCCGCTCCCCGTGCGAAGATGCTTATTCGCACGAGGAGCACAGCCCCATGACCCAGACCTACCAACGCATCGTCCTTGCCAGCCGCCCGCAGGGCGGCGCCGTCGCGCCGGATAACTTCCGCCTCGAGCGCGTTCCGGTTCCCGGCATCGGTCCCGGCCAGGTCCTGGTGCGCAATCACTTCCTGTCGCTCGACCCGTACATGCGCGGCCGCATGGACGACGCCAAGTCGTACTCGGCGCCGCAGGTCATCGGCGACACGATGATTGGCGGCACGGCGGGCGTCGTCGAGTCGTCGCAGAACCCGAAGTTCGCCCCCGGCGACGCCGTCGTCGGCTACCTGGGCTGGCAGGAATACGGCGTCTCCGACGGCACCGGTCTCAACAAGGTCGAGACCAAGCACGTTCCGCTCTCGGCGTATCTCGGGCCCGTCGGCATGCCCGGCGTCACGGCCTGGTACGGCCTGCACGAGATCTGTAAGCCGAAGGCCGGCGAGACTGTGCTGGTGTCCGCAGCGAGCGGCGCCGTGGGTTCGGTCGTGGGCCAGCTCGCAAAAATGAGCGGTTGTCGCACGGTCGGCATTGCCGGCGGCCCCGAGAAGTGTGCCTACGTCCGCGACGAGCTCGGCTTCGACGCCTGCATCGACCACCGCGAGCACAAGGACATCCGTTCGATGAGCATCGCGCTGAAGGAATCCGCGCCGAACGGCATCGACGGCCTGTTCGAAAACGTCGGTGGCGTCGGCCTCGATGCTGCGCTGGCCCGCATGAATGCGTTCGGCCGCGTTGCGCTGTGCGGCCTCATCGCCGGCTACGAAGGCGGCGACATTGCCATCCACAACACTCGCGCCCTGCTGGTCAACCGGCTCTCACTGCGTGGGTTCATCGTGTCCGAGCACCTCGAGATCTGGCCGCAGGCGCTCGGCGAACTGGCCAAGGGCGTCGCGACGGGCAAGATCAAGTATCGCGAGTCGATCGCGGATGGCCTGGCTGCCGCACCGGAAGCGTTCATCGGCATGCTGCGTGGCAAGAACTTCGGCAAGCAGCTGGTCAAGCTGACCTGAGATTTCCGCAGTGACGGCGACGATTCCTCATGCCGCGACGGTCCTGCTGCTGCGGGAAGACGACGCCGGCCTGCAGGTGCTCCTGACCAAGCGTGCCGCCGGCCTGTCGTTCATGGGCGGGTTGTGGGTGTTTCCCGGCGGCCGCATGGAAGCGTCGGACTTCTCGCCGGAACTGGCCGCGCGCCTGGACAAGGCCGCAATCGCCGACACCGGCTCGCGCATGTTGAGCGCCGATGCCGGCGCGGACGCCACGTCGATAGACCTCGACACGGCGCGCGGATTGCTGATCGCGGCCTGCCGCGAAACATTCGAGGAATCGGGCGTCCTGCTGGCACGGCCGCGCGGTGGCGGGCTCTGGGGTGATGAACAGCTGGCCCGCGTCGCGGCACGCCGCGTGGCGACCACAGCCGACGCCACCGGGTTCGCGCGCATGCTCGTCGACGAGGACCTGGTGCTCGACGTCGAGCGCCTGGTGTACTGGTCGCACTGGATCACACCGGCGTTCGAGAGCCGGCGCTTCGACACACGCTTCTTCGCTCTCACCGTGCCGCCCGACCAGGAAGCGAGCGTCGATCGTGGTGAACTCACTCACCACGCGTGGCTCACCGAAGCCGACGTTCGCAGGCACCTGGCGAGCGGCGAGATGAAGATGGCGCCGCCGACTCGCGCCACGCTCCAGGATCTATGGAGCAGCCACCGCCTGCATGGCGGTCTGACCGCGATGCTCGAAGCCGAGCGCACGCGGATCGTGCCGCCGATCCTGCCGAAGTGGGTCGAGGTGGGTACCGAAATCGAAATCGTGCTGCCCTGGGACGAGCAGTACCAGCAGATGCCCGGTGAAGGGTGCAGAACGCTCGAGAGCTTTCCGGCCTATGTGACGGCGATGCCGTCGCGGATGCGGTTTCCGCGAATGCGCTGAGGGCGCACCCGGAGCAGGCGAACTCCCTCCCGGGGTGCGGGAGGGAGCGCCGGATTCAAGGAATCAGGCTACTTTTCGCCCGGCACCAGGTTGCCGACGGCGCTCTGCACCGTTTCGCTGACCTTGGCCGCCATTTCCTTGGCCGAATCCAGCATCGACGTCGCCTGCTTCTCGGCCGACGCCTGGGCGGCGTTGACCATCGAGCCGGCCTGCGCGGCAGTCTTCGAAGCTTTCTTCTTCGCGGACTTCACTGCCTTGACGATGCTCTTTTCGGCCGACTTCAGGTTGCGGTCGGCCTTGCGCAGGGCGCGCTTGGCTGACGGCGGCAACTTGTTGACGGCCTTCTTGACGGCTGCACGCGTGCGGGCCGGGGCCTTCCTCGCGGCAGCCTTGACGGCAGCGACGCGGCGACTGGTGGCGGTGCTGCGGCTCTTGACGACCTTGCGGGCGACCTTGCGCCTGGCCTTCGCAACCTTCGCTTTCTTGACGACTTTGCGCTTGACCCTGGTGGCCTTCGCCTTCGTTACGACTTTACGCTTGGCCTTGGTGGCCTTCGCCCTGCTGACCTTGCGCGGCGCCGCACGACGCGCTTTCTTCTTCGCTGCCATGTGAATCGATCTCCCGTTGCCTTTGGTTGGCGTGAGTTGCGTCGGTGATGGACACCGTCGCGCCTGACGTTAGGACGCTATTCCTCACGCCTTGCGCAGTCAACAAGGGAAAACTGCAGTCGGCGTCAGCCCGTGCCCTGCAGGCCGTGCGCGATGCCGTTCACCGACGCCACCAGCGCCGGGAACAGCCGCCGGCTGGGATCGTCGAGGGTGCGGCCCTTGTCGTTCGGCGAGCCTGCTTCGCGCCAGCGACGCAACAACTGCACCTGCATCAGGTGGATTGGATCGACGTACGGGTTGCGCAGCCAGATGGATCGCTGCAGCGTGGGCTCGGCGTCGAGCAGCCGAGCGCAGCCCTTGAGCTGCAGGACGAGGCGGCGCGTCAGTTCGTACTCCTGCCGGATCGCCGTGGAATACCGCTCGACGTCGCCCGGGTACAGGCGCTCGTAATGCCAGGCGATGTCCATGTCGGCACGGGCGAGCCGCATCTCGACGTCGTCCACGAGCCCCTCGAAGAACGGCCAGTCCCGGTACATCTCGCCGACCAGGGCGTCGCCATGGGCGTCGATGACCGCCGCCAGGCCCGTGCCGGCGCCGAACCAGCCGGGCAGCATGTGCCGGCTCTGGGACCACGCGAACATCCACGGCACCGCACGGATCGTGTCCACACCGCTGCCACTGCCCCGCACCAGGGGTCGCGAGCCGATCTGCATGCGCTCGATCACGTCGACGGGCGTGACCGCCTGGAAGAACTCGAAGAAGCCCGGGTCGTCATGCACGAAACCACGGTAACGCGCCCGGCTCGCGTCCGAGAGCACCTGCACTGCGTCCTGCCAGCCCGGCTTGACCGTCTCGCGCCGCTCGCCCGCGACGGCCAGCGCGAGGGTGTTCAGGCCCTGCTCGAACGTGCGCAACGTGATCGGCTGCAGGCCGTAGCGGTCGTTGATCGTTTCGCCCTGTTCCGTAACGCGCAACTGTCCGCCCGCGACGGCCGTGGGCAGGCTGCTCACGACGGCCTCGGTCCGGCTGCCGCCGCGACTGATTCCGCCACCGCGGCCATGGAACACCATCAGGCGCACACCGGCTGTGGCGCAGGCGGCGAGCATGGCCTCCTGCGCCCTGCGCAGCAGCCAGCGTGACGAGGCGATTCCCGATTCCTTGTTGCTGTCGGCGTAGCCGAGCATCACGACCTGCCGGTTGCCGCGCGCGGCCAGGTGGTCGCGATAGATAGGATCGGCGAGCAGCCGCGTGAGCGTCGGTCCCGCCGCATCGAGCGCGGCCACTGATTCGAACAGCGGCGCAACGTCGAGGGAGACCTGGCCGTTGCTGCCATCGACGAGGCCCGCCCAACGGGCGAGCAGCAGCACGGAGAGCACGTCATCGATGTCGCGCGCCATGCTGACGACGTACGAGCCGACCGCGGCCTGGCCGTACCGGTGCCGGCAATAGTCCATCGCCTCGAACACCCAGAGCGCGCGCTTGCCGGCCGCCTCGAGCACTTCGGGCGGCGATTCGTCGCGGGCCAGCGCGTCGCGCAGCCGTTCGACGCGCTCCGCGGCCGTGCGCATCTCCCAGTCCGGTTCCGCGAGGGCGCGCCCGACGATCTGCCGGTGCACTTCGGCGTTCTGGCGCACGTCGAGAGTCGCGAGATGCAAGCCGAACGTTCGTACCCGACGCAGGAAGCGGCGGATGAGGAACAGCCCCGCGTAACGGCCGCGATTGGCCTCGAGGCTGTTCACGATGATCTGCAGGTCGTCGGTCAACTGCTCGACGCGCTCGTACTGGCCCGAGCGGTGGTCGTACGTGGCACGCAGCCGTTCCGCGATCTGGCCGAGCAGCACGCGGTAGGGCATCTCGTCGTGGCCCGACGGTGCGCTCGCGCGCGCGGCCGGCACCACCGATTTGTAGTGTTCGATCCGGTCACGCAGGGGCTGCGGGATGTTGGGCGTGCGCCGCTCACTCTGGCTCAGCTTTTCGGCAAGACGTTGCGCCTCGAGGAAGTAGCGGTTGACGATCAGTGCGTGATGACGGGCACAGCTTTCGCGGATGGTCTTGGCGTGCACGTCGGGCAACCCGTCCATGTCGCCGCCGACCCAGGAGCCGAAATGCAGCAACTCCGGGACCTTCGCCTGCCGCGCCTCGTCACCGAAGATCAGCACCAGCGCTTCCTCGATCTCCTCGTAGAAGACCGGAATGACGTCGTAGACGATCTCGACCAGGAAGAAGAGCACGTGCTCGCGCTCGTCCGCGATCGTGAGCTTCTCGCGCGAATTGTCGGCGGTCTGCCAGCCGGTCGTGAGTTCGCCACGCACTCGCTCGAGCGTGGTGCGGCGCTCGACCGGCGTCAGCGACGGATCGAGGCGCGTCATGAGCAGGCGCGCGATGCGCTGCTGCTGGCGCAGCAGGGTGCGCCGCGTCGATTCCGTAGGGTGGGCCGTAAAAACCGGCTCAATGCTCAGGCGCCCGAGCAGTTCGACCACCTGCGACAGGCTGTAACCGATCGAGCGCAGCTTCTGGAAGCATTCGGCGAGGCCGCCAGGCTGGTGGGTGCTGCTGTCGTTGAGGTACTGCCGCCGCCGGCGCACGCGGTGCACCTTCTCGGCCATGTTGACCATCTGGAACCACGTGCCGAACGCCCGGATCAGCTCGGCGGCTTGCTCCGCCGACCGGCTGTCGGCCCGCACGACCAACTGCACTGCGGCTTCCGGGTCGCCGTCGCGGCGGCGGATCGCCACCTGCCGGTCACCCTCCACTTCCTCGAAGAACGCGTCGCCGCCCTGGTCCCGCAGTACTTCACCCACTAGAGCGCCAAGCGTGTGGACGTCCTCGCGGAGCGCCGCATCCTTTGCCGTGAACGAAATGTCTTTGCGTGCCATGGCCGCGAGGGTCGGAAAACTTGAGTGGGGTCCGGGCGCGGCGGGCGGTGGTGATAAATCGGGGAGGAACGACTTTGCGAATGCTAGCAGAGCCCGCGGTCGACGCACTGTTGCTACGGGACAACATTGGCACCAGCGGGCTTCACCCACGGCTACTTGTCCTATTGTCTTACTTATATTGTAACTTTGCCGGACCGGGTGGTATGTTCGCGGCGAGCCGGGGAACCGGCCCAGCGGGGCCTATCCGACCTTTCAGCACGGGGACATCACATGACGCATGGCAAGACTCGATTGTTCGCCCTGGCCGCCGCGCACGGCGCATCGCTGCTCGCGGTGCCGCCTGTGCTGCAGGCGGCAGAGACCGGCCAGCTCGAAGAAATCGTGGTGACCGCGCGACAGCGCGAGGAGCGCATCGAGGACGTGCCGGTCTCGATCACTGCCTTCACGGCCTCCGAGATCAGGAGCGCAGGCATCCAGCGCCCGCAGGACTTCGTCGCACTGACGACCGGCGTGTCGGCCGTGCAGACGGCGGAAGCCGGCGACATGCAGCTGAACATCCGTGGCATCAACACGGGCCGCGATTCCGAGACCAACTTCGCGCTCGTCATCGACGGCGTGCTGCAGACCAACCCGCAGGCACTGAACCAGGAGCTTTCAGGCGTCACACAGATTGAAGTGCTGAAAGGCCCGCAGGGTGCGCTCTACGGCCGCAACGCCCTCGCCGGCGCGCTGATCCTGACCACGCGCAAGCCGGGCGAGGAGTTTGAGGCCGACCTCAGGGTGGGCTACGGCTCCGATAGCAGCTACAACGGCAGCATCTACCTGGGCGGCGGGCTCACGGACGGCATCAAGGGCGCTGTCTCGGCATACACGCGCAAGACCGACGGCCAGTGGAACAACCTGAAGAACGACTGTGACGACTGCGTCGACCGCTTCGAGGAAACCGGCGTCTCCGGCCGGTTGCTGTTCGAAGCCTTCGGTGGCGACATCGACGTCAAGGCCAAGTATTCCGAGCTCGACTCGGGTGCCATCAACTTCAACGCGTCGATCGCGCTCGCCGACGTCGCGCCGTTCGTCGGCCCGGCGTTCTACGAGGATGCGAACAAGCACAACTTCCGTTACATCAACAACGTCGACCCGCAGAACGAGCAGGAGAACATCAACCTATCGATCAAGGGCGACTGGGACGTCGGCATCGGCACGCTGACGAGCTACCTGGCCTACAACGACCAGACCAACTTCTTCCTGACGGATGGCACCAGCGATGCGTTCCTGCTCTACGCGCTCGACGCGACCTGCCAGGCGTCGAACGACGCGAACCTGACCGACCCGGGTTACGAAGCCCCGTTCTTCGGCATCCCGTCGAGCATCTGGTTCACGCCGGCGGGCGGCGGCGCGGCCGGCTTCCTGCCGCCGTACGGCCCATCCACCTGCGGCGGCTACCAGTATCAGCAGCGCGACCAGGAAGACTTGAGCCTCGAGGTCCGCCTCACCTCCCCCGGCGACCAGCCGCTGCGCTGGGTGGCGGGCGCGTATTTCGCCGACATCGATCGTCACGTGGTCGTTTCGCAGGGCTCGGACCTCGGGCAGGGCTTCCAGGCCCGTCCGTTTGTACCGACCAGCGGTCCGAACCCGACCGACCTGCTGTACGACGACGATTACAGCAGCAAGGTCTACGCCGTGTTCGGCCAGATCGCCTACGACGTGATGGACAACCTCGAACTGGCCCTCGCCCTGCGCTACGACAGCGAGGACCGCGAAGTCAGCAACAACGTGCCGGTCTGCACGGGCACGGACCTCACGTCCTGCCGCGCGCAGACGCCAGGCTTCAGCTTCTTCAGCAACCCGTACATCAACCCTGCGTACACCGTGAACTCGGCGTATGCGACGGCCGGCATCCCGAACCGCAGCGAGACGTTCGACCAGTTGCAGCCGAAGCTGTCGGCAAACTGGAGACTCACGGACGACTTCGCCGTGTTCGCGTCCTACGGCTACGGCTTCCGCAGCGGCGGCTTCAACTCGTCGGGCAGCGCAGCCACCGTCGACACGTTCTACGGACTGGCAGGCAGCACGCCGTTGTGCCTGGGGGACAACACCACGGGACCGAACGGCCCCGTCTACGCGCCAGCCTGTGACGCATCGTCCCAGCTCAACCTCACGGACGTGAACGACACCTTCAAGCAGGAAGTCTCGAAGGCCGCCGAACTCGGCTTCAAGTCCTACTTCCTGGATCGCTCGGTCAGCGTGAACGCGGCGTTGTTCTACACGACGGTCGAAGACATGCAGTTCTTCAACTTCTTCGCCGGCCCGTTCGGCCTGCTGCGTGCCGTGACCAACATCGACGAGGTCACGATCAAGGGCGCCGAGATCGACGCCCGCTGGCAAATCAACGAGATGTTCACGGTGTTCGCGGGGTACGGGATCACCGACGGCGAGATCGACAAGTACACCGGCCGACCGTACACCAAGGGTGGCGAAGTACCTTATGCACCGGAGTACACCGGCAACATCGGCGCCGAGGCTACGTTCCCGCTGACCGACTCGCTGGCACTGGTCGCGCGTGTCGACGGCTCGTTCGTCGGCGAGACCTGGTTCCACCCGGTGCAGGAGCAGCGCCTGCCGAACCTGTTCGGCTACTTCGGCTTCGGCCAGGGCGAGTTCTCCAAGCAGGTGCGCGACCCGTACGCAGTGGTCAATGCCCGCCTCACCCTGCAGGCCGAGCAGTGGGGTGTGACGGCCTGGGGCCGCAACGTTGGCGACGAGGACTACCTCGCCGAGATCATTCCGGCGCCGGAGTTCGGTGGTTCGTTCGTCCACGACGCGCCCGGCAGTTCTTACGGCGTCGAGCTGAACTACCGCTTCTGATCTTTGACTCGTCTCCCGTCCCTCCCCCTCCCACGACCGTGGGAGGGGGTTGGGTACGGGACCGCGGTGCTAAACTCGGCGCCGCTTGCATACCCCAACCGCATTCGAGCTTCGACCAATCACCGCCGCGGACGATGCCGCGATGGCGCAGGTCATTCGCACCGTGATGCCCGAGTACGGCGCGACGGGACCGGGTTTCGCAATCAACGACCCTGAAGTCGATCACCTGAGTGTCGACTATCCGGCTCCGCGCGCCGCTTTTTTCGTGCTCGTGCGCGACGGCAGTGTCGTCGGTGGTGGTGGCATCGCGCCCCTCGCGGGTGGCGATCCCGCCGTGTGCGAGCTGCGCAAGATGTATTTCCTGGGCGAGGTCCGCGGGCACGGCCAGGGCCGGCGCCTGCTGCAGCACTGCATCGATGCCGCACGCCGGCTCGGCTACCGTCGCTGCTACCTCGAGACGCTCACCGGCATGGATGCCGCGCAGCACCTCTATGTCGACGCGGGCTTCAAGGCACTTTGCGGCCCACTCGGCGCGACGGGCCATTTCGCCTGCGACCGTTACTTCGTGCTCGATCTTTGACGCCCGTCCGATGCCGCCAGCACTGCCTCTCACCGGCCTTCGTGTCCTGACGTTCGAGAACTTCGGCGCGGGTCCGTTCGGCTCGATGTACCTCGCCGACCTCGGCGCCGAAGTCATCAAGATCGAGAACCGCGACCAGGGTGGCGATGCCACGAGGGCCATGGGTCCGTTCTTCCTCGGCGAGCACGACAGCCAGTTTTTCCAGGCGTTCAACCTCAACAAGAAGAGCGTCACGCTGAACCTGAAGCACGCGGCCGGGCGCGAGGCGTTCCACCGGCTGGTGCGAACGGCAGACGTTGTACTGAACAACCTGCGCGGCGACCAGCCCGAAAAACTCGGCCTCGATTACGCGGCCCTGGGCCCGATCCATCCGCGCGTGCTCTGTGCGCACCTGTCGGCCTACGGGCGTGACAACGAGCGCAAGGGCTGGCCCGGGTACGACTACCTGATGCAGGCCGAGGCCGGCTACCTGCACCTGAGCGGCGAGCCGGGTTCGCCGCCCGCGCGCATGGGGCTCTCGATCGTCGACTACATGACCGGCATCACGACGGCGGTCGCGATCCTGTCGTCGCTGTTCGGCGTGCTGAAAGGCGGCCGCGGGCACGACATCGACGTCTCGCTGTTCGACGTCGCGCTGCACCAGCTCACTTATCCGGGGGCGTGGTACCTGAACTCCGGCTATCGCACCGAGCGCCTGCCGCGCAGCGCGCATCCCTCGACCGTGCCGGTGCAACTGCAGCGCACGAGCGACGGCTGGATCTTCATCATGTGCATGACGCAGAAGTTCTGGGTTGAACTCGTCCGCACGTTGGAGCGGCCAGATCTCCTCGCGCACGCGGATTACGCGACGGTCGAAGCCAGGCGCGCGCACCGGGACGCGTTGACGGCCGTGCTCGACAACGTGTTCTCGACGGCGACGACGGCGGACTGGCTCGGCAAGCTGCAGGGCGTGCTGCCCGCCGCTCCGGTCTACGACCTGCCGCGGGCACTCGACAATCCCTATCTGCGGACCATCGGGATGGTGAGGGACCTGCCGCACCCGGCGCAGGAGGGTTACCGCGTTCTCGCGAATCCCATCAAGCTGGACGGCGAGCGGCTGCCGAGCCAGCGTGCGCCGCGGCTCGGCGAGCACACCGAGGCCGTGTTGCGTGAGATCGGTTACGACGAAGCGGCGATCGAGGAATTGCGCGCCCATGGCGCTGCCTGAGAAGGAGAGCTCATGCCGATCAAGTACTGGATGACCGGAGCCATGGCACTCGCCCTGATGGCGTGGTCTGGACGCCAGGGTACGGCGGCGGACACGCGCCACGACGACGCCGGACCAGTCCCGCCCGCAGCCACCGCGATCGTTCCCGTGGGCGCCTATACGCTCGACCGCACGCATGCGAGTCTGATTTTTCGCGTGAATCACCTGGGCTTTTCGAATTACACGGCGCGCTTCAGGCGCTTTGACGCGAAACTGCAATTCGATCCGTCGAACCTGGCTGCGTCGAAGGTGGTCGCGAGCGTGGACGTGGATTCACTGGAGACGGACTTTCCGGATCCCGCCAGACTGGACTTCAATGCGGTCTTGAAGGGTGCAACGTGGCTGGACGTCGCGCAGTTTCCGCGAATGGAGTTTGAATCCAGGCACATTGACGTGACGGGCGTGAACACGGTGCGCATCCATGGCGACCTCACGTTGCATGGCGTGACACGACCGATCGTGCTCAAAGCCACGTTCAATGGCGGCTACGCGGGCCACCCAATGGACCCCAATGCGCGCATCGGGTTCTCGGCACAGGCCACGCTCAAGCGGTCGGAGTTCGGCATCGCGTATGGAATTCCCGCGCCGGGCTCGACGATGGGTGTCAGTGACGAGGTGGATGTCGTCATCGAAGCGGAATTCACGGGTCCGCCGCTGGTTCCACGGTGAGTGGCTGGATTTGGCCGAGCGCTGCCACACGCGCACACAGACAGCGCGCACCTTCGGCTCGAACAAGCCGAAGTTGACCTGCTTGTCGACGAGCCCATCCTCGATCAATTCACCCTTTCGATGTCGCCCGGTTTCCAGCTCTTGTCGATCGCGGCCTCGGTTGGGCCGTAGAGCCTGAGGATCGCGAAGTAACCCCTGCCAGGGACGGTGGCGAGCCAGTTGCCCTGTTTGCCCGAGGGCGCCTTGGGTCCGAGATAGAGATCCGTGCTGCCGTCGACGTTCTGCGTCGGCTTGTCGCGCGAACCGAGCGACGGGAACGGCTGGCCGTTCGCGAGACCCGAAGCGTTCTCCGCCTCATACAGTGTCAAAGACCAGAAGTTGCCGGCCGGGATATTGGCCGGCAGGTTCACTTGATATTCACTGCCCCCTGACAAGGGCGTGCCGACACTGTCGGTGAAGGCGATCATGTACTTCGCGCCTTTGCCTGGCGTCTGGGAAAGCATGCCCGGGCTGATCGAGTAGTAGTCGGTGAAGAACCAGATGCGGGCATCGAGATCCAGATAACCCTCCGAGCTCCGCCGCCAGCTCAAATCCATGGGACCACCCGGATTCTCGGGCGTCCCGTCGGCGATAGGATTGATCCACCGACGGTCCGGATAGACCCGAAACGAGCGGCCACTGACAACTTCTTCAAAGCCAACGACACGGCTCGTCTTGTAGGCGGTCTTCGCTGCACGATCGAGAATCGGCCGTGCGTGTTCATTGGGGTTGAACGGTCGGCCCTTGACGATTCCGATGGACGCCAGCATGCCGAGCGAATCGGCGTCGGCGAGATTGACGCCTTCACTGTCGAGAAGTCGCTTGAGCTGGTCGAAGGCGCGGCCGTCGCTGACCGGCAGCATGTTGGCGGGCACGCCTGAGGCATCTGGGAACTGCATCGGCCTGGCAGTCGCCTTGCCATTCAGCGGATAGATCTTCGACTGTTCGACGAGCGCGACGGCTGGACCGAGGTTCCTGGGATCCTGGTAAAACGAGCGCAGGAAGATGAAGACATTGTTGGTTCCTGAGCGGTAGACGTAATAGCCCTTCGGCACGTCGCCCTGGTAACCGGGCGGCAACAGCAGGAACTTGCCGCCCTTGCCGCCATCCGGACCGGGCAGGCCGACGTCTCCAAAGAACTGGCCGCCATCCACTGGGATCGGCCGCTGCCAGAAATCGAGCAGGATGCCCTGCAGGTTGGGCGGCGCTTCGAACACCAGCGGACCCTCCTTGCCAAGATCGACGTAGCTCATCGCGTAGATGACGTCGGAGTTCGGCGTTGTCACCAGCGTCTTTGCGTCGAGTCGCTTCTTCCAGATGGGCAGGACGTTGTAGCCAGCGCCGAAGACTTTCTCCGAGCCATCCTTCATGCCCATGGTGTTGATCAACGGCAACGCCCAGAGGTAGGTCTGCGTCGCCCGCTGGAACAGCAGTTCGTCGCGCAGCGTCTGCGCGGTTGGCTTCGTCGGCCGGTTCTCCTCGAACGGCAGGTTGGCCAGGGTGTCGAAGCGGGATTCCTGGGCGCGCGCTTGCGACACGAGACCGCACATTGCCACCATGCAGGCCAGTGCAGCGGCGAGGAAGCGTTGATTGTTGTCGGTTCTCATGGTTGTGCGCGCTCTGTGCTTGAATGGATTGTTCATTTCGTCGGCATGATGTCAGGCAGGACCCAGCTCTTGTCGAAGTACGCCTGCTTGGGGCCGTAGAGGCGGAAATACGTAAACCAACCTTTGTCTGGCAGGGTCTTGATCCAGTTGCTCTGCGGCTTGCCGGCAGGCGGCGCCGGGCCGAAGTAGAGATCGACCGAGCCATCAGCGTTCTTTACGATGTCGTCGCGCGACGACCGGTCCGGATACATGCCGGTATCGACGAAGCAACGCGTCTCATTGTCGTACACCGTGAGCGACCAGAACTGCTCGACCGGCGCATCGGGCGGCACGTGCAGCGTGTACTGCTTGCCGCCGTCGAGCCAGTGGTCGCTGCTGTCCTTCGACGACTCGAGGTAAACCTGGCCTGCGCCCACCGTGCGGCCCATCATGCCGACGGTGACGCCGACCGCCTCGTAGAACCACGATGAGCGCTCGTCCAGTTGGGTGTGCGTCGGCAGTTCCTGGTTCGTCTCCTTCATGAAGAGGGAGTATTCCCACTTCTTGCCGGGCCACACGGCCGAACCGGGGAAACGCTTGGCAAAGCCATTCGCGCGCGCCATCAGTTCTCCGACATTCGACGCTTCCTGCAGGATCTTCTGCTGCCGTTCGTCAGGATTGAACGGCTTGCCCTTCTCGATGCCGAGCGGCACCAGGGTGGCGAGCATGATGCGGTCACGCTCGAGCACGGGCTCGTCATTGATCAGTCGCGATAGCAGGGACCAGTACGCCAGGCCGCGCGGCTGCTCGCCCGACCACTTGCGGCCTTCGGGGCGAACGTGCTGCGTCGCCTGCAGCGTCTTGGCCTTGTCGTAGGGATAGATCTTCATCTTCCCGATCACGCCCTTCGCTTCATTCAGATCGGCCGCGAGCCCGCGCTGCCCGGACCAGACGTTGTTGGTCGGCGAGCGAAACACGATGTAGCCCGCCGGGTTGATGTCCGGATCACCGGGGCCGAGGATCAGGTACTTGCCGCCTTGCTGCTGGTCGGGACCCAGCGCCCCGGTGTCGGTGATGGGGCGCTGCCAGAAATCGAGGATTCCGCCGGCGATCTGGCCTGCGGGAAACTCGAAAACCAATGGTCCCGTCTGCGCGAGGTTTGGGAACGCCATGGAGTACGGCGTCGTCGCATTCGCCGTCAACAGTCCCAGTTTGTCCTTGAAGTCGAAGTAATCGACATAGTCGAGTTCCTTCGCGCCAAATTTCGTGCGCTGCTCGTCCTGCCACTGACCCATCGCGACATAGGGCAGTGCCCACAAGTACGCCTGCACCGCGCGCTGGAAGTCCAGTGAGTCATACAATTTCTCGACTGTGACGTCGGTCGGGTAGCCGTTGACGATGTCGAGCTTGCCGAGCGGCGATTTGATCGAGCCATTGGTGGGCAATTCGGCGTGAGCTGCGAACGTGCCGACGCCGGCAACGAAGGCCACGAGTGAGCGAGCGACAGGCATGGGCGAGCATCCCGGATAAGAGGTAATCGAGTGTTGCGGGGTTCCGCGCATTCATCAATGACATGTTCGCTATAGCTTTAATGCCATTTACGTATACTGCTATTCGCATGATCCAGTGCGGAGCGGCAGCCACATGCAGATCGACCTTCGTCTCCTGAAGCAGGCCAAGGCACTGCTTGAAAATGGCAGTTTCAGTCGAGCGGCCGGGGCCCTCGGCGTGTCGCAGCCGACGCTCAGTCGCAGCATCAAGGAACTTGAAGCGCGTGTCGGGCTGCCACTCTTCAATCGTGATCGTTCGGGCATCGAACCCACGGACTTCGGACGAGTTTTCCTGCAGCACGCCGTCGACGTGTTGGCGCAGGTCAGCGACCTCGAGCGGGAAGTGGTGCTCGCCAAGGGGCTCGGGACGGGCGAGCTTGCGGCCGGCATGGGACCTTACGTAGCTGACGTGCTGGGGCCGAATTGCGCCGCTCGCTTCGTCGAGGCTCATCCGGGTGTGCGGCTGCGGATCCTGATGAACGATCCGGCGTCGGTAGCACGACTGCTGCGCACGCGTACGGTCGATCTCGCGGTGGCCGAAGCCAGCGTCCTCGGCGGTGACGATGCCTTCGAAATCATCGTCGCGCTCCCGCCCCTTGCCGCGCATGTGATCGTGCGTGCCGGACATCCCCTGGCAGGCAAGGCGAATATCGAGATTGCCGACGTTCTCGACTACCCGTTTGCGCAGGTCGTGATGTTGCCGCCGCGCGTGTTGAAGCCGATTCTTGCCGCTCGACGGGCGGCGGCGTCCCGCGACGCGATGCAGTCGCCACCCTTTCCAGCCATCGAATGTCCTACGCTGCAGCTTGCGGCCAGGATCGTGGCAAGGTCGAACGCATTTACCTTTGCGACGCTGGGCATGGTGCGCGCCGAACTCGAGCTGCGCCAGATCGTGCCGGTGCTGCAGGCGTCGTGGATGCGTACCGACTGGAACATCGTCCGGCTGCGCAAGCGCACCATGTCACCAGCGATGACTGCTTTCGTGGAGGAACTCGAGCGGGCGCATGCCGATGTGCTGCGCGAGGAGGATGTGCTGCGTAAGCGCTGGTATCGGCTCCCAGACGCGAGAGCTGGCAAGCCGCGCGTGGCGCGACGCGGCAGACGAATGTGAGTCCCATGAACGGCGGGCCGCTTTGGGCCAGCTGTGGTCGGCCGCATTCACCCGCGTTGCGGGCGCTCAGATACACAACCCCTGGCAACGCCCAAGCCACCTTCAGCGCGTGACGGGCGCGAGGAAATCGTGCAGCACCCGCCACGACCGGCCATCTCGCTGCCACACGCGCACATAGACGGCGCGAACCTGCGGCTCGCTCCCGCGCGCCGCGCGCTTGTCCAGCAGTTCCCCGTGGGTGACGGCGAGGTCTGCGCGGGCAGTACCGGTCACGGAACCGCTCGTGACCGCCCTGACGTCGAGGCTCGAGGAATCCGTCAGGCGCAGATTGTGCAGCCCGGAGTTCAGCTTGCGCTCGGCCGCGAGCAGTTTCTCCAGCGACGACGACGTCTCGTCGCAGGATGCGCTTGCGGGTAAGGCGACTGCAGGCATCGACGGCAGGTTGATCGACTGGTCCAGCACGATCCGCCACTCGCCGGCACCCGCGAGACGCCAGACCGTGAGGTACTGGCCGGTGTCCGCGACCCGGCTGTCCTGCGCGGTGACGTCGGGCACGGCTGCGGCGGGAACTTCTGTCGTCGCCGCGCGACCAACGTCGTAACCTGCCAGCGCAGCGCACGCCATGAGGGTCGCGGGCAGGAATACCCTGGTGAGGCCACGCCCACCCGCGCGGACGATCCGCGGGCGCATTCTGTTAAAGTCACGGGAATCATCACCTTGCACATGACCAAAACCACCATGAAGAGAATTGCCGCCACGTGCCTGTCGTTGTTGCTGACAGTCGTCCTCGTCCTGCCCATGCAGGTGCAGGCGGACTCCAGGACGGACCAGAGGCTGCAGAATTCGCAGCGGGTCTTCGAGTCCTTCGTCGACCTCACCGAGCAGAGCATCCCCGGCTGGCTGCTCGAGCGCGCCTATGGCGTCGTCGTCGTACCGAACGTGGTCAAGGCTGCCCTCACCATCGGTGGACGCGGCGGCAAGGGTGTCATGGCCGTCCGCAACGCCGATGGCAAGTGGAGCCTCCCGACGTTCGTGACCCTCGGTGGCGTGAACTTCGGCTTTCAGTTCGGCGTGCAGTCGACGGACGTCGTCCTGATGCTGATGTCCCGGGAGAGCGTCGAAGGCATCGCGGGCGGCAAAGTGACGCTTGGCGCCGATGCCAGCGTCGCCGCCGGACCGCTCGGCCGCTCGTCGGCTGCGGCGACGGACGCCACGTTCAGCGCGCAGGTGCTGTCCTACTCACGCAACTCGGGCCTCTTTGTCGGCGTCGCGCTCGACGGCACCGTCATTGCGATCGACAGGAGCGCCAACGAATCGGCGTACGGCATTTCGGGCGTGCTCGCGTCGCAGATCCTGGAAGGCAGGGTCACGAACGTTCCGCAGGCCGCGCAGGAATTCACGGCAGCGCTGACGCGCGCGACGAATGCTCCGGCCTCGAAGTCCGTGCCGGCCGAACCCGCCGTCAGTCCGGCGCCGGCCGTCACGCCCGTGCCCGAACCGGCCCAGACCTATCCGCTGGAAGATCCGAGTCCGGGTGCACCGCCGCCTGCGGACTGAGCTTCGGTCAGGCAGTAGCGCAGTTCGGCGACTAGCTGCGCCTCGAACAGGGGGAAAGAGCGATGAAAGTCCTGCGGGGGCTGTTCTACTTACTGCTCGGGTTGGCGGCGCTCTTCTTTGTGACGGCCCTGTTCCTGCCGCAAGCCTCGCACGTCGAACGCTCGATGACGACCACGGCCAGCCCCGCCACGGTCTATGGCCTGGTCGACGGCTTCAAGCACTTCCATGAATGGTCGCCGTGGGCGAGCCTCGACCCGGCTACGAAGTACACCTACAGCGGCCCCGAGACCGGTGTCGGCGCCCGCATGGAATGGGTCAGCGCCAATCCGGACGTCGGCCGTGGCAGCCAGGAAGTGATCGACGTCGAACCAGGGCGAAGCGTCACGAGCAAGCTCGATTTCGGCATGGACAACCCGACGACCTCGACGATCAGCCTGGTGCCGGAAGGCACGGGCACTCGTGTCATCTGGACGCTCGATACCGATTTTTCAGGCAGCCTGATCGGCCGTTACTTCGGCCTGGCGCTCGACCGTATGGTCGGGCCCGACTACGAGAAAGGACTGGCGCAGCTCAAGGCCTTGGCGGAATCAACGATGCCAGCGAACGCACCGCCGATCTCTGCACCGGCCACGGAAGCGGATGCAAATGCTCAGCCAGCCGCAGTGGCGAGCCCCACTGGACAGGAAACGCCGGTCCCGCCAATGCCGCAATAGCCGCCTGGGTTCTTCGCGAGGTACTGCTGGTGGTAGTCCTCGGCGAAGTAGAACTCCGGCACGTCGAGGATCTCGGTCGTGATCGGCTGGAATCCTGCCGCTTGCAGCTTTTCACCGTACGCCTTCGCACTGCTCTCGGCTGCGGCGCGCTGCGCTGCGTCGTAAACGTAGATGCCTGAGCGGTACTGGGTGCCGATGTCGTTGCCCTGGCGCATGCCCTGCGTCGGATCGTGCGATTCCCAGAACATGCGCAACAGTTTTTCGTACGAAATCTCCCGCGGGTCGAACACCACGCGCACCACTTCGTTGTGGCCCGTGTAGCCGGTACAGACTTCCTCATACGTGGGATTCGGGGTGATGCCGCCGAGGTACCCGACCTGCGTGCTATGCACGCCGGGTGTCGTCCAGAACTTGCGCTCGGCGCCCCAGAAACAGCCGAGCCCGAACAGCGCGAGCTGCATGTCCGCAGGAAACGGCGCTTCGAGCCGATTGCCGTTCACGAAATGGCGCGCGGGCACCGAAAGCTTCTGCGCACGGCCGGGCAGCGCTTCGGCGGCCGTTGGCAGGTCGAGCTTTTTCTGGCGGAGTGAAAACATCGTCCGTCCTCCTAGCTGGTACGCAGCGCTTCGGCCAGGCCCGACCAGAACGCGGGGTCCTGCACGATCATGGTCGTGCCGTTGATCAGGAACTGCACACCGATCGAGATCATCAGGAAGCCGGTCAGTCGCGTCAGCGCGACCATGCCCGTGGCGCCGAGCAGCCGGTTGACGCGTTCGGCGCCGCGCAGGACGAACCAGCTGAGCAGCGCCGTCAGGAAAATGGCGGTGAGCACCCCCATGAAATCGACGATGCTCAGGTAGCCTTTCCTGGCCGCGGCCTGCGACGAAAGACTCATCACGACGGCAAACGTTCCAGGACCGCTCAGGCCCGGCATGGCGAGCGGAGTGAAGGCGATGTCGTAACTCTCGCCGGCCGCCTTGGTCATCGCTTCCTTGTCCGAAATCGGGTTCGGAAACAGCATCTGGAAACCCAGGAACGCAACGATCAAGCCGCCAGCGATACGCATGCCGGGCAGCGAGATGCCGAAGAAATTCATGATCAGGCCGCCCGCCACGAGGAAGCCCGACATCAGGAAGAAGGTATAGACGCAGGCGCGGCGAATCTGGCGCAGGCGTTCCTGCTCCGGCAGGTGCCCCGAAGCGGACATGACGAGCGGAACGGCGCCGAACGGGTTCACGATCGGCAGGATCGCGAGCAACGCCGCCAGCAGCGAGCTGAAATAGAGACCGAGCCAGTTCATCCACGTACTTTAACCGGCGGCTAGAATGCCTGCATGACACCGTGCGGCCCGAACCCGTGAACAGCTCCCGCAGCACACCGCGGGTGCGCCTGATGGCAATGGCCGTCGTTGCCTGCATCGTCCTGGTCGCACTCACCGAGCGCCCTACGTTTACGGGTTTCGCGAGCGGCCTGGTGGGGTTCCTCGGGTTCGTGCTCGTCGCCTTCGCGGCCCTGGGCCGCTTCTGGACCTCGCTGTTCATCGCCGGCCGCAAGGACGCGACGCTGGTCCAGGTCGGGCCGTACGCCGCGTGCCGGCACCCGCTCTACCTGCTGTCGTTGATCGGCATGGTCGGCCTCGGCCTCGCCACGCGCAGCGTCGTGCTGCTGCTGGTGCTGGCGGGCATCGCTGCCCTGCTGCACGTCGGTGCCATGCGGGCCGAGGACGCGCTGCTCGAGAGCACGCATGGCGCAGCGGCTCGTCGCTATCGAGAGCTGGTTCCGGCGCTGATTCCGGACAGGTCACGCTATTCGGTCCCGGAGTTGATGGAGATCCAGCCGCGCGTGGTGTGGAAAGCCGTGCTCGACGCCGGCAGCCTGCTGCTGGCCCTCGCGTTGATGCAGGCGGCGCACGGGCTACAGCACGCGGGAGCCATCGCTCCCTGGTGGCGCTTGCCGTGATCGGGCCCGCGTCGCGCACCGTGCTCAAGCGCGACCTGCTGGGTTCCGTCTGTCGCATCGACATGCCTGCGCAGGACTCCCACGCGGGCTCGGCCTGCATCGAGCGCGACACGCGCGACGCGCGCTGGTGGCTGCGGCTCGCGGCGCGACGACTCGCAGCCCGTGAAGCGCGCGCACTCACGGCGCTGCAGCAGGTGCCGGGCTTGCCGCGACTGCTCGAGTGGGACGGCCACCGGCTGCGGCGCTCCTGGCTCGACGGCCAACCGATGCAGCGAATCCAGCCACGCGATCCCGGGTACTACCGCGCAGCCCTGCGATTGGTCCGGCGCCTGCACGCGGCGGGTGTAGTGCACAACGACCTGGCCAAGGAACCGAACTGGCTCGTCGCACCCGACGGCTCGCCGGCCGTCGTGGATTTTCAGCTCGCGATGCGCCCGCGCTATCGCGGCTGGCGCTTCCGCGTCCTCGCCTACGACGACTTGCGGCACCTCTTGAAGCACAAACGCACGTATTGCCCGGAGCGACTCACGGCGCGGCAACGCGCCATCCTCGCGCGCCGCTCCTGGCCGTCCGCAGTCTGGATGCACACGGGCAAACCGGTCTATCGGTGGGTGACGCGGAGATTGCTGGGCTGGTCCGACCGCGAAGGGGCCGGCGACCGCGGCCACTGAGCGGCTGCGACGACCATCAGGAATTTTTTCAGGGGTCGACTTTCTCGAAGTCGAGGGTGGGTGCGTCACCCGGACGGAAATAGACATACCGCCCACTCATCTGCGCCAGGGCGGCATCACGCTCGGCACGGCTCGCGAACCAGTGTTCCTTCTGCCAGTCGTCGCCCACGAGGTGACGAAACGGGTCATTGCGCCGCGCGCGGACGCGCAATCCAAACGGGCGTGACGCGGGCAGCGACTGCCGCAGGTTCTGTTCGTTGGCGATGGCCATGGGCACTCTCCGGGAAGGCCGGCATTTTAGCCTTTCCGGACGCGCCCCGTCGGACGGCTCAGAACGTCTTGCCGAGATAAAGGTAAAAAGCCCGTTCGCCTCCACTCGCGAGACCCGCGGCCAGGTAGACCGGGCCGAACGGGCTCTCGGCGCCGAGAAACAGGCTGCCGCCCGTTTCGAGGTCGCCGAAGTCGACGTCATCGCGGGTCGCCCACACGTTGCCGGCTTCGACCGAGAAGCCGATGTAAGCCGGGAACTCGAAGAAGCCCGTGCCTCCCCGGCTGATACGGCGGTACAGGATGGCGCGCGCGATGCCGTACTGGGTGCCCACCCTGGCGTCGGAGGCGAGCCCGGAGATGTCGAACAGGCCGCCGAGCGTGAAGAGTTCCTGCGGCGAGACGACCTGGTCGTCGAGGGCCGAGCCGCCGTCCATCGACCACACCAGGCTGTAGCGACCGCGACTGCGCGCCAGTTGCCACGATGCGCGGACGATATCCGCGTCGCGTGTAGCGCCGAGCGATTCACGGTCGGCAAGCCAGCTCGCCCGGAAAGCCTGGCCTTGCTTCGGGAAATAGCCGCTGTCGAGCCGGTCATAACCGAAGTTCACGAAGGCGCCGCCGAGGTCGAACTCGGCTGTCGGCAATCCTGGATCGCCGACCAGCACGTGGCTGCTGCCATCGCCGCGCCGCAGGCCCACGCGTACCTCGCCCCAGTTCGACAGCTCCGCACCCACTGCCAGCGACACCTCGGTGTCGCGAGTGCGATAGCGCGCCAGCCGCTGTCCTTCGTCGCTGACGATCTGCAGCGTGACCTGCTCGTAACGGAACGCCGGCGCGATGAAATAGGGCCGCCGCAGCGACAGTGGCTGGTAGAACTCGGTCCGCAGCGTCGGCTCCTCGCCGATCTGGCCGTCAATGACCCATTCGGCATCGAGTGCATTGATACGCGTCATGCGCAGCTGCGCCGCTGCATTCGCCGTGGCGCCGCCTTCAAAATCGTTTTCGACGCCCACGCCGAGCCGCAGGAAGGTCGGGCCCCAGGACTTGCGGCGCAGATCGATTTCCAGTCCACGCTCGCTCGCATCGTTACGGACGATGCGATAGTCGACGGATTCGAAATCGTCGAGACGGTACTGCGAGGCAAGGCGTCGCTGGAGGTCGGGACGGTCGAGTGGCTGGCCGGCCAGGTCGCCGAAGACGGCCTCGACCCGGCGCGCTTCGTCCTGCGACTGGGCGCCCGATCGCACGAATGCGACCTGCACGACGGGCTCCGCAGTGCGAGCCCGCTGCGCGACGTAGCGCTCGTAGTCAGCGGCAGACAACGACAGCGCTGCGAGCGCCGGGGCCTGCGCGTTGGCGGCCTCCCGTCCCTGCTCCATCACCTGCGGCATGCGGCCGAAATCGATCGCGGTCATCGCGCCGAGATCGGGCTCGATCAGCACGTCGCCCGGCTGCAGGTGCCGCTTGGACTCGAGCGTGCCCCGCCGGACCATGATGCCGACCATCTGGTTCGTGATGTCGAACGCGGAGCCCAGCCCATCCCGCCGCGCCAGCGGAAAGCTGACGTCGACGACGATGAGCCGCTCCACCCCCATGCTCTGCGCGAGTTCGACCGGCAGGTTGTCGACGAGGCCGCCATCGACCAGCAGCCGACCGTTCATCTCGACCGGCGCAAGCACGCCCGGGGCCGACATGCTCGCCCGGAGGACGGTCACCAGGTCGCCCTGCCCCATGACCACGGCCTCGCCCGTTTCGAGATCGGTTGCGAGCGCGCGGAATCGCGTCGGCAACCGGTCGAAATCCTGCACGTCGGCGACGCGGGCCGTCGAATCGCGCAGCACTTGCGTGATCTTGTGACCCTGAACCAGGCCGAGCGGCAGCATGACGCCATTGCTCGTGTTCACCCCCAGCGCGCCTTTGGCGAGGATGTTGCGGTCGTCCTGCTTGCGACGGTAGGCACGCTCGCGACGTGGCGCACGGTCACGAATCATTTCCTGCCAGTCGAGTTCGCGGAACACGCGCTCGATTTCGTCGCCACTCAGCCCTGCGGCATAGAGCCCGCCCACGACCGCGCCCATGCTCGTGCCGGCGATTGCGTCGATCGGGATGTGCATTTCCTCGAGCCTGCGGATCACACCAACGTGGGCTGCACCGCGTGCACCGCCGCCGCTCAACACCAGCCCGATACGGGGTCGCTCAGGCTCGGATGCAACCTGTACCGGCGCGCTCTGCACATTGCTCTCCGCCGCTGTCGCCTGCGCGGGCAGGCCATGAGCCAGGCAGGCGATGCCGATGCAGGCCAGCAGCGCACTCCGCGTCCACGCCGGACGGGACGGAGATAGCGGTCGGTCGGCGCGCAAGCGGCGGGGCACGAATGGGATTCGCATTGCCAGCTCCAGAAGGTGCGGCGATGGTAGCAAACGTCGACACCACTCCCGCTTCCGGTCGGTAATAATGGCCGGCGAAACTGCATCCCGCGCCACAGCCGAATCCTTCCTCCATGACTTTGCTGAATATTCGATCGGCGCGCTGCCTGGCGTGCCTCATCACTGGCGCGAGCATCGCCGCTGCCGCAGCTGCACGGGCAGAGTCGCCGACGCTCGAGGTCATCGTCGTGACTGCGCAACGGCAGCCTGTGGCAGCGCTCGCGACGCCCCTCAGCATCGGTCGCATCGACCGGGATGTCATCGAACTGCTCGGCGCCACGCATAGTTCCGAGGCGCTCAACCGTGTGCCCGGCGTGATGGTGCAGCGTGGCAGCGGACAGGAAAGCCTCACCGCGATCCGCTCGCCGGTGCTGACCGGCGCCGGCTCGTGTGGTGCGTTCCTGTTCCTGGAAAACGGTGTGCCGATTCGGCCCGTAGGCTTCTGCAACGTCAACGAGATGCTCGAGATCAACACCGAACAGGCCGACGCGATCGAAGTCCTGCGCGGCACCGGCACGGCCCTCTACGGATCGAATTCCGTGCATGGCACGATCAACGTGCTGCAGGACGCGCCACCGGAACTGCCGCCCTGGCAGCTGGGACTTGGCCTCGGCCCTGACCGGTACACGCGCGGCAGCCTCGTCGCGGCGCACACGGCCGAGACCATCGGCTTAAGTGGCAAGGCGCTGTATACGCACGATGGTGGCTGGCGTGACGACTCGGGCTTCGACGAGGGGAAGCTCAACGCCACGCTCACGACCGGCGCGGGAGGCAGCATTCCATCGCGGTTCGATCTCGCGGCGACGAAGCTCGAACAGCAGACGGCCGGATTCATCCTGGGCAAGAACGCGTACCGCGACCCGGGCCTGAGCGAGCAGAACCTGAACCCCGAGGCCTATCGCGATGCCCAGGCCGTGCGGCTCACGGGACTCGTACAGCCGCAGACGACCCTGCCCGGACACCTGGAACTGCGGCCCTACCTGCGCACGTCGCGCATGGACTTCCTGCAGCACTTCCTGCTGGGCCAACCGGTCGAACGCAACGGCCAGGAAAGCGCGGGCGTCATGACGAGCTTCGAGTGGGACCTTGGGCGTCGCGTTGGCCTGATCACCGGTCTCGACCTCGAGTGGGCCGATTCGTTCCTGGTCGAGGACCAGGAGAACCCAACCACGGGAGGCAGTCCGGCCGCCAATGCGATCCGTCCAGCCGGCCTGCACTACGACTACAGCGTGACGTCGAACGTGGCCGGCGGCTATGCGCAGCTCGACTACGCCTTGACGCCGTCGCTGCACGCAGGCGCAGGCGTGCGCGTGGAATACGTCGACTACGACTACGACAACCACATGCTGGCCGGCAACACGGACGAAAACGGCGTGCCCTGCCTGCCGGCGGGCTGCCTGTACAGCCGGCCGGCCGATCGCAGCGATTCCTTCACCAACGCGGCGCCCAAGCTCAGCCTGCGCTGGGACGCGGCCGCAGGCCTGATGCTGTATGCCAACGCATCGCGCG
>JAABQQ010000220.1 GCA_011391405.1 Gammaproteobacteria bacterium
GACGAGCACCGTGACCGGGATGCTCGAGGCGCCGAGCATGTGCTCCAGTGTCCAATGCGGCGCGGTATCGATGTAGTGCGTCACTTTGGCGTTCGACTGCTTAAGCCACGCCAACGCTGCGCTCCGGTCGTCGTCGGTCGAGATGCCGATGACGGTGTACCGGGCGCCGGCCGCGCTCCAGGCAAGCCGTTCGAGCGACGCAGCTTCCTTGCGACAAGGGCCGCACCAGCTGGCCCATACGTTGATGATCAGCGGACGACCGCGGTAGCTCGAAAGGGATCGCCGCGGACCGTTCAGGCCGGCCATGACCACGTCCGGCAAGGCATGACCGACGGCGACGGGCCCAGGCGCCGCGGGCGGCGCCGCTACTGCAGGTGTCGCCACGAGCATCAACCCGCAGGCGACAACTGCGACCGACCGGCACAGGGTTTTGATGGAACGCATGGCGCAAAGTATGAAGGTTTACGCTTCGCAATACGGCCCCTACTGCGTAACATACCCGGCCCTGCCTACCCCCGCGACCCTGAGGTTTTGAGCATGACTGGCCTGTCTTTGCGTGAGCAGTTGCTGCAGGCCGGCCTGGTCAGCGAAAAGCAGGTCAAGCAGGCCGAGCAGAGCCAGAAGCGCCAGAACTTCACCGACCGCAAGCAGGTCGGCAAGAAGGACCGCAACTTCCGCGAGGAACAGCGCCAGGCCGAACTGCAGAAGCAGGCGGCGGCCAAGGCCGCGAAGGACGCCGAGCTCAACCGCAAGCGCGAAGAGAAGGCGGCGGCCAAGGCGCGCTGGGCGGAGATTCGCCAGCTCGTCGAGCAGAACCGCATCGCCAAGCCCGAGAGCGACGACTACTTCAACTTCGTGATCAACGGCAAGGTGGGCCGCATCCCGGTGGATGCGTCGCTGCGTGAGCGCATCGTCCGCGGCGAAATCGCCATTGTCCGCTGCGACGGGCACTACGAACTGGTGCCGGCGGAGACGGGTGAGCGCGTCAAGGAACGTGAACCGCGCGCCGTCGTGAACACGTCGGACAAGGTGGAGTCGACACCGGTCGACGAGGCTTACAAGGACTTCGTCGTTCCCGACGACCTGGTCTGGTAGGAAATAGGTGAGCGTCCCCTATTTAAATCGCGGCGCGGAGCGCAGCCGCTCGTCGAGCGCGACCAGCAGGCCTTCGGTGGTGGCCCAGTCCACGCAGGCGTCCGTCACCGAGACTCCATACTGCAGCTGACTGCGATCGCTGCTGAGCGGCTGGCTACCCCAGTGCAGGTTGCTCTCGAGCATGAACCCCACCAGCGAGCGATTGCCTTCGAGAATCTGGTTAGCCAGGTTTTCGGCGACGAGCGGCTGCAGGCCGGGATCCTTGTTGGAATTACCGTGGCTGCAGTCGACGACGATGTTGGCGGGCAGTCCCGCCTTGTCCAGCTCACGCTCGGCCAGCGCCAGGCTCACCGAATCGTAGTTCGTGCGCGAACCGCCGCCGCGCAACACGATATGACCGTACTTGTTGCCGCGCGTGCGGAACACGGCGGACTGGCCCTGCTGCGTGATGCCGAGGAAGTGGTGCGGGTGGCGCACCGACTGCAGTGCGTTGATCGCGACCGTCAACGAGCCGTCCGTGCCATTCTTGAATCCCACGGGCGTCGAGAGCCCGCTCGCCATTTCGCGATGCGTCTGCGATTCCGTCGTGCGCGCGCCGATCGCCGTCCACGTGATCAGCTCGGACAGGTACTGCGGCATGATCGGGTCGAGCGCTTCGGTGGCCGCCGGCACTCCGAGGTCGGCGAGGAACAGCAGCAGCTCGCGCGCAACGCGGATGCCCTTCTCAATGTGGAAGGAGTCGTCCATGTCGGGATCGTTGATGAGGCCCTTCCAGCCCACCGTCGTCCGCGGCTTCTCGAAGTAGACGCGCATGATCAGCAGCATCGTCTTGTCGACTTTCGCGGCCAGCCCGCTCAGGCGCTGCGAATACTCGCGTGCGGCGGCCGGATCGTGGATCGAGCACGGGCCGACGACGATGAACAGGCGCGGATCGTCACGGTCGAGGATCCTGCGCACGGCCTGGCGGCTGCGATAGACGAAGTCCTCGGCGGCCTGCGTCAGGGGCAGACCGCGCTTGATCGCCTCCGGCGTGGGGAGCAGCTCGCTCGAGACGACGTTGATGTTCTGGAGTCTTTCCTGCATTGACGCGCGCCTGGTGGGGCCGGCATGGCCCGAAGCCCGCGCATTCTACACGCGTCAGATCGAGGTCCGGACGCTCCAGAGTTCCGGAAAAAACCGCAGCTCGAGCGCCTTGGCCAGGTAGGCCACGCCGCTGGTCCCGCCCGTCCCGCGCTTGTAGCCGATGATCCGCTCGACCGTCTTCAGGTGGGCGAACCGCCACAGCTGGAAGCGCTGGTCGAGGTCGACCAGTTTCTCGGCCAGCTCGTACAGGTCCCAGTGCTCTTCGATGTTGCGATAGACAGCGAGCCACGCGGCCGTGACGTCGGGATGCTCCACGTAGGGCAGGCTCCAGTCGCGCTCCAGCACTTCGGCGGGAATCGGGAAGCCGCGACGTCCCAGCAGCCGCAGCGCCTCGTCGTACAGGCTTGGACTGTGCAGCGCCTCTTGCAGTTGCGAGTAGATCACCGGTGTCCGCCGGTGCACTTCGATCATCGCTGCGTTCTTGTTGCCGATCAGGTATTCGAGCGTCCGGTACTGGAAGCTCTGGAAGCCCGACGACTTGCCAAGTGAGTCGCGGAACGCGGAATAGTCGGCCGGCGTCATCGTGCTGAGCACGTCCCACGACTGCGCGAGCTGCTGTTGCACACGCGAGACACGCGCCAGCATCTTGAATGCCGGACCGAGGTCGTCGCCGCGGATCTGCGCCATCGCCGCCTGCAGCTCGTGCACGCAGAGCTTCATCCACAGCTCGGAGGCCTGGTGCATCACGATGAAAAGCATCTCGTCATGCTGGCCGGACAGCGGCTGCTGCGCGCCGAGCAACTTGTCCAGGTGGAGGTATTCGCCATAGCTCAGCGATTCGCCGAGGTCCCAGTGAATGCGCTCGCCCTCGAGTTCGACGTAAGCGCCGAGGGAGGGTTTGCGTGACCCGCCTTGATCGTCGCGCGACTCGCTCATGGGAAGACCCAGGCCGGCACCTGCCGCCAGCCCTGCAGCAGTTCGACGTCGAGCGGCTTCCAGCCCGGCTCTAACGCGGCGACCAGCGACCAGAACCGCTTCGAGTGGTTCATGTGCCGGCGATGGCAGAGTTCGTGGATCATCAGGTAGCGCACGACCTCCGGTCGCTGGAACAACAGACAGACATTGAGGCTGATGGTACCCCGCGTCGAACAGCTGCCCCACCGCGTGCGCTGGCGTCGCACGGTCATGCGCGAGTAATCGATGCCGACCTCGGTGGCGAGCGGCCGCAGGCGATGCGAAAGCTCGTGGCGCGCAAGCTGCGTGAGCCACGGCACCAGTGCCTGGCTCGCGTAGCGGTCGGTGACCGCGGGAGCGTGCACACGCAGCACGAAATCGCCAACCTGCTCCGTCCGCACGCGCCGACCTGGCACGTACTCGATGGACCACAGCCGGTCGAGCAAGCGAATTTCCACCGCCTGAGGCTGGCGCTCTGCCGCTTTCGGCGCCAGCTGCAACAACTCCTTCGAGCGGCGCTCCGCCCAGTCGCGGTGCCGAGCGACGAAACGCTCGACCGCGGGCAGACCGGCACCTTGCGGCACGACGACTTCGACGCGGCCGCCCGGAAACACGCGCATCGACATGCGGCGCGCGCGCCGGCTGATGCGCACGTTCCACGCGACGCCGACCTCGCGGTCGGTCCAGAGCGTCATTTGCAGCGGGTGCGCGCCGGGTGATTTCCCGGCGGCGCCTCGACCCAGGCTACGCATCGGCTACAGTTCCCTCAGGCCGGTCGTCACCGGCATTCTTGCGGCCCGGATACCCGGCAGCAGGCCGCCCACGATGCCGAGTATGAGCGAGTACCAGAGGCCGGTCACCAGCAGTCGCGGCGTGACGGTGAAGGCGAACGTGAGCTGGCTGAAGCTGCCGAAGTTCAGCGTCGTCGCCTGGTAGCCGTTCAGGCCAAAGTACACGAGCAATCCGCCGACGATGCCGCCCAGCAATCCGAGCACCGCCGACTCGAGCAACACGGAGGTGACGACCGGCGCCGCGCCGAAGCCGAGCGCGCGCAACGTTGCGATCTCGCGTGTGCGGGAAGAGACCGCTGAATACATCGTGTTGAGCGCCGCGAACACCGCGCCCACGCCCATCAGCACCGCAATGGTCGTACCGACGTACTTGATCAGGGCGAGCAGGATGCGCGACTGGTCCGCATAGAAAGCCTTTTCGCTGCGCACCGAGACATTGAGTCGTGGATCCTTTTCGAGGGCCGCGCGAACTACAGGCAATGCCTCCGCCGAAGTGAGCTGGGCACGGATGATCTGCACGGTGTTGCCGCGCCGATAGATCCCGCGCAGGACGACCGCGTCGGTCCAGATCTCCGATTCGGAGACACTGCCGCCCGCCTCGAAAACGCCGACGACGCGCCATTTCTGCGAGCCCCATTTCACCTCGCGCCCGAGGTCGATGTTTTCGAACTGCGAGAAGGCGCCGCGACCGACGATCACCTCGTTCTGCCCGCTCCGGAACATGCGCCCCGCGACGATGCGGAACCCGTCGCGCAGTTCCGGTCCGCGCTCCCCGACACCGCGGAGCGGCACGTTCGCCCCGGTGCCGGTGCTGCGCATCGGCAGGTCCACGATCGAATACAGCTCGCCCGAAACGACCGGGCCGCGCGCGTCACGCGCAATCCCGGGAGCAATGACGATCGCGTTGTACTCCTCGCGTCCGATGGAACTGGAAAGTTCATCCGGCGAGCCGCCGCGCAGAATCATGGCGACGTCCTCGCGGCCCGAAAGATCGAGCGCCGCACGAAAGCCCTCCCCCATCGACAGCAGCGACACCAGCACCGCCACCACCCCACCGATGCCGATGACGGCGACCAGCGACGTCCCGACCCTCGACGGCAGGTTCCGCATATTCATGGCGGTGACCGTGACCAGCTGGTTGAAGGCGGAGCGAAGACTCATGCCGGCCTCAATCCCTGCGCAGCGCTTCGACGATGCGCAAACGCATCGCCTGCCAGGCCGGGACCGCGCCCGCGACCACGCCGAGTGCCAGCATGTACAGGACCGATTTCGTGAACGCATCGCGTGGGACGCGGAAGCCCGGCAGGTACTGGTCGAGGGTCGGACCGAACTGCACGCCGATCCACCAGGCGCAGAACATTCCAAGCAGGCCGCCGAGCGTCGTCACCAGCACCGACTCCGCAAGCACCATGCCGAGCACGCCGCCGTTGCTGAAGCCCAGCGTCTTCAGCACGGCGAGTTCATTCGTGCGCTCACGCACGGACTGCGCCATGGTGTTGGCCGTCACCAGCAGCATCGTGAAAAACACCGCCGCGACGATCGCCGACAGGATCGCCCCGATGTTGCCCACCTGGTTGACGAACGACTGCGCCATCGCGCGCTCCGACGACGTCTTGGTCTCCGCCGGCGAGTTCGCGAACATCACGTCGATCTGTCGGCTGATCGCCTGCGCGCGGTTCACGTCGCTGATCTTGATGACGTACCAGCCGATCAGGCCCTTGGCCTGCTGCTTCGCTTCCTCGAAGTAGTCCTGGTGCAGCACGATCTGCCGGGTGTCGCCCCCGTTGGGCAGGTCGTAGATTGCACGCACCGTGACGTCCCAGGTATCGGAGCCATCCATTCGGCGCCAGATGGCTGACCGCAGCGGTACCTGGTCACCGACCTTCCAACCGTAGAGGTCGGCAATGGCGCGTCCGACCAGCGCGCCGGCGCGATCGGCGAACCAGGCCTGCTTCTGCTCTTCGGCGAGCTTGATCTCCGGATAGATGCGGAGGTAGGCCTCGGGATCGCTCGGAAACGTGGGGAACTGGTTGCGCTCGTCGCGAAACCACGCGCCGAACCAGGTCTGCGGCGAAACGGCCACGACGCCGTCGACGGCCTTGATGCGGCTCTCGTAGCTCGCCGGGAGCAGCTGGGTAAACGAAACCTTGTGCATCGTCAGCAGGCGATCGGCGCCGGCGACGTCGACGCCAGACTTCAGCGCAAACTGCATGGACGCGGCGAGCCCGTACAACAGGAACGCGATCAGGATCGAGGCGATCGTGAAGAACGTGCGCAGTCGCTTGCGGCGCAGGCTCGACGCCAGCAACGGCAGGTACTTGCCGATCATCCCGGCCCTTCGCTCAGCATGCCCTTGTCGAGGTGGATGACGCGGTGAGCGCGTTCGGCGGCATGCGGATCGTGCGTGACCATGATGATGGTCTTGCCGTACTCGGCGTTGAGGGCTTCGAGCAGGGTCAGGATCTCGTCGCCCGACTTGCGGTCGAGATCGCCGGTGGGCTCGTCGCACAGCAGCAGCGTCGGATCGGTGACGATTGCCCGCGCGATGCCGACGCGCTGCTCCTGGCCACCGGACAGCTCGCGTGGACGGTGTTTGGCGCGCTGCTCGAGACCGACCAGCTTGAGTGCGGCAGCGACGCGACGCATGCGCTGCTGGCGATCGAGATTCGTGAGCAGCAGCGGCAATTCAACGTTGCGCTCGGCGGTGAGCACCGGCAACAGGTTGTACATCTGGAAAATGAAACCGACGTGGTCGGCACGCCAGCGGCCGAGCGAACCTTCCGACAGCTCGTCGACCCGCAGGCCGTCGACTTCGAGCGTGCCCGAGGTCGGACGGTCGAGGCCGCCGATGAGGTTGAGCAGCGTCGACTTGCCTGAGCCCGAAGGCCCCATCAGCGCGACGAAATCGCCCTGCTGGATGTCGAGCGAGAGTCCGTCGAGGACACGCACGGTCTCGGCGCCGCGACGGTAATCCTTCACCAGGTCGCGGATGCGGACAATGGAGGTTCCCGCCGCAGCCTCGGCCGGCATTGCGTTCATGTCGCCGCCTTCAGCTCCACGGCCGCGCCGTCACGCAGGCGCTTCGGCGCATCGACGACGATCGACTCGCCATCCGTGAGACCGTCCGTGACCGGAACCTGTCCGTCCTGCGTCGCACCGGTCTTGACGGCGCGCTTCTCGACCCTGCCGTCGCGCACGACCCAGGCATAGCTCGCCTCGCCTTCCGTGACGATCGCATTCCCGGGCACGAGCATTGCTTTCTGCAGCGCGGGTTGCGCGCCGTCCTCGAAGAAACTGACCTTGATGCCCATGTCCGGCAGGATGCGCGGATCGAGCTGGTCGAGGCCGATGCGCACGCGCACGGTCGCCTTCTGGCGGTCGGCCGTCGGCACGATGCTGATGACGTGCGCGGGGATCTTCAGGTCGGGATACGCATCGAGCACGCACTCGACCTTCTGGCCCGCGCTGACGCGATTGATGTACGACTCGTTGACGTCGACTTCGACTTCGCGCGAGTCCATGTCGACGATCGTCGCCACGCCCGTACGGGTGAAGCCACCGCCGGCCGACATCGGCGAAACCATCTCGCCGGGCTGCGCGTCCTTCGAAATCACGACGCCCTTGAAGGGCGCACGAATCTCGAGGTCGGCCAGTTCCTGCTTACCCAGCCCGACCTGTGCGATGGCGACGTCGACTGCGGAGCGCGCGGCCGCCAGGCGGGCGTTGAGCGCGGCCACGTCGGCTTCGGAGCTGTCGAGCACGCTCTGTGCCACCAGCTTGCGCTCGACCAGCGAGCGATTGCGTTCGAGCGTCCGGCGCGCATCAGCCAGCCGCACCTCGATCTCGCGCAGGTTGCGACGGGCGGCTTCGGCACTGCTGGCGGACACGTTCAGCTGGGCATCGACCGTGGAGCGCTCGAGGCGTGCGAGCACCTGGCCCGCCTCGACTTCGGCGCCTTCCTCGAACAGCACCTCGGCGACCCGGCCGGTGACTTTCGAACTGACCGTCGCCAATCGCCGCGCGACGACGTACCCCGACGCGTTGAGGACCGCTCCGCTGGCCGACGTTGGCGATTCGACGGTGACCGTCTGCACCGGCACGGCGCTGTTGAACGAGCGCCAGGCCAGCACGGCCGCGACCACGGCGACCGCAGCGAGCACGTACCAGAGCTTGCGGCGCGATCCGCCGCGCTGCCGGTATTCTGCCGTGTCAGGATCGCGATCCAGGCGCAGGCTCTCGAGCGCTGCCTTGTCCAGTGCCATGCGTACTCGCTAGTCTGGGAAAGCGGCGCAATCTAACACAGCTGACCCTGTATGACCCCGGCCCCCACCCTCGTCGACATCGGCCTCAATCTCGCCCATGACAGCTTCGACCACGACCGCGCCGAGGTCGTGGCTGCGGCGTTCGCGTCCGGCGTGCGCCACATGGTGATCACCGGCAGCACGCTCGACAGCACCCGGCGTGCCATCGAACTCGTGCGGACCGATCCGGCCGTGTTTCGGGCCACGGCGGGCGTCCATCCCCACCATGCGAGTGAACTCCGCAACGACGACCTGCCGCGCCTGCGCGAGCTGCTCGCGGCGCCGGAGGTGGGCGCGGCCGGTGAGTGCGGACTCGACTACTTCCGCAACCTCTCCTCGCACGCAGACCAGGAACGCGCCTTCCGCTGGCAGCTGGAACTGGCCGTGGACAGCGGCAAACCGGTGTTCCTGCACCAGCGCGACGGTCACGACGCTTTCGTCGCCATTCTCAAGGACTTCCTGCCACGGCTCGCCGGCGGCGTCGCTCATTGCTTCACCGGCGACGGGCGCGAACTGCGTGACTACCTGGAGCTGGGTCTGTCGATCGGTATCACCGGCTGGATCTGCGATGAACGCCGGGGTGGCCACCTGCGCGAACTGGTGCGCGAAATCCCGCTCGACCGTCTGCTGGTCGAGACGGATGCCCCGTACCTGCTGCCGCGCGACCTGCAACCCAGGCCCGCTCATCGCCGCAACGAGCCCAAATTCCTGCCCCACGTGGTCAAGGCGATTGCCGCCTGCCGGGGCGAGGACTTTCCGACCGTTGCCGCAGCGACGACGCGCAATGCGCTAAAGTTCTTCGGGTTCGGGAAGGCCGTGGCGGCGTCCTGACGTGTATCCTAGGTTTAGTTTGCAATAAGTTGAATTCAATGGATATTTCCAAAGCCGGAAGTTACATCGACGCGACCTGGTCGGACTCGATCCTGCCGCAGCTGATCGACTACGTTCGTATTCCAAACAAGTCCCCCCTCTTCGACCCGGACTGGGAAGCGCATGGCCACATGGAAGCAGCCGTCCAGTTGATGGCGCGCTGGGCCACGGCGCACGCACCCGTCGGTTCCAAGGTGGAGGTGCTGCGACTGCAGGGCCGCACGCCGGTGCTGCTGGTCGACGTCCCGGGTGACGTGGACGATTGCGTCCTGATGTACGGCCACCTCGACAAGCAACCGGAGTTCACCGGCTGGTCGGACGGTCTCGAACCGTGGACGCCGGTGATCCGCGACGGCAAGCTTTATGGCCGCGGCGGCGCCGACGACGGCTATGCGCTGTTCTCATCCATCGCCGCAATCCGCGCGTTACGCGAGCAGAAGATTCCCCACGCCCGCTGCGTCGTCCTGATCGAAGCGAGCGAAGAAAGCGGCAGCCCCGACCTGCCCGCCCACATCGATGCGCTGGGCACGCGCCTCGGCACGCCGAGCCTGGTCGTCTGTCTCGACGCCGAGTGCGGCAATTACGAGCAGCTGTGGTGCACCACGTCGTTGCGCGGCAACCTGATCGGCACGCTGCGCGCGGACGTCCTGACCGAAGGCGTGCATTCCGGCATGGCCAGCGGCATCGTGCCGTCGAGCATGCGCGTGCTGCGCGAACTGCTCGCGCGCGTCGAGGACATGCATTCCGGCGCCATCCTCGTCGATGAACTGAACACGCCCATCCCGGCCGATCGCCGGGTGCAGGCCGAGGCCGCGGCGACAATCCTGGGTCCGATCGTCGCGGGCCGTATTCCGTTCGTGCCGGGCATGCGGCCAATGTCGAACGACCCGCTGGAACTGCTGCTCAACAGCACGTGGCGGCCCACGTTGAGCGTGACGGGCGCCGAGGGCATCCCGCCCTTCCGCAGCGCCGGCAACGTCCTGCGGCCCTACACGAGCCTCAAGCTGTCGTTCCGGCTCACGCCGACGATGGACCCGCAGGTCGCAGCGAATGCCCTCAAGGGCGCGTTGGAGCAGGATCCGCCGTACGGCGCCAGGGTCAGCTTCAGCGTCGAGTCCGCGATGGCCGGCTGGAATGCACCGTCGTTTGCGCCGTGGCTCGAGCAATCGATGCAACGTGCGTCACGCGCGTTCTTCGGCCAGGACTCGATGTACATGGGCACCGGCGGCAGCATCCCGTTCATGGGCATGCTCGGCGAGAAATTCCCAGGCACGCAATTCCTGATTACGGGCGTGCTCGGCCCGAATTCGAACGCGCACGGGCCGAACGAGTTCCTGCACCTCGACACGGCCCGCAAGGTGACGGGCTGCGTCTCGCAGGTGCTGGCGGATCACGCGGCCGCAATCCAGCCTCGCAGCTCACGAATGTCGAGCAGTTGATTCGCCTCCGCGGAGAGCGAATTCAGTTGCTTCGTCGCCTCTGCCAGATTCGCAGCGCGCCGCGAGTCGCCCGCCGGGCGCGCCAGCGCATCGACGTAGAGGGCGTACGCAAAGTCTTTGGTGAATGACAACCCGCTCGCGCCGCCTTGCAGTTCGTCCCGATAGCGCGCGACCTCGGCCTCCGTGACCTGCCGAGCGTCCGCGAACCTGCCCTGCAGCACGATGGCGTGCGCGAGAGTGACCTGCGCCCGCGATTTTTCATCCTTGGGGTCGAGCTCGGAGTATGGGTTCGGGGGCAGGGTCTGGCGCTCCCGAGCCGCAGCTTCCGCCTCGCCATAGCGACCAGTGCGGATAGCGGCCAGGGAGGCCGTGGTCAGCGCGTTGCGCAGTACGTTGTCTCTGAAGACCGCAGCATCCCGAATGACGCTACCGGCTTCACTCGCAGGAGGCACGATCTGCCGCAACCGATCCGACGTCTGCATCGCCAGATCGAATGCCGACTGGTTGCTCCCCTTGAACAGGGCGAGCCGGGACTGCAAGCTTGCGACCGCCAGTTCGAAAAGTGCGCGTCGTTTGCTGTCCGGTGACTCGTTCGCCGCAGCCGCTTGCGCCGCAGCAGTCCCAGCCTGCAGCGATTGCTCGGCTGCCGCGAAGTCGCCCGACCGAGCCTCGTTGACGATGAGCGTGCCCCAGTTCGACCACAGCCAGGGTCCGAGGCTGGTCGGCTTGCGCGCGTCCTCATCCAGTGCCACCGTGGCACGAAACCCTTTGATCGCCGACGCGACACGCCCTTGCTCCAGGTGGACCGCCGCAGACAGGTCCCTGCCACGGATCCAGAAGGCCCAGGCACCTACGTCCGAGGGATTGAAGCGGACGAAGTCTTCGCCGGCCAACTCCGACTTGGCCGCATAGCTGGTTGCAGCAGCGAAGTCGCCACGGCGCAGCGCGAGTCGCCCGAGAAGGTCTGCGCCATAACCCAGATTCGCCATCGCGCGCAGGTCACCGGGCCGCTGCGCCAATACTCTCTGGGCGACCGAGTACACCTCGGCCTCCAACTGGCCGGCCTCCTCCACCTTGCCGAGGTACAGGGAGTGACGGGCCTGTGAGTCGCTCGTATCGGCATAAATCGAAGCCGCCTGCAGGTTCGACAGATCGCGAGCGCCGACGTCGAGCAGGAGCTTGCGGGCCTCTTCACAGGTCGCAATTCCCTGGCTCTTGGGCTGGTGGTGGCTCAGGTGATTCAGCACATCGGCATAGAGCATCTTGGTCTGCGGAGACGTGCCTTTGGCGCTGACCCAGGGCCGGAGCAGGTTTGCCGTGTGTTCGAGATCCGCCGCTTCGGAGCCTGGTGCACCGATCACGCCCCAATTCGAGAAACGCGTGAACTTAGCCAGCGCCAGCCCGACCGCGACCTGCTCGCTCTTGTCACCGCCGGCGCGAAGCTTGTCGAAGATGGCCGACGCCTCGTCGAGCTTCGGATTGGCGGTCTTGAAATCACCGCGCGAGAGCAGGGCGCCGGCCTCGCGGATCAGCGCCATGCCACGATAGACCTGCGTCTGCGACGTCAGCAATTCCTGCGGCAGACCGTCGTAATAGCTCACCGCCATGTGCGCAAGCTTGCCCATGGTTTCGAGCCGTCCCGTGGGTTCGAGTTCGGCGTAGAAGTCCTCGATCAGGAAACCAACCAGCTTTTCGGCGTCGGCGCGCGCCTTCTGCGCTTGCAGATCCGCCGCCTTGGCACGGTTCCAGTTGATCCAGCCGAAGACCGCGCTGACCAGCGCCACCAGCATCAGGCCCGCGGCGATCACGGCGAAGCGACGCGTCTTTTGCAGCGTCCGCCGGGTCTCGGCCGCCCGTTCCTGTTGTGCAGCCAGTTGCCGTTCGGCCTCGTCCCGCGCCTCGCGTTCGTGTCGCAGGTTGCGGCTCGAACGGACGACGCCACACAGGACATCGTGGGTCAGCTCGACGCGGCGCATGTCGAGGCGTTCCTCGATGCGCAGCAACCGGCGGTCGACCAGTTTCGCCAGCGCATCGGGCTCGGCGCCTGCTGCGGCCAGCGCCTTGGCCACCCGCTCTTCCGCCAGGCTCTCCCGATAACCAGATTCGGTCAGCAACTCGTCTTCGATGACTCGTCGCACACCGGCCGGCTGGTCCGCCAGCGCGCGCTCGTAGAACTCCGTCAGGATCGTGTCGCGGGAGCCAGCCAGCAGGTCCGCCGAGATCTCCGCCTTGCCCTGCGCCTGCCGCACCGTGTTGAGCTCGCGGCAGATCAGACTGAGCAGCGACGGTTCGACTTCGGCATTCGGCAGCTCCGAGCCACCCGCCACGAAGCGCACGATCGATTCGGCCACTTCCTGCGAGACGAGCTTGCCGCCGGGCTTGATGACCGCGCTCAAGGCCTGCTCGCCGGTCATGCGGGCGAGCCGCATGCGATTCTGCGTGATCGAGGGCATGGTGCCCTTCACGCTTTCGAGGTGCGCGAGGTAGTCCTCGCGCAGCGAAATCAGGATGCGGTAGTCGGCGCGCGCGAAATCGAAATCGTCGGCGTTGGCTTCGTCTTGCTCGAGGCGGCGCTCGAGGTCGGCGGGCGGACGGTTCTCCACCAGGTCCGCAAGCTCATCGAGGAAGCGTTTTGCGCGCTGCCGGCCTGCGTCGTCGGCCTGCGCCAGCGTGAAGATTTCCTCGAACTGGTCGAAGATCAGCAGCGGCAGCAGCGTCTGTTCGTTCGCGTCGCGCAGCAGGTCGCCCCGGTGATGCAGGAACTCCCAGAGCGATTCGCCCTCGACGGCCGAACCCGCGCGCGTCCAGTAGCCGGCTTCGGCCGTCACCTTGAAGATCGCCTGCTTGATCTGGTCGGCCGGCGGGGGCGATTCCGGCGCGTAGTCGATGCGGACGTAGACGGGACAGAAGCCCGACCCGCGCAGGCGCGGCACCAGGCCCGCGCGCAGCAGCGACGTCTTGCCGAGTCCCGACTGGCCGAACAGCACGGTCAGCAGCTTCCGCTGCACGCGCCGCGCGAGTTCCGCCGCCTCGTCGTCGCGACCGTGGAAGTAAGCCCGTGTCTCTTCGGAGTAACTTGAAAGACCCAGCCACGGGTTCTCGGGATCGATCGTGGTCTCGGTGGCGATGTCAGGTTGAATTGTTGTCATGCGCGGCGCGAATTCGAGAGTTCCTGCAACCGACGGATGAACTCTGGCGACGGCTCGCCGCCCGGCAGGCGCGAGATATGCACCGCCTTGAACTTCTCCGGCACGAGCGCGTCCGCTTCGGTGGTGTCGTCGATGCAGACCGGCAGGATGAACACGGCCCCTTCCGCGATGCTGCGCGAGCGATCGACGGCATAGCTCCATTCGCGGCGGAAATAGGCTTCGAGCCGGCGCTGCGTCGAACCCGAAATCACGGGCAGGAAGAAGCTGCAACGCCCGATGTTGGCGCGGATCTTGTGGTCGTAATCGTCGCCGCCTTCGAGGCGATCAAAGTCGAACCAGGTGACGAGACCCGCCGCATCCAGCGCCGACTTCAGCCGCTGCACGGCGGCCAGGTCTTCCCGCGCGTAGCTGATGAAGATCGCGTTCTCGGGCATCTCGCGCGCCGGCGGCAGGAACCGCTGGGGTGCAAGCCCCATGTTCGAAGTCGCAGACGCGGGCTGCTGCCGGCTCAGCCAGCGCTGATGCAGTTCCGCGACGAACGACTCGGCGCCGCTGAACACGCGCGTGCGCACGCTCACCTGCTGCAGGAAAGCGAGCAGCCGCTCGTCCTTCGAGGTGTGGTCGTCGGCCAGGATCTCGCCGAAATCGCGCGGGTCCGACAGGCGCTTGCGCTTGGCCATGCGCAGGAACAGGCGCGCCAGCCAGTTGGAAAAGTCGCTGCCGATCAGCAGCAGGTGGCTGTGCTCCAGCTCGTGGAACAGTTTCTCGGGGGTGAGATGCTCGGACTGCAGCGCGCAGATGAACTCCAGCATGTCCTCGTCCGAGACGACATACGTGGGTGAGGCCGAGAGCTTGCCGAGCATGTGATAGACGACCGGCCGCTGCAATTGACTGCGTTCGGCAGGAAGGTCGGACACCCGATTCGGGGCGTAAGCAATGACTTCCACGTGCGGCTGGCCGCCGAACCGCTCGAGGTTCACAGCCTGCTCGAGCAGCGGGTCGAACGTGGTCGTGATGAAAAGATCGAAGTCCGTGATCTGCGCCAGCTGCCGCAGCGCCATGGGTGGCGCGATCTGCACCTCGCGCATGATCGAGCGCAAGCGCGTGTATGCCTCTTCGCGGCGGCCGCGCTGACCGAGGTAGCTGCAGACGACGTCGTTGAGCGTAAGCGGTTGCGGGAGTCCCGCGGGATCGACCGATAGCTTGACCGCCAGCTTCTCGGCCAGCCATTCGTACAGCAGCCGCGGACCCTGGTCGGTGTCGACGCGGAGCAGGTCCGGCCCGACGATGGGAATGACCCGGCGCTCCTCGATGTAATTGAGGAGATCGTCCCAGGCGTCCTCGTCGAAGCCACGCAGGTTGTCGCTGTCGCGCAGCGGAGCTGCCGCGCTCATCGGCGCGTCTGTCCCGGGTCGCAGCCCATCGCGGTCATGTCACCGACTCCCCCTGCATTATTGGGCACGGAGTCTAGCGGCTTCTGCGCGAAATGGGGCAATCCCGGCCAGGTGCCGGGATGCGCCGAGCCCGGAATCGACTCCGGGCCCGGGCGGCGACCGCTGCAGTGACGCGTGCCGTTACTTTGCCTGCGCCACCTGCGCTGCACCAGCGACCGGCGCATGACGACGTGCGGCAAGCTCACCCTGCCGCGCGTAGTCCAGGGCTTCCCCCAGCACCATCGCGGCTTCCTGCGGCGCATGGAATCCCATCGAGTTCTCGGCCGCGATGAAATCGAGGCGCCACTGCGCCTTGCGCTGGAACTCGAGCGCCTCCTGCAGTTGCGCGTCGGTGGCTCCCGCCGCTTTCGCCTCCTTGATCGCATCGAGCAGCGCGACGATCGCCACGCCGCCCCGCTGCATCAGGTCGTAGTTGCGCTGCTGGATCTGGTCGACACGCGCGAGAATCTCGCCCTCGGGTTGGTGGTGGCAGGTCTGGCAGGCCCGGTTGACGTTGAGCAGCGGGCTGCGCACCCAGTGGTCGGATACCTTGGTCGCGCCATCGCGCATGTACGGCATGTGGCAGTCGGCGCAGGCGACGCCGCTGCGCGCATGAATGCCCTGGCTCCAGAGTTCGAACTCGGGATGCTGCGCCTTGAGGATTCTTGCGCCGGTCTCCGCATGCTTGTAGTCGAAGAACTGTTCGCCATCCGGAAACTTCGTTTCGTTCCAGAATTTCTCGGTGTCGGACGCGCGCAGGCCGTTGCCCCACGGGAACGTGAGCGGCATCTTGGTCGAGCAGTAGTACTCGACGTGGCATTGCCCGCAGACGTAAGACCGCATCTCGGTGCGGGTGCCGTCCACGTTCGGGTCATACGGTTGCGCGCGGTTGCCGGCGCGCCATTGCTCGACCGACGGCAGGTGCGGGACCGGCGCATCGGACTCCGCGAGCGCCTGGATGCCGTTGATGAATCCCGGGCGCGTGACACGCAGCCTCATCGTCTGCGGCTCGTGGCAGTCCACGCAGGACACCGGGTGCGCGTGCCCCGAGTCGTGCAGCTTCTTGCTCAGGTCCTGGTAGGAGAACTTGTAGCTTTCTTCGAACCCTTTCATGGCGTCGCCACCGCCGAGTTCGCGGTACAGCGGCATGATCGACGCGTGGCAATGCAGGCACGAGCCCGATTGCGGCTTGGTAAGCCGCTGCGTCTGCTCCTGATCGTCCAGCATGTAGGCGTGGCCGCGGCGGTCGCGGTAATCGATCGAGAACGCGTAGCCGAGGAACATCCGCTTGAGCCACGGATCACGTTCGATCTTCTCGTCGGGCAGTGCTTCGCTGCCACCGTGTCCGCCGAAGCGCGTGCGCGTTGCCTGCGCCGTGCGCTGGTAGGAGTCGAACTGCTTCGGCCAGTTGACGCCCCACTTGGCGGGATCGGTGGTGTTCTCGTCCACCTCGATGAGCCGCACGAACGGCGTCTTCGCTTCGTTCTTGCGTTGCGCGATGTTCATCAGCAGTGCGGTGACGGCTGCGGTCGCCGCACCCACCACCAGCACCAACCCGATGACGGCCACCAGCGACCAGCCTTGCTGCAGCTTCTTCATGATGCGTTACCCTCGATCTCGTCCGCGCGCCCGGGTCCGCCGAGCCCCGCCGTTTCGCCGTGCCCCACGCCCGAGTGGCAGTGCACGCACTGAACCTCGCCGGTGCCCCCGTTCACGCCACCGACCAGTTCGTGCACGAGATCGCCATGGCAGGCCAGGCAGTTGTCCTGCAGGATGCCGGCGTTCTTCGGCTTGATCATGATCGGCTCGTGAAAGTCCTGGAACGTGAACCCCCTGGAGTGGTGGTAGCCGTTCTCGGCCTTGGCGATGTATTTGCCGATGAAATCGTGCGGCAGGTGGCAATCGACGCACTTCGCCACCGCGTGGTGCGAACTCTTCTGCCACGACTCGAACTGCGACTGCATGATGTGGCAGTTGGCGCAGGCCGCCGGATCGCTGCTCAGGTAGGAGAGGCCCTCGGCGAAGTGGAACGTGTAGGCGCCGACGCCGAGCAGCACGCCCGCGAGCACACCCAGCAGCGTCAGCGCAGGCAGGGCTGCCCTGGATCTTGTCGCCATCGATGATTGCCGCTCCGCCATCGGTTCCTGCTTCTCGCGCTCAATGATACGCGCGCAGCGGGAGGCCTCTCTTGACCTGGGTCAAACCCTCAGCTCGCGAGCGGATTCGGCTGCGACGCCTGCTTGATGCGTTCCCACACGTCCGCAAATGCAGCCGCGGCCCCACCCGCCGCGCGCTCGACTGCGGGGAACTGGTCCTGCAGCTCGTCGAGCCGGATCACGCTCTCCGGGCGGCCTTTCGGAAATTCGCCGCGCATCGAGAACACGATGCGTCCCTCGACCGGCACGTCGTCGCCCGCGAACTGCCGCACGACGGCCACCCGGTCGTACAACATCGGCAACGGATTCGTGATCATGAAATGCCGCTTGGGACCGAAGATGGACCACTGTTCCATCTTCTCTCCCGCGAAAATCATGCCGTGCGCATCGAACAGGTCGAGGGCCAGCAATCCATTCTGGGTGAGCAGCAGGTAGTTGATGTGGATCTGGTCGCCCGTGCCCGTCGGCAGCAGCACGTTGCGCAATTCGTCGAACGCGACCGACGAGATCACGTTGTCGATCGCACGACGCGCGCGCACCTGGCGCACCTTCTCGCGGATGAAATAGCCCGCGGCGCCGAGCAACCCCAGCGCGAAGATGACCCACAACCAGAGCGGCAATCCCAGGAGCGTCTTCAAGCCGGATTCCCCTTGAGCACGTTGCGCAGATCATCGAGACGGGGCGCCACGTCCTGCTGCAGGGACGGCAGCGACAACAGATCGGCGAGCGCCGACGGCACCGGCACTTCCGCGCCAATGAGCGGCTCGACGACGTCGTTGAACTTGGCGGGATGCGCGGTGCCGACCAGCACCCAGCGTTCCTTGCGCCGTTCTGCAGGCAGCTGCCGGTACAGGTGCGCGGCGGTTGCGGTGTGCGGGCACCACGTCTGCCCGTAAGCGGCGTAATCAAGTTTGATCGAGGCGCGAATCTCGTCGTCGCTCACGGAGTACGCGGAGAACGCGCCGCGCAGATCGTGCAGGTCGGGAAACAGCCAGCGCAGTCGTTCCATGTTGCTCGGATTGCCTACGTCCATGGCGGACGCAAGCGTAGCGAGGCTCGGCCGCGGTTGCCACTCGCCCGTGCGCAGGAAGTCCGGCACGGTCAGGTTGGCGTTCGTGGCCAGCATCACTTCACCAATGGGCAGACCCACCTTGCGTGCCCAGACGCAGGCGGCCACGTTGCCCAGGTTACCCGAGGGCACGATGTAGTTGGGCGCGCGACCGTCGCGGCGGAACAGCTCGAGGCTCGACTGTGCGTAGTACGCCATTTGCGGCAGCAACCGGCCGACGTTGATGCTGTTCGCCGAGGACAGCAGCAGGTCACGACCCAGCGCGGAGTCGACGAACGCTTCTTTCACCATGCGCTGGCAGTCATCGAAGGTGCCCGCCACCGCCAGCGTACGCACGTTCTTGCCCCAGCACGCCAGCTGCTTTTCCTGGCGGGCGGAGACGAGGCCCTTCGGATAGAGCACCACGACGTCAACCCACGGACGCTGATAGAACGCCGCGGCTACGGCACCACCGGTATCACCGGAGGTTGCGACCAGGATCGTCAGCCGACGCGGATCGTTCCGGGGAATGCGCTCGAGCGAGGCTGCGAGAAACCGCGCGCCGAAGTCCTTGAATGCCGCGGTCGGGCCGTGGAACAGTTCCAGCACTGACAACGGCCCCGCGGCCCCCGCCACTTCCACGACCGGCGCCGGGAAGTTGAAGGCGTCACGGACGATGGCCGGCACCTGGGTTGCGATCGCGTCGCCTGCGGCAAAGGGCCGCAGCAGGACTTCCGCCACTTCCGGCATCGTGTGGACGCCGTCGAACGCCTTGCGCTCGATGCCCGGCAGCTCAGTCGGGACATAGAGTCCACCGTCCGGCGCCAGACCGCGTGCGATAGCTTCGCTCAGGCCGACACGGTGCTGCGGATTGCGCGTGCTCTGGTACTGCATGGTCAATCACCCACCACGCGCGCGCCCGCGCGATCGAACGTCGAGACCCAGCTGTCGGAATCGAGGCCGTGGCGCGCGAACGCTTCCACCATCCCGAGCCGGACTTTCTCCGCATCCGCTGCATCGACCCACGCGAACACCGTGGGACCCGCGCCGGAGATGGATGCGCCCAGCGCGCCGGCCGCGAGTGCCGCCTGCTTCACTGCGGCGAAGCCCGGAATCAACACCTGCCGCTGCGGCTCGATCACGACGTCGAGCAGCGACTCCCGAATCAGCGCGATGTCGTTGGTAAAGCAGCCCGCGAGAAAACCCGCCAGGTTGGCCTGCTGCCAGATCACGTCCGACAACGGCACGGACTTGCTCAGGATTGCGCGTGCCTCGCGCGTCGGCAGCACCATGTGCGGGTGAACCAGCACGCAGCGGATCGAATCCGGCACCGGGATCTGTTTCACGAACGGATTGTCGATGCCCACCGTGAGCACCAGGCCGCCATAGAGCGAGGGCGCGATGTTGTCGACGTGCACCGAACCACTCGCCACTGCCTCGCCCTGCATGGCGAACTTGAGCAGCTCCGTGCGTTGCAGCGGCTCATCGACCAGCGCGGTTGCAGCGACGATGCCCGCAACCGCCGAGGCGGCCGAACCGCCGAGACCGGAACCGAGCGGGATGCCCTTCTCGATGTCGAGGTCGAACCCGTACGGCAGGCTCAGTTCGCGACACATTGCGAGCACGGCCATGCCGGCCGTGTTTTTTTCCGCAGCGAGCGGCAGGTTTTCGACCGTGCCGGTGATGGCGCGAATCGCGACACCAGGCTCTGCCCGCCGCGTGGCCCGCACCTTGTCGCCGAGAGCCGCAACCGTGTGGCCGAGGATGTCGAAGCCTACGGCGACGTTGCCGACGCTCGCCGGAGCAAACGCAGTGGCAGATCTGCGGGTGGAATCCCCGGTCACAATTTGGCGCCGAGGTAGGCACAGACGCGCAGCAAGTCGGCGAAGACGCCGGACGCCGTGACGGCTGGGCCCGCCCCGGGACCCTGCACGATGAGCGGATTCTTGTCGTAACGCGCGGTCTCGAAACGGACGATGTTGTCCGTGAGCGCGATGTTCGCGAACGGATGCGACTGCGGCAGTTCGACCAACCCGACCTCGGCCTGGCCCTGCGCGTCGACCGACCCGACATAGCGCAGCACATGTCCGCGCGCGGTGGCCGCACGCAGGCGCTCGAGCATGGTCTGGTCGAACTCCGGCAGTTGCTCGAGGAACGCGTCGACGCCGCATTCGTTGAGCTTCGCCGGCACGAGGCTCTCGACCTTCACCTCGGCCATTTCCGTGCGCAGGCCCATCTCGCGTGCCAGGATGATCAGCTTGCGCGCCACGTCCATGCCCGACAGGTCGTCGCGCGGATCCGGCTCGGTGTAGCCGAGCGACTTGGCGTGCTGCACGACCTCGGAGAAAGGCTGCGAGCCGTCCCAGGTATTGAACAGATAGGCCAGGGTGCCGGAGAACATGCCTTCGATGCGGCGGATTTCATCCCCTGTCTCGCGCAGGTCACGCAGCGTCTGGATCACCGGCAAGCCCGCGCCGACGGTCGCTTCGTAGAGATAGTGCGACCCCGCCGTGCGCCGCGCATCCTTGACGCGCTGGTAGTCGGCGTAGGGTGCGCTGTTCGCCTTCTTGTTCGGCGTGACGATGTGGATGCCTTCCGACAGCCAGTGCGCATAGTGCTTCGCCACTTCGGCGCTGGCTGTGCAATCGATGATCACGGCGTGCGGAAAATGATCGGCATGCACGTGGTCCGCGAACTGGTCGAGATCGAGCGGGTCGCCGCCCGCCTTGTATTCATCGCGCCAGCGCGCCAGGTCGATGGCGCCGGCGGCGAGCCGCATCGACTTTGAGCCCGCGATGGCACGCACCCGCAGGTCGAGCTTGAAATCGCGTGCCAGGCGCTGCATCTGGCTCGCGATCTGCTCGAGCAGCGCGCCGCCCACCAGTCCCGGTCCGATCAGGCCGATCGAAACCGTGTGTGCCGAGAGATAGAACGCGGAATGCACGGCGCGCAGCGCTCGCGCACTGCCACGGCCGTCGATTACGACGGAAATGTTGCGCTCGGATGCGCCCTGGGCGATGGCCCGGACGTTGACACCTGCCAGCCCCAGTGCCGTAAACACCTTGGCAGCGACACCGTGCGCGCCGGCCATGCCGTCGCCCACGACGGCCAGGATGCTGCAGCCATGATCGATCTCGATGCTGTGGATCTGCCCTTCGCGCAGCTCTGGATCGAATGCGCGCCGCACCACGCGCTCGGCCCGTTCGGCTTCGGCTTCCGGCACCGCGAAGCAGATCGAATGTTCGGAGCTGCCCTGCGAAATGAGGATGACCGAAATGCTTTCCTCGCGCAGCGCTCCGAACAGGCGGTGCGCCGTGCCGGGCACGCCGATCATGCCGGCGCCCTCGAGGTTCACGAGTGCGATGCGGTCGATCGTCGTGATGCCCTTCACGAGCGGATCGGGATCCGAGTGGTCGTGGATCAGGGTGCCGGGCTTGTCGGCCGCGAACGTGTTCTTGATCCAGATCGGGATGCGCTTCTGTACCGCCGGCGCCATCGTCGAGGGATGGATGACCTTCGCGCCGAAGTACGCGAGTTCCATCGCCTCGTTGTACGAGAGGGTATCGATCACCTGCGCCTCGGGCACGAGGCGCGGGTCGGCGCTCAGGACGCCGTCGACGTCCGTCCAGATCACGATCTCGGCGGCGTCGAGCAGCGAGCCGAAGATCGACGCCGAGTAGTCGCTGCCGTTGCGGCCCAGCGTCGTCTGCAGGCCCTGCGTGTCGGTTGCGATGAAGCCGGTGACGACCAGCGTGCCGACGAACTCGGGCGCCACCAGCGCAGCCATCTGCGCCCGGGACTGATCCCAGCGCACGCCGGGCCCCATCGGACCCCACTCCACCAGCAGCGCCTTGCGGGCGTCCAGCCACTGCACATGACCCGCTGCACGGCGGCGCAACAGACGCTCGAACAGGCGCGTCGACCAGATCTCACCATAGCCCGAGATGAGGTCGCGCATCGTGGTCGATGCATTACGGACCAGGCGGACCGTCTGCAGAATGCCCGCGATGTCGCGAAAGTCGATGTCGAGAGCCGCGAGGTATTCGTCGCACAGTTCGCCTGCGAGTGTGTCGCGCGCGATACCGATGTGGCGCTGACGCAACTCCTGCAACCGATCGTCGAGCGCCGGTGAATCCTGCTCGGCGAGGCCGATCAGCGTGAGCAGGGCATCGGTCACGCCCCGGCAGGCCGAGAGCACCACCGCCTTGCGCGGCGCCGGATCGTTCTCGATGATTTTCGCCACGCGCTGCATGCATGCGGCGTCAGCGACGCTCGATCCGCCGAACTTATGGACTTTCCAGGCTTGCACGCTTCGGACTCGCTTTTTCGGTCGCCCGCCGTGCCACCCGCCCTGCCGCTCCACGCGGTGGGCTGACGACGGCAGCGCACGGGAAAAATTCGTTGATTCGAACCCTGAAACTCTATCTTCTTGCAGCGCGGCAGGCAAACTACGGGCATGGACGATCAGGACTCCGCACTGCACGCGGCCATCCTCGCTGCCGGACCTGCAACCCGCTTCGGCGGCATCAAGCCGCTCGTCCGCCTGCGGGGCGAGCCCGTGCTGCACGAGTTGGCGGCAAGCGCAGCTTTCGTGGCCGGACAATCGGTCACCGTCGTGATCGGGGCCTATGCCAGAGAGATCGCGCCTTCGCTGCGGCAGCGTGCAATCTCGATCGCGCTGAACCGCGGCTGGGAGGAAGGTATTGCAAGCTCAATTCGTGTCGCGGTGAATTCGGCGCCGCCCGGTTCAGGGGCCCTGCTGTTGATGCTGGCCGACCAGGTGGCGGTCACGGCCGACGACCTGCGCCGGCTGCATGCGAGCTGGAAGCGACACCCGATCCTGATCGCCGCCGCCTTGTATCAGGGCGCGCCCGGGCTACCCGCGATCTTTCCGCGCTGGGCCTTCACCGACCTGCTGTCACTGCGCGGCGAACGCGACGCGCGCAACGTGTTGAGACGCAATATCGACCGCGTGGTCCGGGTGCCGATGAGCAATGCCGGGATCGACCTCGACACACCAGACGACCTGCTGTTGATCGACGTTGCGCAGGCTCGCGGCGCAGCCGACCCGTCCTGAGTTATTATGTCAAGCCAACGAGGCCGGCCCTGAGAGGCGTGTCTTGCTTTCGTTGCGTGCTGCGCGAGACGTGCCCGGAGGGCCCTATCCTCGTCCTGCCGCAGTCACTTTCCTTCGTGGAGTCGAGCGCATGACCCGCAGCCACTTCCTGCCCCTGATCACCGGATTCACGCTCCTCGCCTTTACGGGCGCGGCCTTTGCCGGCAACGTCGCGAACCAGTTCCGCGGTGGCGCCTTCGGCCTGCCGTGGAGTGCCGACAAAGCCGCCATCCAGGCCAAGTACCCGGGTGGCAAGTGGGACAAAGATGAACTGATCGGCACCGACCGTTACTGCGCCCCGAGCAGGCAGGTGCTGCTGAAGCTGCCGGCACAGCACCAGACCAGGGAACTTTGCTTCCTGATGGGCGCCGACAAGACAATGGGCGCCGCCACCGCACGGCTCGAGCCCAGCCTGCCCTCGCTGCTGGCCGTGGTGAATCGATCGCGTACGATGTTCGGTGACTTCGACGCGGTGAAACGCGACGAAGGCGCGATCCAGTCCAAATACACCTTCATGCTGTGGCTGAAGGACGCGCCCATCATTGCCGTCGTGAGCAGCGCCAACGGCGAAGACGGCGCACCTAACCTGGTTGCGTTCTCGGTCGCGGATGAAGCTTCGCTATTCGCGAAGGACGCCGACAAGGTGTCGAACAAGCCGGCCGGCAAGTAATCAGCCGCGCGCGCCCTCGCCCACTTCGGCGGCCGGGGGCGGCGTCAGGCTGAGGCCTTCGCCCGTGCCTGTGCTGCCCGAGCGATGCTCGAGCCAGTCGACCAGCGGCTTCCACGTATCGAGGTCTTCCTGCAGCAGGGCACCCTTCATTTCGTGGATGCCCATCCCGCATTCGGCGGACCGCACGTACGCCTGTGAGTCCCGCAACACGGCTGCGACCGGGATGCGCAGGCTTTCCAGGAACCGCATCAGCGTCGAGAACGCCTTGGTATAGCGCCGGGCACGGTTGGCCACGATGACCAGTCGGCGCTCGGAACGATGCACGCGACCGGCGAGCAGCAGGTCGGCAATCGCGCGCGATGCTGCGTGAATGTCGATATCCGACGGCAGCACCGGCACGATGATGGCGTGCGCGCCCTGCGTGAGCTCGGGCAGCTGGAACGGCGTGACCGCCGCGGGCGTATCGACGATCAGCTTCTCGGTGCCCAGCGGCGTGCGCAGGGCAAACGCACGCGTGACGCCAAGCTTCTTTTCGAAGGCAGCGATGCCGTGGATGGCCGGCAGGTCCGCCGGACGTTGCCGCAGCCAGCGCATGCTCGAGCCCTGGGAATCGTGATCCATCAGCGCAACGGACTGCCCCGACCATGCGTAATACGCGGCCAGATTGGTGGCGATGGTCGACTTGCCCGATCCACCCTTGGGGTTCAGGAGGACGATTTTACGAAAGGCGGCAGGGGCGGACTGTTCCATGGCCAACTGTGGGTGGTTCCTGTCACGACCGTACCCGACCGCTGGGTCCGGCCGCAAGCCGACGTGCAAAAAATGCTTTGGCCTGCGCGAGGCGTCAGTCGCGGTTCGTCACACCGGTGGCCCGGAGCTTGGTCGCGATGAAATCGGAATGTCGCACGTGCAGCAGGTCCGCGACGCGACGAATCAGGTGCTCCTCGTACTTGTGCACCGTCAGGTCGGCGTCCGCCACACGCCACAACGCTTCGAGCAGCCCGACCTTCTCTGCCTCGGAGAAGGTCCGGTTGATCTGCGAGGTGAACTGGTACAGGTCATGAGATCGGTCGATATGACGCTCGGCCTCCTCCACCAGCGCGCGCGTTGCGTCTGGCCCCAGGCCAAGCAGCGCCGAGACCGAGGCCATGACCTGCTGCCGTTCGGCTGGGGCAACGTCGAAATCTGCCCGCAGCACCTCCACCAGCAACGCCGCCACCGCAAGGTTCGATCCCACCTCCGTGGATCCCGCCGCCGGGCTGCCCGCACCGCCCGGCAGGTACTGCGTGATCCAGTCTCTCAGGCCCATGTCCGTGTTCGACTCGTCGTGGAGGGACTGCGCATGCTGCCACCGCCCGCCCCTTAAGCCAACCCGCTCGCGCGCACGATAGCCTCTGTTCATAATGACGCGCAGCGACGCACGAGGACTTCGACCAGCATGAACTTCAAGAATGTGACGATTGCAGCTGCCATCGGCAGCCTGCTCGCCGTGGGTGCCGCCAATGCCGATCAGGACGCAGGCAAAGACGACAAGGTGATGTGCTACGGCGTGGCCAAAGCCGGTAAGAACGACTGCGCGACGGCCAGCCATAGCTGTGCCGGCTCGGCGAAAAAGGACAACGATCCCGCCGAGTGGAAGTACCTGCCGCGGGCCGAGTGCGAAAAAACCGGCGGCAAGGTCGGCAGCGGCGACAAGAAGCCGATGTAGCCGATCGTGACGGGCGGTCCATTGCCGACGCCTGTCCGCGGCCCGATCCCGGCGCGGGCCGGGATCGGCCTGCGCTCGCAGCACCATGAGGCGATACTGCAAACGGCCTCCCCGCCAGCGTGGCTCGAGGTCCACACCGAAAACTATTTTCATGCGGGTGGCCCCGCCGTCCATGCCCTGGAGCGCGCGCGCTCCCGGTATCCACTGAGCCTGCACGGCGTCGGGCTCGGGCTTGGCTCGGCCGACCCCATCGACCGTGATCACCTTGAACGCGTGCGCGACGCCGTGCAGCGTTTTGAACCTGGCCTGGTCAGCGAACACGCCTGCTGGGGCCACGTGGACGGTGAGCATTTCAACGACCTGCTGCCGCTGCCCTACACCGAGGAAGCCGTGGAGCACCTCGCCGCCCGCGTGCGGGAAGTGCAGGATTTCCTCGGTCGCCAGATCCTGGTCGAAAACCTGAGCGCCTACGTGAGCTTCGCCTCCTCGCAGCTGAGCGAGGGTGAATTCCTCGCGGCCGTCGTGGAGCGCAGCGGCTGCGGCCTCCTGCTCGACGTCAACAACGCCTATGTGAACGCAGCCAACCTCGGTCTCGACCTCGATGCGTTCTTCGCGGCGCTGCCACGGCACGCCATCCAGGAAATTCACCTCGCCGGCCACTCCCGCCGCCGGGTGGGATCGCGCGAACTGCTGATCGATGATCACGGCAGCGCAGTCTGCGACGACGTGTGGGCCTTGTACGAAGTTGCATTGCGGCGTTTCGGTCGGGTACCAACCCTGATCGAATGGGACACCGACGTGCCACCCCTCGCCACGCTGCTCGCGGAAGCGGCGCGCGCCGATCAGCGACTGGAGCGGTGCCATGCGGCGGCGGCCTGATTCCGCCCTGGACCTGAAGGCATTGCAGACAGCGTTCGGCCGCAGCATGCGCCCAGCGACTGCGAACACCGCGGACCTGCAACTGCTCGCCGGCAGCGACGACGCCACCGTCGTCGGACAACGGCTCGAGGTCTACCGCAACAACGCGTGGCAGTCCTTCCTCTCTGCGCTCGAGCGCAGCTACCCGGTGATACAGCGACGCGTCGGGACCGATTTCTTTCGCCAGCTCGCGCGCGACTACCGTGTTCAGCATCCTTCGCAACACGGTGACCTGCACTGGATCGGCGAAGCGTTCCCAGCGTGGCTCACCGACCGCATGCAGGGCACGGGCTACGCATGGCTTGCCGACCTCGCGCGCCTCGAATGGGCCTGTGAGACGTCGGTCGCCGCGGCGCGGCGTGATCCGGTCGGCCTGGACTCGCTCGGCCGTTTCGATGCGGACGTGCTGCCGCAACTGACGCTGGTGTTGCAGCCTTCGCTGCGGCTGGTGGCTTCACCGTTTCCCATCTGGAGCGTGTGGCAAGCCAACCAGCACGAAGACGCAGTCGCCCCCTTCGACCTCGCGGCGGGCGCCGAACATTGCGCGGTCGCGTGCATCGCGGATCGCGTGGCGGTGTACCGGCTCCATGCAGCCGATCATCGACTGCTGCAGCACCTGCACGCGGGAATGTCGCTGGGAGACGCTACCGAAGCAGCCGCGCCGGATGCCGAGACGCTGGGCCGGCTACTCGGCCGATTGCTGGGCTGGGCCTTCGGCGCAGGACTCGTCGTGCAGGTCGTCAAGGCGTCTCCTGCATGAGGTGGTCGACGCCACGCTGCGCGATGGCGTGGTAGCCCGGCCGGGCCTGCGCGTAGACGCGCCGCGCGAACGCTGCGCCCTGCGGAGTCTGCAGCAGATCTTCATACAAGGGCTCGATGAGCTTCATCCGGCCGATGCTCGTCAGGTAACGTTCCAGTGCGGGCTCGAGTCCCGGATAGTCGCTGGCGAGCGCCAGCCGGAACCATGAGTGCGCGATCTCGGCATTGCGGGATTCGGTCAACCGGAAACGCTGGTCGAGTTCCTGCAGCCGCGCCACGGGTTGCGGACGCGTCGCCCGATTCAGGAAATGCAGCCACTCCTGCAGGGTCCAGCCGGTAGTTTGCAGCGCATCCGTCGTGAGCGAACCCTGCTCCCAACGCAGGCGCTGCGCGTCGACCCGCGTCAGCGTGTCGGATTGCACGAACTCGGCGTCGACCGGCAGTCCGGCGCCATCGATCCAGGTGGCGAGAAACGCCGCGTCAATTTTTCCCGGAGACTGCTGCATCAGGCCGGCCTGCAGCTCGGCGACGAACTGCGGCGTGGTCACGCTCGTGAAGGCGTGACGGTCGAACCAGCCCTGCAGGAATGCATCGAGTTGCGCACGACCGAAACGGCGTTCCAGTTGATACAGGAACAAAGCGCCCTTCTCGTATGCCACGGCCGAGCCACCTTCGTCCTTGTGCAGTGCCAGGTCGGGCGCCAGCGCGCCTTGCCACGCTTCGTCTGGGCGCAGTTCCATCAGCGCCAGCCGCAGATCCTGGTGTCCGACGCCCCATTCCAGTCGGGCACGCTCCTCCCCGTACACCGCCTCCATGACCCTGCGTTCGAAATAGGTGGTGAAGCCTTCGTTGAGCCAGCCGTCGCGCCACGTGGCGTTGGTCACCAGATTGCCCGACCACGAGTGCGCGAGTTCGTGCGCGAGGACGCCGACCATCGACTTGTCGCCGGCGATCACGGTGGGCGTCATGAACGTGAGCCGCGGGTTCTCCATGCCGCCGAAGGGAAACGACGGTGGCAGCACGAGCACATCGTAGCGGCCCCAGCGGTACGGACCGTAGAGCGCTTCGGTCTGCGTCATCATCGCCTCAGCGTCCCCGAATTCCCACGCCGCCGCTGCGAGCACCGCAGGCTCGGCCCATACGCCGGTTCGTGGCCCGATGGCCTGGAACTCCAGGTCGCCGACGGCCAGTGCCAGCAGGTACGACGGAATCGGCTGCGGCATGCGGAAATGGAATGTCGTCTGGCCGCGGCGATTGTCTGCGTCACCCTCGGCGGCCATGACGGCCACCAGCCCGGCGGGTACTCGCAACGTGGCCGTGTACGTGGCGCGAATCCACGGCGTGTCCTGCAGCGGCGCCATCGATCGCGCATGCAGCGCCTGGGCCTGGCTGAACAGGAACGGCAAGCGTTTGCCCACAGTCTGCGACGGCTGGAGCCACTGCAGACCTGACGCCTGCGGTGTCGTGGCATAAGCGATGCGAACGCGAGCGGCATCTCGGGGCATGGCGATGCGCAACGCACTGCCGAGTTCGGCGTCGCGGCGGTCGAGCACGAAGTGAGTCGTGCGGAAGTCGTCACTGCCGGCCGGCGCAGTCTTGACTGAGTCTATCTGCAGATCGCGCGTGTCGAGCACCAGTTCCCGGCTGTTCGGGTCCACGCGGTCGAGCTCGAGGGTTGCCGTCCCCCGCAGCTGGCTCTTTTCGAAATCGACATCGAGGTCGAGGTGAAAACTGCGGGTGACGAAGCTGAGGGGATCCGCGTAAGTCCTGGTGTCAGGCCAGTTGCGCGGTGTGGTCACGATCGGCGCCGAGGCGGGCAACGAATCGGCAGCCGGTGCCACCGGCGTCGAACGCGGGGTGGACTGACAGCCGACGGCCAGCACCGCGAGCGCGACGATTGCGACTGGGCCTCGCAGTGCGTCCTTGCTGGCAAGGGACAGGCAGCTCATGCGGGAGATTGCAGACGGTTGCATAGGTCACGTTTCCGGCGGCGGCGGTGCCGTGGAGTGGATGACCCGAAGCATACGGATCGGCCACGCTGTGGGCGACCTGGTTGCGGGTAGAATTGCCCCATGCCTAACGGGTTCTCACAGGTCCTGGCCTCCATCGAACCTTGCGCCGGACCTGGTTTTTCAGTGACCGTTCCACCCGACTGGCTGCAGGGCCGCACCGTCTTCGGTGGCATGCAGATGGCCCTGAGTGGCCGGGCGATGCGAGCGGTGCTGCCCCTGCAGGCGGCTGCCATGCCTTTGCGCAGCGCGCAGATGACTTTCGTCGGACCCTTGCTCGGCGGTGCGCCAATCCGGATGAAGGCCGAAACTTTGCGCGCAGGAAAATCGACCGTCCATGCCCGGTGCGACCTCATGCACGACGATGGCAAGGTGGCCTGCACGGTCGTTGGTATCTTCGGCGGACCGCGCGAATCACGGTTCGTGAAAGAAATGCCGCGCCCGGAGCCCGGCGTGTCGGCGGAGGACGCCAGCAGCTCGGTGGCGGGCTCACCCCTATCGCCCGCATTCCTGCGGCACTTCGAAGTCCGTGTCGCGCGGGGTGCCCAGCCCTACTCCGGTTACGCTGAGCCGAGGTCGCTGATCTATGCCCGGTTGTGCGATCGGGAGTGCGGCTCGGAGGATGCCTTGCTGGCGCTGGCGGACGTGATCCCCACGCCGGTGCTGTCGATGCTCACCGAACCGGCGCCTGCGAGTTCAGTGAACTGGATGCTCGAGGTGTTGCGCGATCCGGCCTACCTCGACCTGCGCGACTGGGTGCTGATCGACACGGAGGTCCGCGCTGGCACGGCGGGATACCTCAGCCAGACGTCAGTGTTGTACGGCGCCGACGGGCACGCCTACTCGGTCAGTCACCAGACCGTCGCAGTCTTCGGCTGACGCCGCACGATGGCATTGACTCACGGCACGTTCGCCGCGTTCTCCCACACGTACGCGGCGCTGCCGGAACGTTTTTTTGCCCGCGTGCGGCCGACGGCGGTCGCTGCACCTGCACTGGTCGCATTCAACGACAGTCTGGCCGGCGAGATCGGAGTCGATCGAAGCCAATTGTCCGACGCGCAGCTGGCAGCCGTCTGCGCCGGCAACCACGCTCCGGCGGGCGCGCTGCCACTCGCCATGGCATACGCCGGTCATCAGTTCGGCTCGTTCGTCCCGCAACTCGGCGACGGCCGGGCGCTGCTGATCGGCGAAGTCGTCGACGCGCAGGGGCAGCGCCATGACCTGCAGTGGAAAGGTGCAGGTCCCACGCCGTTCTCGCGGCGCGGCGATGGCCGCGCGGCACTTGGACCCGTCCTGCGCGAATACCTGGTCAGCGAAGCGATGTACGCGCTCGGGTTGCCGACGACCCGTGCGCTGTCGGCGGCCACCACGGGCGAGCGAGTACTCCGTGACAGCGGTCCGCTGCCGGGAGGCGTGCTGATCCGCGTCGCGGCCAGCCACATCCGCATCGGCACGTTTGAATTCTTTGCTGCGCGTGGCGACCTGTACGGGGTACGCGCGCTCGCCGATTACACCATCGAAAGGCACTACCCGCAGCTGCGCGACGACCCGGACCGTTACTTCGCCTTGTTCGAGGCCGTCGCCGAACGGCAGAGTTCGCTCGTCGCGCGCTGGATGCAGGTCGGCTTCATCCACGGCGTGATGAACACAGACAACATGACCGTTTCCGGCGAGACGATCGATTTCGGGCCGTGCGCGTTCATGGACGAGTACGATCCGGCGACCGTCTACAGCTTCATCGACCGTCGCGGACGGTATGCCTATGGCAACCAGCCCAACATCCTGCAGT
>JAABQQ010000221.1 GCA_011391405.1 Gammaproteobacteria bacterium
CGACTCGCATCCGGCCGTGCTCGCGAGCGTCGTGATCGGCCTGCCGGACGCTGACCTGGGACAACGGGCGCACGCCATTCTCGAGGTGCGCGACGGCACCGGTCCGCTCGACCTCGAGGCACTGCAACAGTTTCTGTCGGCGCGACTGGTATCGTACAAACTGCCCCGCAGTTTCGAGACGACCAACGAGCGACTCCGCGACGACTCCGGTAAAGTCCGGCGCGGCGCGCTGCGCGACGCACGCGTTGGCGGCTGACTGGAGGTCCCGTAGATTCCAAGGCCCTCAATCCGGGATTCCTTCCGACGAGCGGAAAGGCAGACACGCTCGTCGGAAGGAATCCCGGATCGACGGCCTCTACGCGTCGGCTGCACCTGATGCCGTCAGACGCTCGATTCGGGTCTCCCTGCGACGAGCGTGTCGACAATGCCTGGTGTGGGCGGACGCTCGAACCGGATCCTTTTCCGGCGAGCGTGTCTGCCTTTCCGCTCGCCGGAAAAGGATCCGGTTCGAGCGTGCCGATATCCACGGCACTTGTCAGGCAGCGGCTTCGGCTGCCTGCGCCGCCAGGAACGGCTTGCGCACCACGATCAATGCCAGCAAACCGAGCGGCACGACGAAGGCCGAGAGCACGCCGATCGCAATGCCGATCTTGGCGGGATCGCGCAACCAGTAATCGCTGATCAGCGCCACGCCGGTCGGACCGACCGTGAACGCGATGATGTTGCCTACCAGCAGGTAGAGAGCGATGACGCGCGCCCGCACGCGATTCGGCGCCACGACTTGGAACGCGGCCGCAGGCAATCCCTGCGTCAGGCCAAAGGCAAACGACATCACGGCAATGACGGCCATCGCCGATTCACCGGTGGGCGCAAAAGGAGCGCCAATGGCGAATGGCAGCGCCAGCGCGGACCCGGCAATGGCGACTTTGAGCACGGCGTCCTTGTAGCCTCTTGCGGCCAGTCGATCCACCCACCAGCCACCGATGAGAATGCCGGACGTGCTGAACACGAGCAGGATGCCCCCGTACACGGCACCCACGCGCGCGATACTCCAACCGTGCACGCGCATCATGAACGCAGGCGCCCACGACAGGTAGGCCGCGATCGATACGCCGAGCAGCGAGAAGCCCATGGCCAGCAGCCAGAACACCAGGCCGCGCTTCCGCAGAAACACGCGGAAAGACGCTGGATTGCCTACGACCGCCCGCACTTTTTCATGACGCGCGGGCTCACGCATCGGCAGCATCAGCAGTGCGAGCAGCGGTCCCGGCAGACTGACGACGAGAAACGCGAGTTGCCATGTCTTCAGTTCGCCGATTACCGGCAAGACGACGGGTGGCGCGGAATTGGCCCAATGTACGACGGCCCCGCCGATGATCAGCGCAAGGCCGACGCCAAGGATCGCGCCGGTGACGTACACGCCGAGCGGTCGCGCACGTTTCTCGGGTGGAAAGCTGTCCGCGATCATCGAATACGCCGCGGGCGACAGGCCCGCCTCGCCCACGCCGACGCCGATGCGCGCGAGGAAAAGCGTCAGGAAGCTGTTGGCCATGCCGCAAGCCGCGGTCATCACGCTCCAGAACGTCATGCTCACGACGATCAGGTTGCGCCGTGATCCGCGGTCCGCCAGCCACGCGAACGGGATTCCCATGACCGTATAGAAGAGTGTGAAGGCCAGGCCGCTCAGCAGGCTGAACTGGGTATCGGTGATCCCCAGGTCGCGCTTCACGGGCTCGACCAGCAGCGTGAGGATCTGGCGATCGACGAAGGCAGTGGCATAGGCTGCGACGAGCAACATCACCATGGCCCAGGCGCGCGCAGGCGCGGGCCACGCTTCGCCGGCGGGACTCGAATCAATCGCGGTCTGGTTGCGGTCCATGCGTCTCCCCCTGCGTTTGGAACCCGCCCGCCTGCTGCACGAACCGCATGCCGGGACCGCCGGCCTCCTCGCAATGCATGGCCGTGGAGAGATCGCAGATCTCGTCGAACCGGGCCGCGATCGCCTCCGGAGTTCGCTCGCCTTCGGGCAGGAATACGCCCGCCGTCTCCTGAATGACGACACGGGCGTAGCCACCCGCACACGCGCTGAGAATAGTACGTCGTGGCGCGTCATCGCTGACGAGGAAAAGCGCCGCTGGCGTGACCGACTCGGGCGTCAGCAACGCCAGCACCGCTGCGGGCATCAACCCCTCGGTCATGCGCGTGGCTGCCGAAGGACACAGGGCGTTGACGCGGATGTCGTTCTTCGCACCTTCGATCTGCAGTACGTTCATCAAGCCGATCAGGCCGGCCTTCGCTGCGCCGTAGTTGGCCTGGCCGAAATTGCCGTAGATGCCCGAGGTGGACGTCGTCATCAGGATGCGACCGAAACCGGCCGCCTTCATGTGCGGCCACACGGCCTGGCTGCAGATCACGGAACCGAGCAGATGCACGTCGATGACCGTGCGGAAGTCCGGCAGGCTCGACTTCGGAAAGCTGGCGTCGCGCAGGATGCCCGCATTGTTGATCAGGATGTCGATGCGACCCCACCTCGCCAGGGTGGTTGCGACCATGTGCGCAACCTGGTCGGCATTGCTCACGCTGGCGCCGTGCGAGATGGCTTCACCGCCGGCCTGGCGAATCTCTTCAGCGACTCGTTCCGCCGGCTCCGACGACCCCCCGGTGCCGTGCACGTCGCCGCCGAAATCATTGACCACCACCTTGGCACCGCGCGCTGCAAGTGCCCGTGCGTGGGAACGCCCGAGCCCCGCCGCGGCACCCGTCACGATGGCCACCCGCCCGTCGAATCGAATGCTCATGCTCGCCTCCTAACCTGTGAACTGCAGCCCGAGCCATTCGGCGACGATCGCCGGTTTGGACTGGCCTTCCACTTCAACCGCCACCGCCGTCGTCGTGAGCCACTGTCCCGGCGCACGCTCGACGATGTCCCTGAGCACGAAGCGGCCGCGGATTCGACTGCCCGACCGCACGGGATTCGTCATGCGCACCTTGTCGAACCCGTAGTTCATGCCCATCTTCGCGCCCTGCAATTGCAGATCGGCCGATGCCGACAGCTTGGCGAGCATGGACAGCACAAGGAACCCGTGCGCGATGGTGCCGCCGAACGGCGCCTGCGCCGCGGCCTCGCGGTCGACGTGAATCCACTGATGATCGTCAGTGAGGTCGGCGAAACGGTCGATCATGTCCTGGTCGATCAGGCACCAGTCCGACACGCCGATCTCCTGACCAATGCGGGCTTTGAGGCTTTCCGGTGTGTTCATGCGGGTACGCTCGACGTGGGCAGAGTAAATGGGTGTTCGAGGGTCGCGGCCGGTTGCCAGGCTTCGAGCAGCGATCGCAGCGCCGCGATGAGCGCGAGCGGCTGGTCCACCATGATGTGGTGTCCTGCATCCGGTATCACGATCCACGGCGCGTCGACCGGCGCGTGGCGACGAATCAGGTCGAGCCGGGCGCTCGTCATCAGTTGCGAACGGTCGCCGAACAGGAACGCAACGCGACACGTCACCGGTGCCAGCAACTCGGCAGTGGCAGTCGCCCGATTCTTGGCACGCAGGTCGGGATCGAACCGCCAGGACCAGCCGTCACCACCGCGATCAGCCGGCGTGAGTCCGAGCGACGTCCGCGCGAGAAAATCGCGGATGTAAGGGTTCTCGCAGGACTGTGCGGGCTCGAAGCGGAACCGTGCAATCGCCTGTTCGAGTGTCGGGTAAACGCGGTGCCGGTGGCCACGGACGGGAATATCGCCGTATTCCTTGTCGCTGTCGCCGGCGGCGAGCGCACCGTCGACCAGCACGACCCCCCCGAGCTTCGCGTCGATCGTGCGCGCGACGATGCGTGTCGCGAAGCTGCCGAACGAATGCCCGATCAGGATCGGTGACACGGAGGATTCGAACAGACCGGTCGTTTCGGCCACGGCAATCGCCTCGCGGGCGTGCTGCTCGAGCGAGTAGGAGTCACGCCAGCCGGAACGACCCATGCCCGACAGCGAAAAGGCCACGACTCGACGGCGCTGCGCGAGCAGGGGTGCGAGGAAGCTCCACCAGTCCGCATGCGCCGTCAATCCGTGCAGCAGCAGGAGCCCGGGCTTGCCGCGGTCACCCCAGCTGAGCACTTCGATTTCGGCGCCCTCGACGTCGAGATGCGTTCGCTCCGGCGACTGTGCAAGCGCAGCGTCGAACCAGGCTGGCGCGACGGGACGGCGCTCCGCGGCGGCTGCCTCAGGCCGCCGCGTCACACTGCTCGATGCGCGCGGCGTGATGATCGACCGATCCCAGCTCGGACTCGATCATCGTTGCCCGCTTGAAGTAGTGACTGACGGCGAGTTCGTTGGTCATGCCCATGCCGCCGTGCAGCTGGATGGCGGCCTGGCCGACGAAGCGCAATGCCTTGCCGACCTGCACCTTGGCGGCCGACACCGCCCTTTTGCGCTCGAGCACCGGACGGTCGAGCTTGAGCGTAGCCATGTACGTCATCGAAATGGCCAGTTCGAGCGCAATGTACATGTCGACCATGCGGTGCTGCAGGGCCTGGTTCGCCGCGATGGGCGCGTCGAATTGCCTGCGTTGCCTGGTGTATTCAACGGTGTCGGCCAGCAGCCGGCGCATGACGCCGACGCCTTCGGCGCAGATCGCCACCACGCCTTCGTCGACTGCCGCTTCGAGCAGGTCGCAACCCTGCCCTGCCGGGCCGAGAATTTCGGCGGACACACCCTCGAACTTCAAATCTGCAGCGCGCGAGCCATCGACCGTCGGGTACTCACGCGACGACAAGCCTGTTGCGCCCGTTGCGACGAGGAACGCCGACACGCCGGCACGATCGCCACTTGCGCCACGGACCCGCGCATTGACGAGCACGTGGGTCGCGAACGGAGCGCCACGCACCGCGTCCTTCAGTCCACTGATACGCCACGTGCTGCCGTCCTGGACGGCAGACGTCGTCACGCCTGCGAGATTGAAGCGGCTCGACGGCTCGAGATGCGCGAAAGCCAGCCGCACCTCGCCGGCAATGATGCCGCCGATCAGTTCGCTGGCACGAGGTGTGCCGCAGCGTCGCAGCAGGCCGCCGCCGATCACCACCGTGTCGAGGTAGGGTTCGATGACCAGGGCCTTGCCGATTTCTTCCATGACGATCATGGTTTCGACTGCGCCTCCGCCGAGGCCACCCATGGCTTCGTCGAACGGCGCGCCGAGGATGCCGACGTCGTCGGCCAGGCCACGCCAGAAGCCGGGCTGCCAGCCTTCCTCCGAACGGATCACGGCCTGGCGCTGCGGGAACGCGTAGTGATCGCCGAAATATCGCGCCACGCTGTCGCGGAGCATTTCCTGTTCGGCGGTGAAGTTGAAGTCCATGGTGTTTGAGCCAGTGTTTTCCGGATTGCGTGGCGCGTCAGAGCCCGAGGACCGCTTTCGCCAGGATGTTGCGCTGGATCTCGTTCGAGCCGCCGAAGATCGACAGCTTGCGCAGGTTGAAGTACGTGTCGGCGACGCCGATTGCGCTCGGCACGGCAACTGCGTCGTGTCCCGACGCATGGGCCGTGGCGCGGCTGACGCGCAGCGAGGCGTGCGACCCCGGCACCTCGAGCGTCAGTTCGCTGATGCGCTGGTAAATCTCCGTGCCACGGATCTTGAGCATCGAGACCTCGACGCCAGGCGCCTTGCCCGCACTCTCGGCGGCGAGAAACCGCAACTCCGTGTATTCGAGCGCGGTGAGTTCGACCTCGATCTCCGTGAGCTTGCGCCGGAAAATCGGGTCGTCGGCAAGACGGCACCCCGGCTCGCCGATGGTCGCTGCGAGCTTGCGCAACTTGCCCAATGCGACCTTGGAGTGAGCGACCAGCGCGATGCCGCTGCGCTCGTGCGCAAGCAGCATCTTGGCGCAAGTCCAGCCCTTGTTCTCCTCGTACACCCGGTTCTCGACCGGCACCTTCACGTTCTCGAGCCAGACCTCGTTGACCTCGTGGGCGCCGTCGAGGGTGATGATTGGCCGCACGGTCACGCCAGGGCTCGTCATGTCGATGAGCAGGAAGCTGATACCGGCCTGCTTGCGCGCCGACGGGTCCGTGCGCACCAGGAAGAAACCCCAGTCGGCGTGCTGGGCCAGCGTGGTCCAGGTCTTCTGGCCGTTGACGATGTAGTGATCGCCGTCGCGCACGGCGCGCGTCTGCAGGGCAGCGAGGTCGGAACCGGCACCCGGCTCGGAATAACCCTGGCACCACCAGTCGTCGCCCGCCACGATGCGCGGCAGGAAGCGCGCTTTCTGCTCGGGCGTGCCGAACGTGTAGATGACGGGACCGACCAGGTTGGTCGAGAACGCGATGATCGGCGCCGTGTCGGCACGCTGCAGCTCTTCGGCCCAGATGTGTCGCTGCGTGGCGCTCCAGCCGGTGCCGCCGTATTCGACCGGCCACGCAGGCACCGACCAGCCCTGCTTCGCGACGATCCGGTGCCAGCTGAGGTAGTCCTCCTTGCCCAGTTCGATCCCCTGGTCCTGCTTCGTGCGCACGTCCGCTGGATAGTGCTCGGCGATGAACGTCCGCACTTCAGCGCGAAACGCCCGTTCCTCATGGGTAAACTCGAGTTGCATCGGGATCTCGGCCTTTACGGGGAAGCTGCCCGTGGGAGGTTATTGGTTCCACACCGACCGGTCAATTGCACAATTAGACTTGGGTCCGGCAACCGGGTTGCGCGCTCAGGCGCTGGCATCTGCGGACCTAACCTTCGCCACGTCGGCGAGCAGCTTTGCATAGACCGCCTCCGGCTCGACCTCGGGCTGGCGCGAAAAAGCGTAGGCGTGCGCGGCTCGTGGCGCACGATCGAACCACAGCGCGCCGGGCACCGGTGCCGGGCGTCTCGCAGCCAGCCACAGAGTGGTGTCCGCGCCCTGTGCCGGCGTGCGCAGCACCAGCCCCAGATGGCGTTCCAGATCGGGTAGTGCGGTACTTACGCCCTGCGTAGCTACCCAGCCTGGATGCATCGTGTAGGACACGACACGACGGTCAGGCTGCGTCCAGCGTTCGGCGAGCGCCAACTGCGCGCGCTTGTGCGCTGCATAGGCCATCACGCCACTGTACCGGTCGGGATTCTGTTCCAGTCGCCGCAGGGTCAGCGCCGTGTTGTAAAGACCACCCGACGCCATGTTGATGACGGCCCCGCCGTCCAGTGTACCGGCATCGATGAGCTTCTCCGTCAACGCGAAGTGACCGAGCAGGTTCAGCGCGTACGTGCCTTCGAATCCTTCCGGGGTGAGTCGGTGCGCATGGTCGAGCTTGCCGATGTTGTTGACGAGGACATCGAGCTTGCCGCCTCGCCGTATCACCTCGTCCGCGAGCGCCAGGTTGGCGGCGACCAGCGCCAGGTCGAACTGCAACGGCACGATGCCCGCGCCGCCCTGTTGCGCCAGCGCCTTCAGCGCAGCTACGTTGCGACCGACGGCCAGTACGGTCGCGCCGCGCTGTGCAGCGCCGAGTGCGATCCCCTTGCCGATGCCGCCCGTGGCACCCGTGACCAGCCAGGTCTGACCCTTGAACGACGCGTTCAACGGTCGCAATGGCAGCCCTCGCGCCACGTAACCCACGGCGGTAAACGACGGCGCGAAGCGGCCGTAGAACACCACGATCTTCATCCGCATCGACATCCCGGCAGGATTGGATTTCGGCTTGGTGTCGGCCATGACGCTTGTCCTCTGCTTCAGCTGAAAATTTCGAACAGGCCCGCGGCACCCATGCCGCCACCGACGCACATCGTGACGACACCATATTTCGCGCCACGTCGACGCCCTTCGTGCAGCAAGTGCCCGACACAGCGCGCCCCAGTCATGCCAAAGGGGTGCCCGATCGAAATCGAGCCGCCCGACACATTGAGCCGATCCTCCGGGATACCGAGCTGGTCGCGGCAGTACAGCACCTGGCTCGCGAAGGCTTCGTTCAGTTCCCACAGATCGATGTCACCTACCGTGAGCCCGTGCCGCGCGAGCAACCTGGGCACCGCAAAGACGGGGCCGATTCCCATCTCTTCGGGCCGACAGCCAGCCACTGCCAGGCCGCGGTAGGCACCCAGGGGTTTGAGCCCGCGCTTCTCTGCAAGTTTCGAATCCATCAGCACGAGTGCAGCGGCGCCATCCGACAGTTGCGACGCATTACCTGCCGTGATGAATCGCCCTGCGGCGACGAAGAGGCCACCCTTGAACACCGGCTGCAGCTTCTGCAGATCCTCGAGCGTGGTCTGCGGACGGTTACCTTCGTCGAGCCGCAGCGTGACCTCCTGCTCGGTGACGGCCCCTGTCGACTTATCCTGCACGCGCATGCGTGTGGTAAGCGGCGCCATCTCGGCGTCGTACCGCCCCTCGACCTGTGCCCGCGCCGTGCGTTGTTGCGACTGCAGGGCGTACGCGTCCTGCGACTCGCGGCTCACGCCGTAGCGCTCCGCGACGATCTCCGCCGTCTCGATCATCGAAGTCGTCATCTCCGGGTAGTGCTCGCGCTGCCACGGGTCGCCGATGCGGTCATGGTTGATGCGCTCGTTCATCACCAGCGAAACGGACTCGACGCCGCCACCGACGGTGACCTGCACACCGTCGACGATGATGTGCCGAGCGGCTGCGGCAACTGCCATCAGGCCCGACGAACACGCGCGATCGATGGTCATGCCGGGTACCGTGTTCGGCAGGCCCGCCCGCAACGCGGAGAATCGCGCGACGTTCTGGCCCGTCGTGCCCTGCTGCACGGCGCAGCCCATGACGACATCCTCGACTTCGGCCGGATCCACGCCCGCACGCCGCACGGCTTCGGCGACGACATGCCCGCCCAGGGTCGTGGCATCGGTATCGTTGAAGGCACCGCGATACGCCCTGCCGATCGGAGTGCGCGCGGTGGCGACGATGACTGCTTCCCTGGACATGGGCACCCTCGGTCTTATATTGAAAGTCGCAATTGAACCTGTTGACGACGGAATGTCAACGCCGGCAGGGACCTCCAGCAAGCCCGGTTGAGCCCATCCTGCCGACGCTGACCCCGGCTCGGTCGGGCACGGCGACTTGCCGCGGCGGGTCCCGTGTGCAAGCATCGCTTTCACTATAGAACTGACGTCGAGACCAGGGGGCCGCACGTGGACACGACCAGCCAGCAGCAGGTTTTTGAATTCTCCGATCGCTTCATCGCCGCGCTGAACGGCGGCGATCCAGCGACGGTGCGCACGTTCTACACGCCGGACGCCACCTGCTGGCACAACTTCGACGACGCCGACCAGACGCTCGACGACAACATGAAGCTGCTCGAGTGGATGGTGCGCAAGGCGCCGGAGCGCCGCTACCGGCTCGTCCGTCGCGAACTGATCCCGGGCGGCTGGCTGCAGCAGCACATTCTCGAGGCCAGGCTGGCGAATGGCCGCGAGATGAAGATGTTCGCCTGCTGCGTCATCACGCTGAAAGGCGGATTGATCCATCGCATCGAGGAATACCTTGATCCTGCGCAGGCCGCCGTGCTGAGGGAAGCCAAAGCCTCCTGACGCCGGGCCTCAGCCGAGACGCTCGATCACCATCGCCGCGCCTACGCCGGCGGCGCCCGAACAGACCACGAGTCCGAGACGTCCATCGGACGCGTCGAGGACGTCGAGCAGCGTCGAGACCAGGATGGCGCCGGATGCGCCCATCGGGTGGCCGCGAGCGATATGTCCACCAGCCACGTTCACCTTGTCCGGGTCCACCGGGTAGTCGCGGAGAAATTTCGCGATCGTCACGGCGAAGGCTTCCATGAACTCGATGCGGTCCATGTCGGCAAGCGTCAATCCGGTGCGCTCCAGCACCTTTGCCATCGCAGTGAATCCGGCCAGCAGCGAAGCGTGCGGATCGCCGCCGGATTCCGCATAGCCCAGGATCCGTGCGCGCGGATTGTCCGCCGCTTTTGGTGCGCCACCGATCAGCACGAGCCCGGCGCCGTCGCAGATCGGCGGCGCGTGACCGATCGTGTGGCGATGATCGATCGGGCCGTCGAGCGCGTCCGCGTATTGCGTGGCCAAGGCCGCAAAGCTCGGCGCCATCGCGGCCAGTGATTGTGCGGTGGACTGAGGCCGGGCGCATTCGTCGAGGCTCAAGCCACCGAGCGGTAACCGCGAAGCCGTCAGTGCCGGGTTCGCCTCCGCCGCGCCGGCTCGCCGTTGCGATACGAGCGCGACCGCGTCGAGTTGCTCGCGGGACACGCCTTCCGCTTCAGCGAGCCGATCGGCCGCGAGCACGACGGGAATGAAGCGCGTGCGCCTCGGCAAGCTCGCGTCGGTGTAGTAGCTGGCGTTGTCACCGAGGAACGGCACGCGCGACATCATCTCGACGCCGCCCGCGAGCGCCCGATCGAGACTCCCGACTGCCACCTGAGTGGCCGCGTGACCGATGGCCGTGAGACCCGACACACAGTAATTGTTCAACGTGAATGCATACGCATCGTCGGCGACGCCGGCATGCAGCTTCGACACGAGCGCGATATTGGCGCCCTGGTCGCCCACCTGGTCGACACAACCCAGGACCAGCGCCTGGACGTTCCGTGCATCCCGACCGCGGGCCTGCAGCCCGTCCACGAGGCCCGCCACCAGTTCCTGCGGCTTCATCTGCGCGAGCCCACCGTCGGCCCGCGCCTTGCCGCGCGGCGTGCGCACGGCGTCGTAGATGTATGCGTGTGTCATCGGTGCTGCTCAGTCACGCAGGCCGACGACGAAGCTCACCACCGTGCCGAGCGAGCCGCCGATATTGAGCGTGCCGTACGTGCGCGCACCCTGGACCTGATAATCGCCCGCCGTTCCCGTGACCTGACGTCCCGCATCGAGCAGCAAGCGTGCGCCCGTGGCACCGACGGGATGCCCGACCCCGATAAGTCCGCCTGACGCGTTCACTGGACACCGTCCGTCGAACTCGACCAGGCCGCTGTCGATCGCCTGCCAGCTCTGCCCCGGCGGTGTCAGACCGAAATGGTCGATCGCCATGTACTCCGTGGACGTGAAGCAGTCGTGCGTCTCGATGCCATCGAGACTCCCGACGCCGTCGATGCCCGCGCGTCGCCACGCGTCGGTGATGGCCTTGCGCACGTGCGGGAACATGTATTCCTCGCCCTTGCTGCGCTCGAGCTTGTCGAGGAAGCGGATGCCGGCGTTGGTGTGCCCCCAGCCGAGGATCTGCGGAAACTCGTTGACCTTGACGCCACGGCGCGCCGCATAGCGCTGCATGAAGCGGTCCGACGCCAGCACGACCGCAACCGCACCGTCGGTGATCTGGCCGCAGTCCTGTCGCCGCGTGCCCGGCTCGATCACGGGATTGAACTCGTCGTCGTCGGTGAACGTTTCGGCGCGGAACTTCCAGCCGCGGGTCTGCGCGCGCGGATTGCGTTTCGCATTACCCATGTTGATCTCGGCGATACGATTCAGGTAGCGACGGTCGAGGCCGTAGCGCTCGTCGTACTCCATCGCAATCCTGCCGAACACGGCCGGCCAGACGAATTTGCAGTCGAAGCCTTCGTGGCCCTGCCACGACGCCGCGTTCTGTACCTGCGACGCCTGGTCGCCCGGAAGGTTCTTCTCCTCCTCGACGCCGAGCACCATGATGCAGTCGTAGCGGCCTGCCTCGATCTCGGCCGAAGCGGCAAGAATGCCCAGCGAGCTGGAGGCACAGGCCGCTTCGTGACGCATCGCAGGTTTGCCGAAGAACTCGGGCTTCACCTGCGCGACCATGGACGCGAGGTGGCCCTGCCCGCGATAGAGCTCGCCGAAAGCATTGCCGACATGAATCGCTTCGATGTCGTCGGGCTCGAGCAGGCACGACGCGAGGGCGCCGTCGATCCCCTCGCGCATCATGTCGGTGTAATCGAGTCCTTCGCGCGACCAGGCGCGCGCAAAATCGGTTTGATACCCGCCGATCAGGTGGATCGCCATGCTGTGCCCCTCACTGGTACCGGCTCAGAATAACGCATCAGTCCAATAATGCTAGTCACCCACGAGGCCGGCAACCTGTTCGCCCCGCACGGACGCCTGCGTCGCCGCCTGAAATCCTTGAATCGGCGTCCATCCTGCTAGGATGTCTGACGTCTGTTTGCAGGTGCAAGCAAGTAAGAGAACAGTGATGACCTGGGAGCCCGAACTCGAGGAATTGCGGCAGCGACAAGCCCTGGCCCGCGAGATGGGCGGACCCGACAAGATTGCACGACAGCGCGCCGCCGGCCGGCTGACGGTGCGCGAGCGTATCGGCGCACTGCTCGATGCCGGCAGCTTCCACGAAATTGGTTCGATTACGGGCAACGGCGCCTACGACGAAACCGGTGCCCTGCAGTCGATGACTCCGACCAACTTCCTCTTTGGCCGCGGCCGGATCGAAGGTCGCCGCGTCGTCGTGGCCGGTGACGATTTCACGGTGCGGGGCGGAGCATCGGACGCGTCAATCATCGAAAAGCAGGTGGCTGCCGAACAGATGGCGCACGAACTGCGCTTGCCGATGATCCGCCTGATCGAGGGCAGTGGCGGCGGCGGTTCCGTGAAGTCGCTCGAGGCGATGGGTTACACCTACGTGCCGTTCCTGCCCGGCTTCGATCACATGGTCCGCAACCTCGCCACCGTGCCGGTGGTGAGTCTCGGCCTGGGCCCCATCGCGGGCTTTGGCGCCGCCAAGGTCGTGCAGAGCCACTACTCGCTGCTGGTGCGCGGCCAGTCGCAGATGTTCGTCGCCGGGCCGCCCGTCGTCGCAGCCGCGGGGCAGAAACTGACGAAGGAGGAACTCGGCAGCAGCCGGATTCATGCGTCGAACGGTGCGGTCGACGACGACGTGGCGAGCGAACAGGAAGCGTTCGAACGGGCTCGTCGTTTCCTCGGCTACCTGCCCTCCTCCGTGCATGAACTTCCGCCTCGCCTGACGACCGGCGACGATCCCGAGCGTCGCGCCGAATTTCTCGTGTCCGCTGTCCCGCGTGACCGGCGCGAGGTCTATCGCATGCGTCCGATCATCGAAGCAGTCGTCGACACGGGCTCGTTCTTCGAGATTGGCCGTCTGCATGGCCGTTCCGTGATCACGGGGCTGGCCCGGCTCGACGGCTGGCCCGTGGCCGTGATCGCGAGCGATCCGTTCGTGATCGGCGGACTCTGGACGGCAGCAAGTTCGGCGAAGCTCGAACGGTTCGTGAACTTCGCGCAGACGTTTCACCTGCCGGTGGTGCACCTGGTCGACAATCCCGGCTTCATGATCGGCAAGCAGGCCGAGCAGGAAGCGACCATCCGCGCAGGAGCCCGCGCACTGACCGCGATCTACCAGGCGACAGTCCCCTGGTGCACGGTGATCATTCGCAAGGTGTTCGGCGTCGCAGGTGCCGGCAACCAGAACCACACGCGTTTCCACTATCGCTACGCATGGCCTTCGGCAGACTGGGGATCGTTGCCGATCGAAGGCGGCATCGAAGCCGCCTACAAAGCCGAACTAAATGCGGCCGACGACCGCGCGGCGCTCGCGGCGGAGATCACGCAGCGTCTCAACCGCCTGCGTTCGCCGTTCCGATCGGCGGAGAAATTCCAGATCGAGGAGATCATCGACCCCCGCGACACGCGCAAGCTGCTTTGCGAATTCGCAGACATCGCCGCGCCGCTACGCGCAACGCAGCCGCTGCAGTTTGCGTACCGGCCGTGACGACCGCCTCCAGTCACGGCGTGCCAGTCGACCCTGCGGCCCCGCCGTGGCGAATCGCTAGTTGTGCCGCGGCGAATCGTATTGGCGACGTTTGCACAGGATTTTGACGAACGCTTCCGTCACGCTGTGCTGGAAATCGTCTTCCTCGTCGACCTGCACCAGGCTCGAACCGTCGTCGAAAAGCACGTCGACCTGGCAACGCGCAAGGTGTCCGGTCTGGTTGGCTCCAGGCACCTCGTACAATTCGACCTTGACGGTGTTGATGCGGCGCCGCAGCGCCTGGGCCAGCCGCGCGGTCTCTTGATGCACGATCGTGCGCAGTTCGTCGGAAAGGCCGCTGCCGTGAACCCTGACTTCCGTTCGCATGGCTTCATCTCCTGAGCGCCATCGTCCTCTGGAGTCTGCGCCGAATTCAGCACGAATACCACGTAGGATGGCAGGCCCGCGCGACTTCTGTCGCGAGCAAGAGGTATCGTCATGCGACGAGTTGGTCGCCTTTCCGCCTGGGTGAGCGCGCTGATCTGCCTTGCGCAGAATTCTCCGGCGCATGCCGATCCCATCTTGACTCGCAATCAGCATCCCCTCGTGGCGTTGTACGGCCTGCCGCTGCCACTGGCAGCGCGGTTGCCAGGGGCCGGCTCCGGCAGCATCGGCGCTACCCTCAACTGGAGCAATATCGCCACGACGGACACGACCGACCGGAGCAGCTACACGCTCGATAGCGAAGTGTTCGAGGTTCGCGTGCAGGCGGGACACGCCATGGGCGAACGCTTCGCCGTGCAGGGTCAACTGGCATGGCGGCAACTGAGCGGTGGCTCGCTCGATTCGCTGGTGGAAAGCTGGCATGACCTGTTCAGCCTGCCGAACGGCTCGCGCGACCGCCTGCCCGAGGACGCCTTGCTGATCGAGTACCGTGCTGGCGAGTCGACTTTGCTGCGGGTCGACGACGAATCGTCAGGACTCGCGGACCTTCCGCTTGCGTTCGGCTACCAGTTGTCCGCGTCCGACCAAGGCGCAGTCGCAACGTGGCTCACGATCAAGGTACCCACGGGCAAGGCCGCGGACTTGACGGGCAGCGGCGCAATCGACGTCGCCCTCTCCCTGGCAGGCGAGCGCCAGCTGTCGGAGCGCTGGCAGCTGTTCGGGCAGGCCAATGTGGCGTGGCTCGGCGAGGGCGACGTGCTGGCGGACCTGCAGCAGGACTTCGCGGGTTCGCTGCTCGCGGGCGCCACGTGGAACGCCTGGCAGAGCCTCGAGTTGACGGCGCAACTGGAAGCGAACTCGGCGGTGATGGATACCGGCACGGATCTCGATGGCGACGCTGTCGTGCTGACGATTGGCGGGCGCTATCGAACGAACTCCGGTTGGGTGTGTGATTTCGGCTTCAGCGAGGACCTGCAGATCGATGCGTCACCGGACATAGTGTTCGTGCTTGGCTTGCGACGCACCTTTTAGACACATTTCTGGATCAGTATTTGTACTGGCCCCTCCCCTGCCGGCACCCCAGCTGTTAGGGTGCGCCGATGAATGCACCCTTACCCCGGATCATCCAGGGCGGCATGGGCGTCGCCGTCTCGTCGTGGCGACTCGCGCGAGCCGTCTCCCTGCGTGGCCAACTCGGTGTCGTCTCCGGTACGGGGATCGACACAATCGTCGCGCGGCGCCTGCAAATGGGCGATCCCGGTGGACATCTTCGTGCCGCCTTCGACGCGTTTCCGGTGCCGGCGATCGCCCAACGGGTCTGGGAGCGGCATTACATCGAGGGCGGCAAGACCCAGGGCGCGGCCTACAAGTCGAAGGCGGTGCCGACCATCAAGATGCCGAGGGCACTGCTCGACCTGATCGTGTTGAGCAACTTCGCCGAGGTGTATCTCGCGAAGACCGGGCACACCGGCAAGGTGGGCATCAACCTGCTCGAGAAAGTGCAGCTGCCGAATCTCGCCACTCTGTACGGCGCGATGCTGGCGGGCGTCGACTACGTGCTGATGGGCGCCGGCATTCCCCGGTCGATTCCGGCCGTGCTCGATCATTTCGCAGCGGGCGAACCGGCCGAGTTGACGCTGGATGTGGCGGGTGCATTGCCTGGCGAGAAGTTCGTCAGCCGCTTCGATCCGCGGAGCTTCCTCGGGGACGCCTTACGTCCACTGCAGCGGCCGCAATTCCTGGCCGTCATCTCGTCTTCGACGCTGGCGCTCACTCTCGCGCGCAAGAGCAATGGACGGGTCGACGGCTTCGTCGTTGAAGGCCCGAGCGCCGGTGGTCACAATGCTCCACCCCGCGGCGCGAAAGTTCTCGACGACAAAGGCGAGCCGGTCTACGGACCGCGGGATTCGCCGGACCTGGAGCAGATTCGAGCACTGGGGCTGCCGTTCTGGCTGGCGGGTTCGTACGGCGATGCGGCCCGACTGCAGCAGGCACTGGAGCTGGGTGCGAGCGGCATCCAGGTCGGCACCGCATTCGCATTCTGCGACGAATCCGGCCTGGCCACGGAGTTGAAACAGTCGGTGATCGCGGCCAGCCGCGCGGGCCGGCTCTCGATCTTCACGGATCCGCATGCCTCACCGACGGGATTTCCGTTCAAGGTGTTGAGCGTGCCGGGTACCGTTGCCGACGCCAACGTCTTCGAGGCTCGCGAGCGCATCTGCGACCTCGGCTACCTGCGGCAGACCTATCGGGAGTCGGACGGCAGCCTGGGCTACCGCTGCCCGGGCGAGCCCCTCGAGGACTTCCTGCGCAAAGGCGGCACCGAAGCCGAAACGCACGGTCGCAAGTGCCTCTGCAACGGGTTGGTAGCGGCCGTCGACTACGGCCAGGTGCGTCACAACGGCGAACTCGAACCTGCCATCGTGACGGCCGGCGATGACGCGGCGCAGGTGTGCAGGTTCGTGGCTGCGGGTCGCACCAGCTATTCCGCGGACGATGTCATAGATCGCCTGCTCGGCTTGCCGCTGCGTGAGGTGCGAGCTCCGACGTCAGCGCCGACGACGCTCTAGCGACGTCGCTCGTCGGGCAACAGGCGGCCCAGTTCCTTCGCGACCACGCCGTAGCACTCGCACGCACGCGACTCCAGCCCTGGGCGCTCCAGCACCGAGATGTGCCCGCGCCGGTACCGAATGAGGCCAGCCCGCTGCAGGTTCCCGGCGGCGGCAGTAATGCCCTCCCGCCTGACACCGAGCATGCTGGCGACCAGCTCCTGCGTCATGACCAGTTCACGCAGCGGGGCTCGGTCAAGCGTCAGCAGCAACCAGCGGCACAACTGTTGTTCCACTGAATGGTGTCGGTTGCAGACCGCCGCCTGGGATATCTGCGCCATGAGCGCCTGCGTGTAACGCAGCAACACGCGCTGCATCAGGCCGGCACGGCCGAACTCGGCCTGCAGCAGGCTGCCGGCCAGCCTGTAGGCGTGGCCTGCCGTCTGCACTACCGCCGAGCTGGCCGTCGTGCCTCCACCCATGAACAGCGCAATGCCGACCACGCCCTCGTTCCCCACGCCGGCGGATTCGGCAGTGGCACCGGACTCCAGGACGTAGTGCAACGAGACGATGGCCGTCGTCGGAAAATAGGCGTATTGCAGTTGCTTGCCTGGGTCGTAGAGCATTTCGCCGAGACGCAACGGGACCAGTTCAAGATGTGCAGCCAACCGCTCGAACTCGACCTCGGACAGGACGGCGAGCAGGTGGTTCTGACCGGGACGGTGGAGTGATGCCATCGCTCTCGCCGGACGTGACGGCTATGGCCTGGCCGTGGTTTCGACGCCGATCCCGCGGTAGCCGATGAAGCGGCAGGACTGGTTGAACATCGGTTCCCCGCTCACCCGGAACCGCTGCAGCGAGCCGTTGGCGTCGACACGGCTCAAGGCAAAGTCGATGAATGGCTGCCGCTCGGCGATCATATCCAGCATCGCCTGGCGCTCCACTTCGTTCCACCCGGTCATCCCGTCCGCGCTGGTCGTGCCGACCAGCGGCTCGACCCGGATGCCGAGCATCTCGAGGACCGGACCGGACACCCTGGTGAAGTGACCGGTCTCGTCCTGCTCCCAGTACCAGTCAGAAGCCAGCTCGGTCAGGCTGCGATAGCGCGCCTCGCTTTCACGTAACTCGGCGGTCCGTTCCGACACCGCCTGCTCGAGTCGCGCGGCATAAGCCTCCAGCTTCCTGTAGAGCAGCCGGACTTCCAGCATGTTGTGGATCCGCGTCTTGACCTCGACCAGATCGAACGGCTTGCTGATGAAATCCTTGGCGCCGGCCTGCAGCGCACGCAGCTTGTGTCCCGGTTGCGCCGTGAGCACGATGACCGGCAGGTAGCTGTCGGTCTCGCTCGTCTTGAGGCCTGCCATCACGGCGAATCCATCCATGCCGGGCATCTGCAGGTCGAGCAGGATCAGGTCGTAGTCGTTCTTTCGGTGCAGCGCGCAGACCTCCGTCGGGTTCGTGGTCGTGGCAACGCACGTGTAGCCGGCCTCGACCAGCAACTGCTCGAGCAGTTGCACGTTGGCTTCCTGGTCATCGACGACCAGGATGCGCGCACCTGAGATGTCGAGCTTGCTGTCGATCATGGCTTTGGCACTCCGGTGCGGGCCGATGCGGATTGCGCGAGATTCAGCGCCAGGTCGAGGGTATCCATGAACTCGTTGACCTTGATGGGTTTGGTCAGGTAGCGGAAGAATCCAGCGTGCAGCCCTTTCTCGATGTCGCGGGGCATCGCATTGGCGCTCAGCGCCACCACCGGGATGTGCGCCGTTACAGGATCCGCGGCCAGGATGCCGAGTGCCTCGATGCCATTGATCCCCGGCAGGTTGATGTCCATCAGGATGGCATCGGGCTGCGAGGCGCGGGCAATCTCGATGCCACGACTGCCGTCCCTCGCGATCAGCAGCTGGATGTCCGCCCGGCGTCCGATCAGGTCTTCCACCAGCATCAGGTTGGCCGGATTGTCTTCGACATAGAGCAGGGTGCGCAGTCGCGCGTCCGCCTCGCCTGTCTTACGCGCAAGCGCCGAGGTCTCAACCACGCTGACCGCAGGTTGCGGTTCGGTCAGGTTCAGTTCGATCCAGAACACGCTGCCTTTGCCGACCTTGCTTTCCACGCCGATGACACCACCCATCAGTTCCACCAGCCGCTTGGATACGACCAGGCCGATGCCCGTGCCTTCCTCGGTGGTCGCTGCCTGTCCGAGCCGATTGAACGGCTGGAACAGTTGCGCGATGTCTGCGGGAGACAAGCCCTCGCCGGTGTCTTCGACGCAGATGCGAATGCGTCCAGGCGCCCTGGCCGCGCAGGTGACGACGACCGTTCCCCCTGGCCTGTTGTACTTGATCGCATTCGAGAGCAGGTTGATCAGCACCTGCTTCACGCGTGTCCGGTCGGCCTTGACGATGTGTGGCACGGCCATCTGGGGAAAGCTCACGTGGATGCGGCGTTGCCGCGCCTGCGGTTCCACCATGGTCTGGCATTCGTGCATGACGTCGGCCAGTAATACGGGCTCCGGTGACAACGACAGCCTGCCGGACTCGATCAGCGAGAGATCGAGGATTTCATTGATCAGGTCCAGCAGGTACCACCCTGCCTTGAGAATCTGGTCAAGGCTGCGCTTCTGCGAGGGCGTTGGCTGCGGGGAGCCGGACTCGATGAGCTGGGCAAAGCCGAGGATCGCACTGAGCGGCGTGCGCAGCTCGTGGCTCATGCTGGACAGGAAATCGGATTTTGCGAGGTTGGCCTTCTCTGCGATCGACATGGCCTTGTGCAGATCCAGCTCCGCCTGCTTGCGCACGGAGTTGTCGGTGCCGATCAAAAGGTAGCCGATGATGTCGCCGAAGTCGTCACGCAGCGCGGTAATCGAAACGATGGCCGGAAAGCGGCTGCCGTCCTTGCGCAGGTACGTCAGTTCGTAAACGTCCTCGATCCCGCGCGACGCCTTGAATGCCAGCGCCTCAAAGCCCGGCGTGATGGGAGTGTCGAGTTCGAGGCTCAGCGCCCGTGCGCGCGCCGTCACTTCTTCCGGGTCGTGGATGTCGCTCGGCCGGATCCGGTTGACGACTTCAGTCGCGCGGTAGCCCAGCATGCGCTCGGCGCCGACGTTGAACAGCTGGATGATCCCCTTCTCGTCGGTGGCGATGATTGAGAAATTGGCGCTGGTGAGGATTGCATTCTGCAGCGCGCCCGTCTTGAGCAATGCCTGCTGGCGCCGCACTTCCAGCGTGCCGGCCGCCTTGTCGCCATCGTCACCCGCGGCGGGCTCGATTACCGTCTCGTGCATCGTCACCTCCGTCGATCCATGGCGCAGTCAGCCGGACGGGGTATCCGCCTTGCTGTATCAGTGTCACGTCCTTGCGGAGCACCGTCTGTGCGGTGCCGAACTTAGGCTGCGCCGGCACCGGGTACGGTCTGTTCGTACCGACCTGCCGCATTCTGCGCAAAGAAGCTCGATATTCGACTCGGCTGACCGCTCGGCCCGCATCAAGCTGCGGGCATGGATAACGACGGCGATTCACCTGCCATCATCTGCCCAGTCGAGTCGTCGGCACCGGCTGACGCCGACGACTCGCTGGGATTCGTGCGCGGTCTGGGCTACGGCCTCGCGTGCGTCGTGCCTTTCTGGGGCTTGATCATCGCCTCGGCGTGGCTGGCATTCTGAAAGCGCGTCAATACGCGAGATTGAGCTTCAGCCATAGAGTTCGCCCGGGTTCGTTGACCTGGGTCGTTTGCACGTAGCCGGACACCATGGCACCGCCCCGGCTCAGGTGCTCGGCGTAGGCCCGGTCGAACAGGTTGTCGACGCCGGCCGTGAGCAGGACACCCGTGCGTGGACGCCAGCCGCCGTTCAGTGACAGCACCGTAAAACCAGCCGTTGGACCGAGGTCCTGACCAACGATGTTGCCCTGGTTGACGACGTAACGGTCCTGCGCCGCGACCGCGCGCAGCAGCGCACCCGCAGACCACTTGGCCTGCGTGAACTCGAAGCCCAGCCGCGCTTCGAGCGGCGGCATCTGTGCGAGAGGCGCCGCATCTGTCTCATTGCGGCCTCGGGTATAGGCGAGCGTGCCGGTGAGCTTGAGCGACGGCAGCAACGCATACACCCCGTCCGCCTCGCCACCCCAGGTGCTGGCATCGACATTGCGCGTAATGGTCGTGCGCCGCATGCCCTTCGGGTAGTTCGACTGGATCAGGATGTAGTCCTGGACCTCGCTGTAGAACGCCGACACGGAAAACGCCACGCGCGAGGATTCATACAGCAGGCCGGTATCCAGCTGGGTCGTCTTCTCCGGACGAGCGTTAAACGCGCTCAGGCCGGACGCTGTCTCCTTGCCCGCGGAGAGAAGTTCCCAGTAGTCCGGAAAGCGCTCGACGTGCCCGAGACCGGCAAAGACCGTGAATGGTCCGGCTGCAAGGTCGCGCTCATAGCGGCCGAACCCGCCAAACAGGGTCGCGTTGCGCTCCTCGTCCGCCGTGGGGTTTGGCACCGACGTCATGCCGACCCGCAGCATCTCGCGCGAGTCCTTCGCGTACCAGTCATCGATGCGCAGCCCGGTGATGACGCGTCCGGACGCGCCGGCCGCCAGGGTCAACTCGCCGAACACTCCGGCGTTGCGGAAGCGCCCATCCTCCGCGCGCCCCATCGCCTCGTACGGCATCAGCGTCTCGTTCATGGTCGAACGCAGCGTGTGACGGTTTTCCTGCAGGTCGACGCCGACCGTGGCTGAGATGCGCTCGCCGAACGCCAGGTCCGCCGTGAACCTGCCACCCGTCGTCTCTCGATCCGGGTTCGAGACGGACCGGAACGGCATCGTCATGGATGGCGCGAATTCGCGCAGGCTGTAGTTGTCCATGACGTGATCGACGTAGTTGTAGTACGCCTGGGCCTCGATCCCCTGCAGGTGAGTGCCGGCCAACTGTCGCTCGAACCGCAGGCCCACGTTGTCGCGCGCGAACTTCACACCGTCCATCGCGCGGTCGGCGTAAGCGGCCTCGCCATCGCTCAACGCCCCGCTCAATTCCAGCCGCGTCCGTTCGTCAGGAGTCCAGCCGAGCGCCGCATTGCCGCTCCACCGCAGGTAACGCGAATGCACCTCGTTGCCGTTGCCGTCCGTGTAGTCATCGGACTCGGCACGCGTACCGGTCAACTGGCCATACACATCGGGCGTGCCGAGTCGCAGGTCGCCCACCAGGTCGGTGCGTCCAAAGCTGCCGCCAAGCACACTGCCCGTGCCGACGGCGCCGGGCTCGCTGAATCGCTTGACGCTGCGCTCGAACGACACACTTGCGGCGGAATTGCCCGGGCCCTGCAGCACGGTCTGCGGCCCCTTGATGACTACGACGCGGTCGTAGGCTTCCGGGAAAACATAAGCCGTAGGTGGATCCATGCGCATGCCGCAGCCGCCGAGCACCTGTTGCCCGTCGATGAGCAGATTGACGCGCGAGGCCGCCATGCCGCGGAACACCGGGTCGCCGTCGGTGCCACCCTTGCGGATGACGGAGAAGCCGGGGATCGCCTTGAGGTAATCGGCGCCATCGTGGGCCGGCAACGGCTGGCGCGGCTGCTTCGGGTCCGTGACCACCAGCAGTGGCGCGGTCATGCGGGGCGCCGTGACAACGACCTGCTCCAGTTCTCGAGTGGACGGTACGTCGCTGGCCGGCGCGGCCAGGACCGTGGCAGATACAAGGCATTGGGCCAGCGTCGCGGCCCCCACAGGCATGATCGAACGGAGTGCCAGGCGCACTCCTGTTGCAACAGCGCTCATCTCGCGTCCTCCCAGGGACAGGTATTTCTCGACTGACATCCGGACTGGCCGACGCAGTCACGCCTGCTGCCGTGATCTGTCACGGGCAGGAGCGATCCGCAGTCGGGGACGATCAGACGAGCGCGGGAGGTGCGCGAGGAGCGTGCGCTCGAGTCGCTGGCCTGGCGACGGGCGCAGCGAACACAGGACGAGCATTATCAGTATGCAATGTCGGCGCAGCGACAATCGTCGCGGCCAACGGTGGCGGTGGGCCGCCCGCAGTCGCCGCAAAGACGCACGGCGCCTCGTGATGCTGCGGGGAACGCTGACCTGGGTCGGCCGGTACCGGGCTGCCGTCGGGGTGTACGACGACCGATTGGGTCGCCTGACCGGAGCACATCGCCATCGTCAGGGCGGCGCCCTGCCCGACGGCCGGCATGAATCCGGCCGGCACCGCAGCACGCATCAGGAGTCCTGGCAGCAGCAACAGAGCCAGGAGAATCCGGTGCGAGCGCAGCTCTTGGAGAGACCTGTTCACCGTTTCAGTCTAACCAAACAACCACGCGCTTGTGGCGGAAATGTGATTGCCGCAACTCGCCGCAAACCGGCCGTCCTCATTGACGGGGCAGCTCACCTCGCCCGGTCGACGTCTCCAACAACCGGAAGCGGTCGACCGACGCCACCAGGCAGCCATCGTCGCGAAGCGTGAGAACGAGTCGAAGTTGCAGGATCTTGGCAATCGCGGCTGCAAGCGACAGGCCCAACCCGGCGTGCGATCCGCCATTCCCGGTACTGATGCGGAAGAAGCGTTCTGCGAGCCTCGGCACATCGCTCGCCACCAGATTCGGGGCTGGATTGACCAACCGCAACTCGCCGCCTGGGTTGAGCAGTACGTTGACGACGGACCCTTGCGGCGCATGCGCAATCGCGTTGCCAAGAAGATTGGCCACGAGCCGGCGAACGAGCGTGCTGTCCGCGTGCACCCAGAGCTCGCCAGGCAAGTGCAGTTGGATCGTCAGTCCACGCTGGTCGGCTGCCGCCTTCATTGCAACCGCCTGCCGTCGTAATTCGGCGCACAGGTCGATCGGCTCTGGCTGCGGTGATTCGAGGCCTGCTTCGTAACGTGTCAGCGCCAGCAGCGACTCGACGATCCGCTCCATCTCGGCCGCCGTGACGCCGATATCACGTATCGCTGCCCGGATCGCGTCAGGATCCTGGCCGCTCGATCCGACGTCAGCCAGCAGGCGCATTTCTGCCAGTGGCGTGCGCAACTCGTGGGCGACATTGCGCGCATACCGCTTCTCCCTGGCAAGCGCGTCGAGCAACCGATCCAGCAGCGCCGAGAAGCTGGCGGCGACGGGGCGAAGTTCGCTCGGCAGCGGCCCTGCGTTGAGTCGCGCCTGTGGATCCTCAGGATTCACGCCCTCGAGTTCACGCGCCAGGTCATCGAGGGGTCGCAGTCCGCGCAGGATGGAATACCGGGCGATCAAGAGCATGGCGACGATCGTCGCCAGGGCTCCCAGCAAGAGCGCGATATGTATACGGCTCTCGAGACTCTCGAGATTTTCGATCTCCTCTGCGGTGACCACTGTCAACGCCCGACGGGGATCCCCTGGTGGCAGGGCGAACGATTCCGACGCGGCACGACCTCGATGGCCATCCGGTAACTGCAGGTCGTGGTACATCGGCTGGCCGACAACGGCTTCGAGATGCGGCAGATCCCGCCCGGCGCTCGAGTCCGACCGGGCGAGCGTGCGGCCCCGACCGTCCCAGATCTGGAAGAAGTCCTGATGTGCCCTGGTGCGGAACTGCGGCATGAATTCAGTGATGCTCTCGGAACCCGGGTGCGCCGTGGCATAGTCTGCGACGGCGCGCATTCGCAGCGACAGGTCCTGGTCAAGATGCGCATAGAGTTCGCTGCGAATGATCAGGTGCAGTGCGATGAAGCTCAGGCTCAGCACCGTCACCGAGCCCACGACGAGACTGGCTGCGAGCCGGCCGCGCAAGGACTGCCGCGCGCTGTCAATTAGCGACATAGCCGAATCCGCGTCGGGTTTCGATCACGTCCTGCAGCCCGGCGTGCGCGAGCTTGGCGCGAAGCGTGCTCATCAGCACTTCGATGACCGTGTCGGATGCCGTGCTGTCGCTTTCATAAAGCTGCGTAAAGATCGCCGCCCGGCTGAGCACGTGTCCCTTGCGGCGCACGAGCAACTCGAGCAACGCGTACTCCTTCGGCGTCAGCGTCAGCACGGCATCATCCACCCGCGCGAGACGTGCCGCGGTGTCCAGTTGCAGGCGTCCGTGCGTGACTACAGGGGACGCCTCGTCGAAGCGGCGCCTGGAGAGAGCCATAAGCCGGGCCAGTAACTCGTCGAAGGCAAAGGGCTTGACGAGGTAGTCATCGGCGCCGAGATTGAGCGCGTCTACCCGGTCCTGTACCTGGTCACGGGCCGAGAGCACCAGTATCCGCGGCTTCGACTTCCGCGACTTCAGTTCCTGCAGCACTTGCACGCCGTCGACGTGCGGCATCACCAGGTCGAGTACAACGACATCGAACGGCAGGCCGTTCAGCAGCATCAGTGCCTCGGCACCGTCCGCCGCAGTCTCGACGGCCATGCCATGCGCATGCAGGCCGGTGGCCAGTGTCTTTCTGACACGTTCGGAATCGTCCACGACCAGGACGCGCATGCAGTCACTTTGCGCAGTCGTCACTGGGTCCGCCATCCGTATCGTTGGCAAGGCTTGGAACCTGCGATTCTTGCACGCCAAAGGGGCGAGGGACCTGTCGGTCCCCCGCCCCGCCTTGTCGTCCGGCAACACTGCAGGGAGGGAAGTCAGTCGTCGTTGACCTTGATTTCCACCCGCTCCGCGGTCAGCGTCAAGTTCTCCCAGCTGCCCCAGGCTTCGACGATATCGTCCACCGCCTGGGTGAAGAACTGATCGGCTGTCAGGCGAATGCCTTCCTCCAGCACGAACCTCGTTGCGTCCGTCGTGACAACCAGGACTGACAGGATGTGGAAATTCGGCCGTGCCGGATAAAGGAGCGGCCCACGCAGACGCACGCCATCCGCCGGATCGATTCGCACGACCCGGGTCGCAGTCACAGCGTTGCTGCCTGCCGGGTCTTCATAACCGCGCACGTCGACCCAGTTGCCGACGGCCAGGTCCGCGAAGTCGACGTCGCGAAGTGCGAGCGCCGACATGTCTTCGAACCGGGTGGCCTCGTTGGTCGCAACGTCCAGGCCGAGGAGTTTCATGGAGCCATCGGTCGTAACCAGCGTCTCGATCTGCGCGACGATGCGAATCGTGCTGACCTCCTTGAACCTGACCTTGAACGCCACCAGCACGCCCGCTGCATCGGCCGTTCCCTCGACCTCGACCAGCACGTCGTTCGCCAGATTCGCCGCGGTGCCATGCTCGTACTGCGTAGTCGGTGTGGTAGTCACGGCCCGACCTGCAACCTTGAACGTCTTCGCAGTGACGAGGTCGACGAAGTCGGTGATCGTTCCTTCGACCTCCAGTTCGTCTCCTGCGTCTGCCTTGAGCCAGTCGTCAGACCTCAGCTCGACACGTGTGGCAACGAAGGTTCCGTACGGGTCAAAGGTAAAGCCCTTGACGAGAACGAGATCGCCTTCGCTCGGCTGCCCGGTCGTGAAGTCGTCCATGTTTGCGCCCGAGTAATCGACGATAAGCGCATTGACATTGAACAGCTTCGCGTCCGCAGCGAGTTTCGACACATAGCCGGTCACGTCGAACGGGCCTCCGTCCGGCTTGATGTCGACCCGGGTGGCCTCGATGTCGCCCTGGGTCGTCACGACGCCACTCACCTCGACCACGTCGTCAACCGTAAAACCCTCGATGGATGACGGCGTGATGTCGTCGCCCAGGGAGGTCTCGGATGTCACGAACACGGTCTGGCCCATGGCCACGAACGAACTCGCGCCTACGTCGATGCTGGCGATCGGTCCTTCGATGACGTTGTGATAGCGGATCACATCGGCATAGTGGTCCGCGCCGTGCGAGCGGCCCTTGAGTTCGACGTACTGCCCGACCTTCAAGGCGGATTCGGCAGCGGCCTGATCGTCCATCAGGACCGACGCGCTGCTGGTGTCATACCGGACGCCATTGACGTAGACGCTGCCGAAGCCAGTGATCACGCCGACGCTGACGACACCAGTCTCCTGCACGGGCGGCGGCGGACTGACTTTGTCGTGGGAGTCACTCCCGCCGCAGGCATTGAGTCCGACGAGCAGTGCGGCCACCGCCAACACTGACATTCGATGGGCAAAGCCTTTCATATCCGTCCTCCTTGCGCGCTTGCGCTCGCATTCGGCACACAGTGACTTCGAGTTTCACGATAAGCGGTGATCCTGAAGTGAAGCTGAAGTGAGGCTTCGCCATTCCGAAAGCCCGATGCCGTCAACTACGGGGCAATCAGCTCCTCGTCGAAAAATCGTGCTGCATAAATTCCGGCCCAACCAGTGTCTTCCTCCGAGCCGCCTTCAGCGGCCATGCCGAGGCTCACGGCGAGCCACTGGCCACGGAAGCCGTCGCGCTCTATTCCCAGTGACGTGATGACTGCGCCATCCGGCGTCTCGGGGTCCACCGTTACGCCTGGCATGCCGGTCCACAGCAGTGGCATCACCTCACCTGCCTTCGTTGGAAGGACTTTGCGCAGGAAGATACCGTCGGAGCCGTCGCCCGACCGGGCCTTGAACGCCGACATGCTCGGCACGCCATGCGCTGAGACTGCTCCGAACGTCGCCGTACGCCAACGAGCCGGCTCCTCGATGTCGTCGCTACCTTCTTCGCCTCCACCTATCCCGGGCGCGCGACCGGAAAAGTTCCAGTACACGAAGTCCTTGAAATCGCCGCCCGTCTTGGCGATGACTGCGGTCTTGCGGAGTTGCATGTCGCGCACGAAGAAGCCCTGGTGCACAGGCACCGCCTTGATGCTCGTTCCCAGCCCGTCGTCCGAACGTTCGATGCAGAAGGCTCGGACCGCGGCATTGCCCTCGTTCGGGCAGGTCACCTCGACGTCGTACGTCTCCGAGCCCCAGGCGCCCCAGAACAGGACATGGCGACCATTCGACGAGAGCGACACCGCTTCGCCGAAAACCTTGAACTTGAACTCTTCACCTTTCACCTCGCCGGGCACGGGGTCGCCGATCTTGACGATGGTCTCGAGCTTGATCGGCTTGTTGCCCAGCCGCGCGCGGTAAATTCCGCCGGCTGTCGGCTTCGCTTCGTTGTCGTAACCGACGAACACCACGTACTTGCCGGCAGCGCTGGGCGGTGCGGTCGAACCGAAGGCACCCGTCGCGCCAGGGATCTGTGTGTAGGAACTCGCGATCAGTTCAATCGGCGCCACGCCGCCACTTGCGACCACATTGCGGTAAAAGACGCCCGTCTTGCCAACGCCGCCCACGGCGAAGTTACCTTTGAAAACAATCGTATTGCGCTCCGTAACTGCAGGCGATCCCGGGAACTGGTCGAAGCCAGTCCCCGCCGGCACCTCGGGAATCGGTACCTGGAAGTACTCGAATCCGGCAACGTCGCCGAGCATGCTTGCTGCCGTAGTCGGAACACCCTGCGGATCAGCGTAGACGCCGGCGGATCCCGTTCGCGTGTCATCCACAGTGTTCTGCCAGACAGGCTGTGACATGCCGCGCGTGGCAACAGTGTCGGATCCGGCATCGATGCGCGGCACCGACGGGAATTCGTTGAAATGCGCCGGTTCCTTGCCGGGACCGTAGGTTGCATTGTTCGGCTGCGGCACCGGGCCGAGGCGCCTGAACACCGTGACGATCGGCCCAAACTCGTCGAGGTCGCGCACGTAGATGCCGTGTTCCGGCTGTCCTTGGCCACCGCGGCTGCGTGCGCGGAATACCACCCGGCCACCGTCATTGACGGTCGGTTGGTTGTAACTGTTGAAAAGCTTGTCGGTGCCTGGAATCAGGTCACCGTTATTCGCTGCGGCATACCACTCGTACGTGAGGTCCGCCGCGTATGCGGGCACTGCGCCTGCAGTGCACAGCATCGCCACCGATGCGATCAGGATTCCATTCGCTTTCATGATGTTTCCCCAGTTGATCCAGACAGACCCTCCCTGAACACCAACCCGGCCGACAGGAGCGACGCAAAGGCCGCCACCCCGTCCGGGGCCCCTACTTCGGCGCTCGCTTGATCGCGCCGATCAAAGTTTCAGCCCAGTAGACATAGGCATCATCCACGGCGATCGAGCCCCGCACGCCCGCGTCCGACAGCGGCGCGCCGAGGATCGTCGCGCTCGATGTGCCGTCCTTGGCGGCGCTGCCCAGATTCAGAGGCGTCAACCAGAAAATGCGGCTGGCGTCCTGGGTCAGGGCGTACCAGACCTGGCCGCCCGTAATGCCTCCAATCGGCGTGACTTCCCCGCCCGCGACGGGAACCCTGGATACCCGCGCCGCGTCGCTTTCCGTGAAGTACGCATATCCGGCGTCCACCGTAAGTGTCTCGGCAGCCTGCAGTGACCCCGCCACGGTCGCGACCGACCCGCCTGCCGTGGGCACTCGGAGCAGGCTGTCGAGACCGAGCAGCCAATAAACCGATCCACCGCTCACTCGCAGGTCGAATGGCCTTCCGTTCCCTGTACCCAGCAGCGTCGGAGCGCCTCCAGTGAGCGGTGCCTTGCGCACCGTCCCGAAGTCTTCCTCGACCCAGTAAACGTGGGTGCTGTCGACGCCTAAGGATGTGAGGTAGAAACTCGCCTGCGACACGAGGCTGGCCGCGCCGACGCTCCGCGGCACGCGCTTGATCCACCATCCCTCCGACACGTAGACATGCGTACCGTCCACGGCGATCGGGCCGGGACCCGCGACGCCGGATACCAGGGTAGTAACGCTGCCCGCGGCCGAGCGCCGATAGATGCCGCTGACGCTGGCGGGCAGGAAGTCGATCACGCCATTCGCGTAGATGAGATCGCCATTGCTGATCAGCGCGACAGCTCGCGGCGAGGCGGCGTTGGCGACCAGCGTCGAGATGGTTCCCCCGGTCTTCGGCAACGCACGGAGCGCGCCGCTGAACGCCGTGCTGCTCGGTCGCTCGGTCCACGCGACGCGCGTTGTGTCGACGCTCAAGCCGCCGGACAGCGGCAAAGCGCTCGCGAGCGTGGTCATCGCGCCACCAGCGAGCGGCACGCTGTGCAATGCCGCCGCGTCCGTCCAGAAAACGGTCGTGCCGTCGGTGACCAGCGCCGTCGGGAAATCCGGAGCCACCGCAA
>JAABQQ010000222.1 GCA_011391405.1 Gammaproteobacteria bacterium
CGCCACTACAGCTGGCGCAACTTCCTGTGGTTCTCCGACATCGCGTTCATCGGCGCGGTGCCCGCGCTCTGGCTGCAGAGTTCAGCGCTGGCGAGCGTGCTGGCCGTCGCCGTGCTGGTACCCGAGATTCTCTGGAACGTGGATTTCGTGGCGCGCTTGACCTTGCGACGCCGCATCACGGGTCTGACGGATTACATGTTCGAGCCCGAGCGTCCGCGACTGCTGCGTGGCCTGTCGCTGTTTCACGTGCCGTTGCCGCTCGTCCTGCTGTGGATGGTGCGCGAGTACGGATACGACGCGCGGGCGGGCCTGGCGGGCGCCATCGTGCTGGCCGCGGTGGTGCTGCCGTGGAGCCGCGCGGTCAGCACGCCTGAGCGCAACATCAACTGGACACATGGGTTCGGTGCCCGCCGTTCGTCGTCGTCGCCCGCGACCTACGTGACGCTGCTCTTCTTCGCTTTCGTTGTGTTCGTCTTCGTGCCGACGCATGCGCTGCTGCAGGCGCTGTACGGCGTGCAGCCCTGAGGCGGGCTCTGGCGCGCTGTTGGCGACTGCGGATAGTCCGGACCTTTACGGCGGCGACTACTCGGCTATACTTCGCCCCAGCATCAAGACAGGGCGTTTCCGCGCCCAGGCCAACCTGCCTTCCCGGGCAAGGTGGCTCGCACCGCAAGGTGCGGATGCGGCCGGCAGGCAACGAAGCGGGTGCAAACTCACTGGACCCTCCGGCGCGTCATGCGGTGGAGGGTTTTTCGTTTGCGAACCTCCCCCCAATGACACGCCGCGAGACGCGCCTCGTCCTTCCGGCCAGGTGGCAACGCCCTCGGGCCAGGAGGTTTTGAACATGTCGATCCAGTCTCAGCAAGCCGTGGCCACGCGCTCGGCACCACAGCCGGAACGCGCCGACGTCGCGGCGCATCGCGCCCTGCTTCGCGCATTGATTCTTGCGGGCGCTCGCGGCGCCGCGCCAGCGGCCGTCACCGCTGCACTCATGCGCTACTGGCAGGAGTTGCGTTTGGCCAGCGTGACGCAGCGACGATGGGTCGTCGCAGAGTTGCGTGCGGCTGTGCGGCGGGGCGAGACCACCTCACGCGCCTGGCTGCCCGTCGCGGTCGGCGAAACGGATCCGGGGCTGGTCTGCGAGGCCGTGCTGGGCTCTCTCGGCGGAACCCCTGTCAGCATCGAGCGCCGTGAACTTGCGGTGGGCGACGCGCTCGAATGGATTCGCCGCGGACTGGCCTTGAACCGGGTCGCCGTTTTCGTCGCGCTGCTGCAACTGGGGGACGTCACGATCAACGAGCGGCTGGCCGGTTTGCGGGGGCGACTGAACGAGGCGGAAGCAGCAGCGGTCTGGTGCGCGTTTGCCGATTGCGACGGCACGCCCAGCGGTGACTTCATCGCCGAATGGCGGGCCTGCGTCTGAATCGGACGGTGTTCACTGCGATGCGGTCATGGCCACGGCCGTCGACGCTGCAGGACGCACTGCACGTTGCCAGTCGTTCACCTCGCGCGGCTTGCGGTCGGCGAGCCAGGCGAACACCAGCGCATGCCATGCCACGCGTTGCACGTAGGCGCGAGTTTCGTTGAACGGGATGTTCTCGACCCAGACGTCGAGGTCCATCGGCGCAGCGGGTCGCCAGCGCCGCGCGGCGTTGGGCCCGGCGTTGTAACCGGCGGCGGCCAACGCCGTCTCGCCTTCGAAGCGCTGGACCAGGCTCGCCAGAAACTCGGACCCCAGCGGGATGTTCACCGCGGGCTTGATGAGCTGAGCGCGCGTCGGCTCGGGCAGGCCGGCGCGTCGCGCGGTCAGGCGCGCCGTCTCGGGCAGCAACTGCATCAGCCCGATCGCGCCGGCACCCGACGCCGCGTCGGCGCGAAACAGGCTCTCCTGCCGGATGATCGCGTAGATCAGTTCCTCGGGCAGTCCAGTGCGCCGGCTGGCGCTGCGCACGTCGGCGTCGAAGGGCCGCGGATACAGCAAGTCGTAATCGTTGAACAGTTTCTGGCGTGCCGCGGTCGCGATGGCCTGGTCGTGCCAGCCCCAGCGGGACGCGAGGCCCACGGCCTGCACCTGCCGCGAGGGCGGCAACTCGTCGTACGCAGCGCGCCATTCCGCTGTCGCCTCGGCGACCATGTCGCAGTGCAGGAGTTCGCGTGCGCGGACGAAGGCGGCTTCAGCCGCCAGCGCATCCACCTCAGCCTTGCTGAGTGCGAGCGGTTCGAGTTGCGGCGTGAACTTGCGGTCCAGCCGCGCGGCCGCGTGCGCGGCATACCAGTTGTCGGTCGGGATGACGGCGGCATACAGCTCGCGCGCCTGCGAAACATCGCCGAGCTTCTCGCTCGCCCGCGCCGACCAGTAGCGCCAGCGTGGCTGGTCACGCATGTCATCGGGCATCGCGGCGGTTGCCGCCGCCACTTCGCGCCAGTCACCGGCCCAGAGCGCGGCGCGGGCGCGCCACTCGTGGGCGAGCTCGTCGAAGTCGTCCTCGTGCGCGACACGGAAGAATTCCAGCGCGCGCGGATGACGACTCCACGACAGCGCGAGGGCGACGGACAGGGCGTAGGGGCCTGCAGCGCGCTGGTCGAGTCCGCGAGACTGCGTCAATGCCGGGAAAGCGGCCGCTGCAGCCTCTGCATCCGCGCGCGCGAAGCGCGACCAGCCGTCTGCCAGCGCCTGTGGCTCGACGGTTTTCGCAGGTTGGGCAATCAGCGCCGAAATCTCGCGCCCAGGTTGCTCGATCAGGGCAGCCCATTGCAGCAGTGGAGCCGCGCGTGCAGCGGGCAGCGACCTGGCGAGGAACCGCGCGAGCCCGGCTTCGCCCGCCTCGAGCGCCAGGCGGGCACGCCGTTCGACCATGACGTCACCTGGTCCGCCCCGTGCGCGCCACCAGGCGAGCGCCGGGTCGCAGGCGTCGGGCAGGCTCGTGGCGGTGAGCCATGTGTCGGTCAGTTCGGCCTCCAGCCCATCGAACTGGCCCAGCGCGACGCGCGCGGCGAGCCAATCACAGCGCAGCGTGGATTGCGTGTCGCGGTCCTCGCGGTACTGCGCGACGAATGTCGACCAGGCCCGTCGCTCAGCGAGATGGTCCAGCCACGCCGATCGCAGTTTCCGTGTTACGGGCCGATCTCCCTGTTGCGCGAGAAACGCGGCGATCTCGTCGTCGAGCGGGAGTCGCGGGTCGCCGCCGGGCTGCGCCGCAACGGGTCGTAGCAGCACCAGCTGCCGGTTCAGTCGCGCCGCCTGCAGGTAGGGGTAGAGCGGATAGCGCTGCAGGGCCTCGGAATCGCCGCCGGCCGGGTCGAAGGGGGCGGCAGTTACGGCAGCCATGGCCGCAACGAAGGCCTCGCGCACGTGCTTCGGGGTGGCGTCGTCGTCCGCGCGCGCGGATGAGCCCAGCGCAAACAGGGCGAAGAGCAGCAGGGCAATGAGGCGCGGTGCAGTCTGCATGAGGATCCATCCGGGGCGCGACGGCAAGTTACCGCATTGCAGCAAGAAATTCGCCGTCATTTTGGTCGTTGTCATTCTCATACAGCTCTACGGCCCCGGGTACTTACTCGTCGAGCAGGGAGAGTGGAAGACTTTCGAGTTCGGGCGCACCTGCGGAGGACCGGCCGTCTGTCCTGCACAACTTCCAGCTGCTATTCCAGGGATGCAAAGGCGCCGCACTCCAACGCGGCTTCGGACTCACGATTGCTGACTGACCTGAGTTGGCGAATGGAGCTAAGTGGCTGAAACTCCTGGTCCATTTTCCGACTGGACGAGGGTGGCTGGGGTGGGGCCGCTGCGTCCTCACCCACTCATGGTGAGAGAGGTGCCGATGCTCGGTCGAGGATAAGAATGTCCCCCCATTACAAAATTTTTTGCAGTGCCGCAAACTTGGCCGGTTCGGCGGCGCCAGTCCCTTTCGGCGCGGCCCGCTCCTCGGAACCAGAAGTAGGGAGAGACTCATGCTGTACACGGGACCCGCCTTCAGCGCCGCGACGCTGGGCGATGGCATCGTCGAACTGAAGTTCGACCTCGCCGGCGAATCGGTCAACAAGCTCAACCAGGTCGCACTGCGGGACTTCGCGGCGGCGACGCAGGCGATCGCGAAAGACGGCAGCGTGAAGGGCGTCGTCGTGACGTCGGGCAAGCCGGTGTTCATCGTCGGCGCCGACATCACCGAGTTCGGCGCGATGTTCGCGGCGGGCGAGGCAGCCATTGCGACGTCCGTGCTCGAGGTAAATCGCATGCTGAGCACGTTCGAGGACCTGCCGGTCCCGACCGTCGTCGCCATCAACGGCGTGTGCCTCGGCGGCGGTCTCGAGCTGGCGCTTGCTGCCGACTACCGTGTCATGTCGACGGCCGCCTCGGTCGGCTTCCCCGAAGTGAAGCTCGGCATCTTCCCGGGCTTCGGCGGATCGGTGCGCATGCCGCGCATCGTCGGCGTCGACAACGCCGTGGAGTGGATCTGTTCCGGCGCCGACAAGAAAGCCGATGCGGCACTGAAGGACGGCGTGGTCGACGCCGTCGTCGCGCCCGAGCAGCTGCGTGACGCGGCGCTCTCGATGCTGCAGCAGTGCATCGCGGGCAAGCTCGACTGGAAGGGCCGTCGCGCGGCCAAGCTGTCGCCGCTCAAGCTCAACCAGATGGAATTGACGATGGCCTTTACGTCGTCGATGGCCGTGGTGGGCGCGCAGGCCGGTCCCAACTACCCGGCGCCGATGCTCGCCCTCAAGAACATGCAGGAAGCAGCCACGCTCGGCCGCGACGCCGCGCTCGAAGTCGAGGCGAAGTATTTCGCCAAGGCTGCACTGACCCCGCAGTCCAGCGCCTTGATCGGCGTCTTCCTCGCGGACCAGGGCGTCAAGAAGGCGGCTGGCGCCTGGGAGAAGAAAAGCAAGCGCGAGATCAAGCAGGCGGCCGTGCTCGGCGCCGGCATCATGGGTGGCGGCATCGCCTACCAGGCGGCCTACAAGGGCCTGCCGATCGTGATGAAGGACATCCGCGACGACGCGCTCGCGCTCGGCATGAACGAAGCGGGCAAGCTGCTCTCGAAGCAGGTCGAGCGGGGGCGCATGACGCCGGCCAAGATGAGCGAGACGCTCGGCCGCATCCGTCCGACGTTGAACTACGGCGATTTCGGCAGCGTCGACATCATCATCGAAGCGGTCGTCGAGAATCCCAAGGTGAAGCAGGCCGTGTTCGCCGAGGTCGAGGGCCTGGTGCGCGAGGACACGATCATCGCGTCGAACACGTCGACGATCTCGATCAGCCTGCTGGCTGAAGGCCTCAAGCGACCGCAGAACTTCGTCGGCATGCACTTCTTCAACCCGGTGAACATGATGCCGCTGGTGGAAGTGATCCGCGGCAAGCAGTCCTCGGAGGAAGCCGTGGCTGCGACCGTCAAACTCGCGAGCAAGATGGGCAAGACGCCCGTCGTCGTGAACGACTGCCCGGGTTTCTTCGTCAACCGCGTGTTGTTCCCGTACTTCGCCGGCTTCCACATGCTGATGCGCGACGGCGCGGACTTCCTGGCCATCGACAAGGCCATGGAAAGATTCGGCTGGCCGATGGGCCCGGCGTATCTCATGGACGTCGTCGGCATGGACACCGGCGTGCACGCCGCAGAAGTCATGGCCCAGGGGTTCCCGGACCGCATGCGCCACGAGTGGCGGAACGCCACGCAGGTACTGGTCGACAACCAGCGCTACGGCCAGAAGAACGGCAAGGGCTATTATGTCTACGCGCCCGACAAGAAGGGCAAGCCGAAGAAGTCGGTGGACCCGGCGACCTACGACCTGATCAAGGGTGTGGTCGCGGAGCGCAAGGAGTTCGCGCCCGAGGAGATCGTCGCGCGCTGCATGGTGCCGATGGTCAACGAAGTGGCGCGCTGCCTCGAGGAGAAGATCGTCGCCTCGCCGCAGGAGGCCGACATGTCGCTCTTGTACGGGGTGGGTTTCCCGCCGTTCCGTGGCGGCGCCTGCCGGTACGTCGACCAGACCGGCGCGGCGAACTACGTCGCGGTTGCGGACAAGCTGGCACCCCTCGGCAAGGTCTACGAGGTGCCGCAGTTGCTGCGCGACATGGCCGCTTCCGGCAAGAAGTTCTTCGGCTGACCGCGGCCCTCACGGATTACACGGAGAGATCAAGATGAGTCTCAATCCCCGCGATGTCGTCATCGTCGATGGCGTCCGTACTGCGATGGGCCGCTCGAAGGGCGGCATGTTCCGCAATGTTCGCGCCGAGGCGCTCTCGGCCGAGCTGATCAAGGCGCTGTTCCGCCGCAACCCCGGCCTCGACATGAATGAAGTCGAGGACGTGATCTGGGGCTGCGTGAACCAGACGCTCGAACAGGGCATGAATATCGCGCGCAACGCGCTGTTGCTCGCCGGCCTGCCGCACACGGTGCCCGGGCAGACAGTCAACCGCCTCTGTGGTTCGTCGATGCAGGCGCTGCACACGGCGGCTGCCCAGATCATGACGGGCCAGGGCGACGTGTTCGTGATCGGCGGCGTCGAGCACATGGGTCACGTCGGCATGATGCACGGCATCGACCTGAACCCGGCGGCCTCGACGCAGTACGCGAAGGCGTCGAACATGATGGGCCTGACCGCCGAGATGCTGGGCCGCATGCACGGCATCACGCGCGAAATGCAGGACAAGTTCGCCGCGCGGTCGCATGCCAAGGCCTGGGAGGCGACCCAGACGGGCCGCTTCAAGAATGAAATCGTCGGCATCGAAGGGCACGACGGCAACGGTGCACGCATGCTGTGCGAGATCGATGAAGTGATCCGGCCAGAGACGACCGTGGCAGCGCTGGCTGCGCTGTCGCCCGCGTTCGACCCGAAAGGCGGCACCGTCACGGCGGGTTCGTCGTCGGCGATTTCGGATGGCGCGTCGGCGATGCTGGTCATGAGCTACGAGCGTGCCAGGGCGCTCGGCCTCAAGCCACGCGCGAAGATCCGCGCGATGGCCGTAGCGGGTTGCGATCCGGCCATCATGGGTTACGGCCCGGTACCGGCGACGAAGAAGGCGCTACAGCGTGCTGGTCTCAAGATGGAGGACATCCAGATCGCCGAATTGAACGAAGCCTTTGCCGCGCAGTCGTTGCCCGTCATCAAGGACCTCGGCCTGATGGACACGTTCGAGGACAAAGTGAACCTGAATGGCGGCGCGATTGCGCTGGGCCATCCGCTGGGTTGTTCCGGCGCGCGCATCACCACTTCGCTCGTCAACGTGATGGAGCAGAAGGGCGCTACGCTCGGAATCTCCACCATGTGCATCGGCCTGGGCCAGGGCATCACGACGGTGCTCGAGCGCACCTGACCGCTTGTTTCCTCTCTTCCGCCGCCCTCTCCTGCGCAAGCGGGGGAGGGCCGGGTTGGCAGCCCGGCCCCCAGCCGCCCGGTTGCGTAGCTTCCGCACTTGCCAGGCCCAAGCCTGCGCATAAGCCCCGATAGTCGCGGGCGCCGTCCGGAGCGAGATTCCGACCGCGGATACTCTGGGCGGAGGGCCTATGGACACGAAAGCGCGGGACGTCGCAATGGAACTGGCGGAGGACGCCCGCCAGGCGGAGTGGGAGAACGTCAGTTTCACGGCCGAGGTCTTCAAGGGCAGCTTCCGCTGGGACCTTGTGCATCCGTTCCCGGCGCAGTCGCCGGACGACCGCAAGATCGGCGACGACTACCTCGTCAAGGTGCGCGAGGTGCTCGAGCGGCACGTCGATCCCTACAAGATCGACGAGCAAGGCGAGTATCCCGCCGCAGCGCTCGATGCGATGGCTGCGATCGGCCTCTTCGGCATGAAGATCCCGCAGGAGTACGGTGGCCTCGGGTTCTCCATCACCAATTACGCGCGCGTGCTGGGCATGATCGGGAGCTATTGTTCCAACACGGTCACGTACCTCTCGGCGCACCAGAGTATCGGCGTGCCGCAACCGTTGCGCGAGTTCGGTACCGAGGAGCAGAAGCGCAAGTACCTGCCGCGGCTTGCGCAGGGTGAGATTTCCGCGTTCGCTCTGACAGAGCCCGACGTTGGCTCCGACCCGGCGCGCATGGGTACCGTGGCCACGCCGACCGAGGACGGCAAGGCGTTTATCCTGAACGGCGACAAGCAGTGGTGCACGAACGTCACGGATCCGAAGACGACGATGATCGCCGTGCTGGCGCGCACGCCGGACAAGGTACTGCCGAACGGCAAGACGATCCCGCAGATTTCGTGCTTCGTCGTCGAGACCGCGTGGCCGGGGGTGGAGCGGGTGCGGCGCTCGACATTCATGGGACTGCGCGGCATCGCCAATGGCTCGGTCACGTTCAAGGACGTCCGGGTGCCCGCGGAGAACATGATCGGCAAGCCCGGGGAGGGCCTGAAGATCGCGCTGGCCACCCTCAACGTCGGCCGGTTGGGCTTGCCCGCCGCCGCCATCGGCGTCGGCATGGCCTTCGTCGACGACGCTCGCTGGTGGGTCACCACGCGGCAGCAGTGGGGCCAGCCCGTCGGCAAGCACCAGGCCATCGCCAGGATGATCTCGAGTTATGCCGCGCACCTGTTCGCGATGAAGAGCATGGTGTACCTGACCTGCGCGTTGGCCGACCGCAAGAACGTCGACATCAGGCTGGAGGCGGCGGCGGCCAAGTATTTCTGTTCAGAGACGCTCTATCGAATTCTCGACGACTACCTGCAGGTGCGCGGCGGTCGCGGGTATGAGCGCGCCACTTCGCTCTACGAGCGCGGCGAGCGACCGACCAGCGTCGAGATGGCGATCCGCGACATGCGCGTCGGGCGCATCTTCGAGGGCTCGTCGCAGGTCATGCACCTCATCATGGCGCGCGAGGCGCTCGACACGCATTTCAAGCTGGTGATGCCGATCCTCCAGCCCAAGCCCGGCCAGAAGCTCAGCAAGGGCGAAGCCATGATGAAGGCGGCCGGGTTCTACTCCACCTGGCTGCCGAAGCTGTTCATGCCCGAAACCGGCCACCACTTCGAGGCCAGGCACCTCAGCGAGGTGAACCGCAAGCATCTCGCCTACGCGGGCAAGACCAGCAAGCTGCTGGCCCGGCGGCTGTTCGCCACCATGGCCAGGTTTGGCCCGAAGCTTGAGAAGGAGCAGTTGATCCTCGGCAATTTCGTCGATATCGGCGTCGACCTGTTCGTCATGTCGACCACGCTGTCGTACGCGGACCACCTGCTCGGCGAGAACGCGACGGACCAGAGTCCGCAGGAACTGGCGGATCTCTTCTGTCGTGAGGCGCGGCGGCGTATCGAGGCGAATTTCCGTGCCGTGAAGTCGAACAACAACCGGTCCTACCGCAAGGTCGCCGGGCTGTTCATGGACGGAAGCCTCGGCTGGCTCGCCGACGGTTCGATGAACCCGATTCCGCCGCAGTACCGCGACTGGGAGAAGAACGACTACGAGCACCCGGCGCGGGACCTGGCTGCGCGCAAGGCTGAGGAGCGAAAGACGCCGCAACGCGACGCAGCGGCTTGAGGAAGCTGGCGTCGCGAGGCTTCCCGCCGATTGCTGCGCCAGACGCACGCGTCCTGATCCTCGGTTCACTGCCTGGTGTGGCCTCGCTAGCGGCACGCCAGTATTACGCGCAGCCACACAACGTTTTCTGGCGCGTCATGGGCGAACTGTTCGATGCGGGACCCGGCGTTCCCTACGCTGAGCGGGCCGATCGACTGCGCCGCAACCGGATCGCGCTGTGGGACGTGTGCAAGGAAGCGGTGCGTCCCGGCAGTCTCGATGCTGCGATCGACCTGACGACCGTCGTAACCAACGACTTCAAACGCTTTTTCCGCGAGCATCCCCGCATCGCCCACGTTTGCGTCAACGGCGGGACGGCCCATCGGCTGTATGTGCGCAGGGTGCAGCCCGTCCTGCCCGAACCGCTGTCGTCGCTGCCGCTGCACCTGTTGCCATCGACGAGCCCGGCGCACGCTTCGCTGCGATTTGCGCAGAAGCTGGAACGCTGGCGATTGCTCGACGACCTGTTGGCGGCCTGAAGGCACGCCACCGCGAGCGACAGTCGGCTACGGCACCTGGCCAGTTTCCGAACGATTCCTTCCGGTCACTGACGCCTCGCGCGCGATGCGCACGACTTCCTCCGCCGTATCCGCGAGACGCAGCAGCGCGAGCTCCTCGCGCGTGATGGTGCCTTCGCCCACCAGCGTCTGCTCGAGGAACCGCTGCATCTCGCCCCAGAAGTCTCGTCCCACCGCGATCAGGGGAAAGCGCTCGATCTTGCCGTTCTGCACCAGCGTGGCGAGTTCGAACGCTTCGTCGAGCGTGCCATAGCCGCCCGGCATCACGACGAACGCGCACGAGTACTTCACCAGCATCACCTTGCGCACGAAGAAATGCTCAAAACCGATGAAGCGGTCGAGGTAGGCGTTGGGCTGCTGCTCGCGCGGCAGCCGGATGTTGCAGCCGAGGCTCAAGGCGCCGGCCTCGCGCGCGCCGCGATTGGCGGCTTCCATGATTCCCGACCCGCCGCCCGTCATCACCGCGAAGCCGGCCTTGCCCAGCGCGTACCCGACCTCGCGTGCCAGCTTGTAGTAGCGATGGTCGTCGTGAAAGCGCGCGGAACCGAAGACCGTCACGCACGGCTGGTGGAATTCAAAGCTCTCGAAGCCGTGCAGGAACTCGAGGAAGAAGCGGACAGCGCTCTCGAGGTCGGCGGCGCGGTTGCGCCGGCCGGCGAGAAAGAGTTTCTCGGTGCCCTCGACCTGCTGCAGCAGCGAAGCTTCGCGCTTTCCTTCGGACCCGTCCGTCACGCACACTCTCCCTGGCAGCGGCCGTCCATGCCGGACGCGCCGACACTTGAATGATACCGAAGGGAGCGCAACACCGATGATCGGATATGTCACGCTGGGCTCGAACGACATCCCGCGGGCAGCCGCGTTCTACGACGAATTGCTCAAGCTGCTGGGCGCCGGCCGGTTCATGGAGTCCGAGACCATGGTGGCGTGGGCTGTGTCCCTCGACAAGCCTGCGCTCGGCGTAATCAAGCCGTTCGACGGCAAGCCGGCCTCGTTCGGCAACGGCGTAATGGTGGCGCTGGTCGTCGACAGCAACGCGAAAGTGGACGAAGTCCATCGGCAGGCCATCGCGCTCGGCGCGAAGGACGAAGGCGCTCCGGGTCCGCGCGGCACGGATGGGTTTTACGCCGGATATTTCCGGGACCTCGATGGACACAAGATCAACTGCTACTGCTGGAAGGCCGGCTGACCGATCCGCAGGACGCTCCGTCGGATGATGGTACGCGCATTCGTCTCCGGCCGGACCAGTGCTGCGCTCGTCGCAGTGCTGGTACTTGCCGGTTGTATCGCAACCACCCGGCCACCGGTGTCGTCGACCGTGCCCGCGATGCCGTCGGCCGGCCTGCAGGTCTACGCCGTTGGTGACATCGCCGACTGCAATCACCGTGCACCTGCGGATTCGATGGCTGAGCGCACGTCGCGACTCGTGCCAGAGGGCGCGCTGGTGCTCGGTCTCGGTGACATGGCTTATCCGCTCGGCGACGCGCAGGCGCTCGCTTCGTGTTACGAGCCAACGTGGGGGCGGCACCGTGCGATGACGCTGGCCACTCCCGGCAACCACGATTACGTGCGTGGCAACGTCGGTGATTTCAGCGAGTACTTCGGTGCCGACGTGCTGCGCGACGGCAGCTTCATCGCATACAGCCGCGCGTTGACCGAGGACTGGCGGCTGATCGCGCTCGACAGTAGCGTCGATGGCAGTGCGCTGCGGGCGCAGTACGAGTGGCTGGAGCGGCTCTTCGCTGAAGCTGTGAAAGCGCCTGCGCGGACGCCAGGCTGCCTGCTCGTCATGTGGCATGCGCCGTTGTACTCGTCGGGCATGCATCGAGGTTCGGGTGACAAGATGCGACCTTTCTGGAAACTGATCGACCGCCATGGCGCCGACCTGGTGCTGAGCGGGCACGAACATTTTTACGAGCGCTTCGATCCCCTCGATGCGGAAGGGCAGCCGCCGGGCGACGGCCAGGCGCCGCGGCAATTCGTCGTCGGCACTGGAGGCGCAAGGCTTTACGGCTTCTGGAAGCCGCCGTACCGCAGCCAGGCACGCGTGCTCGAGCACGGCGTGCTGCAACTGTCGCTCGAGGGCGGGAGCTACTCGTGGCGCTTCATCGACGTCGAGGGACGCGTGCAGGACGCCGGCGAGGCGCGCTGTCGCACGACGGTGAACTGAGGTAACGTGCGGCACGCCAGGACGGCGGCGACCGTCCGGGAATTTCGCGCACAGGGGAGTTCATGACCACGTTTACCGACTGGATCAACGCCCTGGATTCGTTCGTCTGGGGCCCGGCCATGCTGGTGCTGATCCTCGGCACGGGTTTGTATCTGCAGGTGCGGCTCGGCGGCATGCCGGTGCGCAAGATCGGTGCCGGCCTGCGGCTGGTATGGAGCGGCCGGGGCGGTGACGAAGCCCACGGCGAGGTCAGCCCGTACGCGGCGCTGATGACATGCCTTGCCGCGACCATCGGTGTCGGCAACATCGCAGGCGTGGCCACTGCTGTCGCGCTCGGCGGCCCCGGCGCGGTGTTCTGGATGTGGATGACGGCGCTCGTCGGCATGGCCACCAAGTACGCCGAGGTGCTGCTGGCCGTGCACTTCCGTGAGCGTGACAAGAAGGGCCGGTTCGTCGGCGGGCCGATGTACGCCATCCGCAACGGTCTGGGCCCGCGCTGGGCCTGGCTCGGCACCGCGTTTGCTTTGTTCGGCGGACTGGCCGGTTTCGGCATCGGCAACATGGTGCAGTCGAACAGCATCGCGGCCGCAATGCAGGGGTCGTTCAACATCACCCCGGTCGTCACTGGCGTTGTGCTCACGGTCATCACCGGCGCGGTCATCCTCGGCGGCATCAAGCGCATCGCCTCGGTCGCGAACTGGCTCGTCCCGTTCATGGCGATCGGGTACGTGGCCACGGCGATGATCGTGCTGGTCTATCACTGGCAGTCGATCCCGGACGCCTTTGCGCTGATTTTCGCAACGGCTTTCACGGGCACCGCGGCCGTCGGTGGCTTCGCCGGCGCGGCGATGATGGCCGCGATCCGCTACGGCGTGGCACGCGGAATCTTCTCGAACGAAGCCGGTCTCGGCACGGCCGGCATCGCGCAGGCGGCGGGCATGAGCAACGATCCGGTGCGCAGCGGCCTGATCGGGATGATGGGCACGTTTCTCGACACCATCGTGGTCTGCACCATGACGGGTCTTGCGATCGTGGTCTCGGGCGCCTGGCAGTCCGGCAAGACGGGCGCCGCACTCACGCAAGCCGCGTTCCAGTCGGCGCTGCCCGGCATCGGCGGCGAACTCGTCGCAGTCGCGCTCGGCATTTTCGCACTCACGACCATCCTCGGCTGGGCGTACTACGGTGAGCGCTGCTGGCAGTACCTGGTGGGCGACTGGTCGATCATGCCGTACCGCATCGTTTGGACGATCATGGTGTTCTTCGGTGCGGTCACGCAGCTCGACCTCGCGTGGACCATCGCCGACACGCTCAACGCACTGATGGCGATTCCGAACCTGATCGCGCTGCTGGCACTGTCGCCGGTGGTCGTGCAATTGACGCGCGCAGGCCTCGCCAGGGCCCTGCAGGACTGACGACTACTGCGGCTTCCAGACTCCCTCGCGTCGCGGATCCGCACCTGTCTCGAACGCCGGCGGATTGCCGCGCACGGCCACGCCGTGCAGGCCGGATTCTTCGCCTCGACCCGACTTGAGCGCGACGCCTTTCGCCGCCAGCTGCGCCGCCAGCTCCGCGGATATGCGTGGCATTTCGCCGTAAAAGTCGGCGCCGCGCGCGATCACGTTGGGAAGGTTGATCGCGTCCTGCAGCGGCAGGTCCCAGGCCAGCAGGCCGATCAGCACCTTGGCGTTGTAGGCGAGGATAGCCGACCCGCCCGGCGAACCCACCGCGGCCACGAAAGCGCCGTCCGCCTTGCGCAGTACAATCGCCGGCGACATCGAAGAACGAGGCCGCTTGCCGCCAGCGACGGCATTCGCCACGGGGCGACCGGCGGCGTCGACGGCCGTGAACGAGAAGTCGGTGAGCTGGTTGTTCAGGAAGAATCCGCCGACCGCGCGCCCCGAGCCGAACAGCGATTCCACCGAGGTGGTCATCGAGATCACGTCGCCCTGGTCGTCGACGATGACGAAGTGGCTAGTGCCCGGCACCTCGTCCGTCGCATCGAACCCTGAGCGCGTCATTACGGCACCGGGCGGAGTGCCTGCGTCGGGAGCGCTTGCAGCCGCACGCTCGCCGATCAGCTGCGCGCGGTTGTCGAGGTAGCCCTTGTCGAGCAGGCCTTCGAGGGGCACGGCGACGAAACGCGGATCGGCCACGTAACGATCGCGGTCGGCATACATCAGCCGGCTCGCCTCGGCGAACAGCAGCCACGCCTGCGGATCCGTCGGGCCACGCGACGCAATGTCCGTGCGTTCGAGCAGTCCCAGCACTTCGAGCACGCCGACACCGCTCGATGGCGGCGGCGGCACGCAGACCACGTAGACGCGGAACGTGCGGCACACCGGCTGCACTTCGGCGGGGTGAAAGGCCGCCATGTCCTGCAGCGTCAACGTGCCGGGGCGGGGCTCGGCCTGCGTGCGCGCGATGATCTGTTCCGCGAGCGGGCCTTCGAGCAATGCCCGAGGTCCGCGCACGGCAATCGTCCGCAGTGTTTCCGCGTAGGCTGGATTACGCAGCGTGTCGCCCGCCTTCACGATCGTGCCGTCGGGCTTGGAGAACAGCGCGCGTGCGTCCGGCAGCGTCGCCTGCGCGAACGTGCTGTTGGCGAATCGTCCAAGTCGCTGCGGCACGACGAAGCCCTGGTCGGCCGCGCGGATCGGCGCGTCGAACAAAGACTTCCATGGCAACCGGCCGTGCTTCGAGTGCACGAGGCCTAGCATTGCAACGGCGCCCGGCACGCCCGTCGAGCGTCCGCTCGTGACTGCATCCTGATACGAAAGCGGTGCGCCATTGTCGTCCAGAAACATGCCGGGGGTCGCAGCCGCCGGGGCGGTCTCACGTCCGTCGAACGCGGCGATCGTCCCGGTTTGCGCATCGTAGTAGAGCAGGAAGGCGCCGCCGCCCAAGCCCGAGCTCTGCGGCTCGACGAGTCCCAGCGCCGCCTGCACGGCGACCGCGGCATCGGCTGCCCCGCCACCGGCGCGCAGGACTTCGAGCCCCGCCTCCACGGCGATCGGATTCGCGGCGGCCACGCCTGGCGTCAGCCTGACCTGCGGAACCGATACCGCGTGCGAGACAGGTGGTTCGTTTGCCGCGCCGGTGTCAGCGGGGGCCGGCGCATTGCGGCACCCGGCAGCGCCCAATGTGAACAAGGCGAACAGCGCGGCAGGTGCGCCCCAAGCGTGGCAGCGGTCTAAGATGGGCATGTTCGGGAAGGCATGGACGTTGCGAGGGCATCGACAATAGACTGTCCGGCCTCCAGCCGTCGAGACTGCCCGTGCACCAGACATCGACCACGCTTCGTGCCCTGTTCGCCACCCTGGTTGCCGCAGCGGCGGCGGGCTCTGTCTGGGCGGCCGATCCTCCGCCCGCGAATGCGGCTCGAGGTGCCAAGACAACGCCGCAGACCATCGTCGTGGTCCATGCCGGGCGACTGCTCGATCACCCGGGCCAGGCGCCACGTGGGCCGAGCACGATAGTCATCCGTGACGGGCGTATCGCTGAAGTGCTTGATGGATTCATCGAAGTCCCGGGCAGTCAGCGCGTCGTCGACCAGCGCACGCGCTTCGTGCTGCCGGGACTGATCGACAGTCACGTGCACCTGGTTTCGGATACGGGCGGGCAGATGGGGCAGCTCGAGGACGTGCAGGCGGAGGATGCCGAACTCGCGTACAACGCGCTCGCCAATGCGCACAAGACGCTGCGCGCAGGCTTCACCACGGTCCGCAACCTCGGCGACGGCAACGGCGTCACGCTCGCACTGCGGGACGCGATACGCGCGGGCAAGGTGGTGGGGCCGAACATTGTCGACGCTGGCCGGTCGATCTCGACGACCTCGGGGCACATGGACGCCGCGCTTGGCTATCGCGAGGATTTTCGTGAGGTGCTGCACGCGCACGACAACCTGTGTGACAGCGTGGAGTCCTGTCGCCGCGCGGTGCGGGTACAGGTGGGTCGAGGCGTGGACGTGATCAAGATCGCCACGACCGGCGGCGTCAACAGCCAGGTTGGCGCGGGTCTCGGCCAGCAGATGTTCGACGACGAGGCGCGAGCGATCGTGGAAACCGCAAGGCTCTATGGCAAGAAAGTCGCGGTGCATGCACACGGCGCGGACGGCATCAAGGTCGCGCTCATGGCCGGCGTCGATTCCATCGAGCATGGCACGATGCTCGATGATGAACGCATCGCGCTGATGGTGAAGGCGGGCACCTACTATGTGCCGACGCTCTCCACCGTGAACGGTTACATCGAGCGGCTGGCCGCGAACCCCGAGGCGTATTCGCCGCAGGTGCGGGCGAAGGTCGAATGGCGCATCAGGGTGACGGGCGAATCGCTGCGAAAGTCCGTGCCCAAGGGCGTCAAGATCGCCTTCGGCACCGACGCCGGCGTGAGCAAGCACGGTCGCAACGCCGACGAATTCGAATTGATGATCAAGCACGGCATGACGCCCGCCGCGGCGCTGCAGGCGGCCACCGTCAATGCGGCGGACCTGCTCGGCCTGCAGGCCGACGTGGGCACGGTCGAGCCGGGCAAGCGGGCTGACCTCATTGCCGTCGACGGCGACCCGCTCAGCGACGTCACCGTGCTGAAGCGCGTGCCCTTCGTCATGAAGGACGGTGTTGAGTTCAAGGACGGTCCGGGCTGACACGCGGCAATGGGCAAGCGCTCACCCTCGTTCGTGCAGTCGCTGCCTTTTTCGGAGGCGTGCGAGCGCAACAAGGGCCCGATCCTCGAGGTGCTGCAACGCTGGCTCGGCCACCAGGCCGGACTGGTACTGGAGATCGGCGCGGGAACGGGACAGCACGCGGTTCACTTCGCGCGTCACCTGCCGCGTCTCAGCTGGCAACCGACCGAGCAACTCGAGTACCTGGCGGCACTCACGGCGCGCATCGAAATGGCAGGTGCGTGCAACCTGCTCGCGCCGCTGGAACTCGACGTCCAGCAGGCGACCTGGTCGTGCGATGCGGACAGTGTCGACGCCGTCTACACGGCCAACACGCTGCACATCGTGTCGTGGCCGCAGGTGCAGGCACTGTTCCGCGGTGTCGGCCGCGTGCTGCGCGACGACGGCTTGCTGGTCGTCTACGGTCCGTTCCGTTATGGCGGGCAGTTCACCTCGCACAGCAATGCGGTATTCGATGAGGCGCTGCGGTCGCGTGATCCGCTGAGCGGGATCCGTGATTTCGAGGCCGTCGACGCGCTGGCGGCGGCTCAGGGACTGGGCCTGGTCGAGGACTGCGCCATGCCGGCAAACAACCAGACGCTGGTCTGGCGACGCGCCCGCACCTGAACACCGCGCGAGGTCGGGCCCAAAGAAAAGGCGGAGGCACCTTGCGACGCCCCCGCCCTGGTTTACCGGATTCTGCGGTCAGAAGCGGTAGGTCAACTTGCCGTAGATGAACTGGCCGCGCGGATCGTGCATGCCGGACACGTACCCATAGAGGTCCGTGTCGCCGTCACCGATCGCGAACGGCGGCTCCTCGTCGAGCGCGTTGTCGATGCCAACGGCGATGGTCAGCCCTTCGAAGCCGGTGTAGCGGCCCTGCAGGTTGAGCGTCGTGAAGGAACCGACGGTGCGTGACGTGTTGGAGTCGAAATCGAGCACGCCGTCGAAGTCGATGTCCGGCGTGTCCTCGAACGAGCCGGTGTAATTCAGCGTGGCCCGCACGCCCCAGACGTCGAAGCCCCAGTCGCCCGTCAGCACGAAGCGGTCTTCCGGATACTCGTACTCGCCCGTCAGGTCACGCGTGACGAAGCTGGTGCCATCCGCTGACAATTCGCGCTTCTTGAATTCCAGCATACGCGAGTAGTCCAGGCCGACGAACAGCTCGCCGCCCATGACCGAGTCGCGGAAGTGCACGCTCACGTCCACGCCGTTGGTCGTCTGCTCGCCGATGTTGATGAAGCTCGAGTTGACCGACTGCAGCGGGCCGAGCGTGTCGCCCGGCAGCGGCGTGCCGCGGACGCAGACGTCGCTGTCCTGTACGCCGCAGAACTGCTGGAACAGGTAGCCGAAGTTGACCTCGTCGATCTTGTTTTCCTGCTTGATGTCCCAGTAGTCCACTGCGAACAGCCACGAATCGGTCGGCTTCCACGCCACGCCGACGTTGAAGTTCTCCGATTCCTCGGCGTCCAGGTCCGGGTTGCCCGCGAACACGATGTTGTAGTCGGTAGCTGGGCAGTAGGCCGGGTTCTCGGCGCAGCCGAAGGTGTCGACAAAGAACTGCGACTCCTGCGAGGGGCCGAGGCCGATCTGCGCCAGCGACGGCGCCCGGAAACCCGTGCCCCACGATGCGCGGAACGCCAGCGACTCCAGCGGCTCCCAGCGGGCGGAGATCTTCGGGTTGAAGGTGTCGCCGAAATCGCTGTAGTCGTCGTAGCGCGCCGCGACGTTGACCTCGAGTGACTCGACCACGGGCACCGAGAACTCGACGAAGGCCGACCAGTTGTCGCGCGACGCCTGGGCCGAAACCGCTTCGGTACCGAAGATCAGTCCGCGCTGGAACTGCTCGTCGGGAACGTCGCTGACGTCTTCTTCGCGGTACTCGATGCCCGTCGCCATCGCGACCTTGCCGGCCGGCAGGTCGAACAGCTCACCCGAGATCTGGGCGTCGTACGCCGTCAGGTTCGATGTGCCCTGACGCACGAGGCTGGTCGTGATCGCGTCGATTACCGACTGCGAGTTGAAGGTACCCCCGAACGGGTTGTAACGGCCGGCGTTGATTTCCTGCTGCAGGTAGTCGGTGCGAACCCAGCCCTGCGAGCGGCTGCCGGTCTGCTCCGATTCGCTGCGCGCGCGCTGCGCCGCCACTTCCCAATCCCAGCGCTCCAGCAACTTGCCGCGCAGGCCGAAGACGCCGCGGATGTTGTCGGTCTGAATGTTCCACCCGCGCGGCCCCGCGTCGACCGTACGGAAGCGGCCGATCGCGAGGCTCGTGGCGCCGGTGTAGGGATTGTTCGGGTGCGTGACGGGCACCGTGAGTCCCGCGCTCTCGTCCAGCGGCGTCGGCGCGCCCTGTGCGATCGACGTGTTGTGCTGTGCTGCGATCTCGGTAAAGAACTCGACGTCGCCGAAACGCTTGTTGCCGAGCAGCATCAGGCCGGTGCGCTCGGCTTCCGGTGTCAGCAGGTTCCAGGGGCCGTAGTCGTAGACGCAGGTCTGGCCCGCGCGTCGATCCGGGGGGCAGGCCGGGTCGATCGTGGTGACGCCGTTGACGATGAAGCGGCCGGGGAAGCCGCGCGACGAGCGGAAGTCCTCACCGCCGCGGCTCGACTGGTCCGCAGTGCCGAGTGAGCCGCGCTCCGAGTTCTTGAGCGTGCTGTTCCTGAAGTAGTCGAGCACCAGCGTGACGTTGGAGTCTTCGCCGTTGATGCCCCAGATGGCGGAGGCGTTGTATTCGTCGTAGCCATCCGCGAAGCCGCCGCCGCCGGAAACCTCGAAGCCCTCGAAGTCCTTCTTCAGGATGACGTTGACGACGCCCGCGACTGCGTCGGCACCGTACACAGCCGACGCGCCGTCCTTCAGCACTTCGAGACGCTCGATGGCCGCCACGGGGATCGTGTTGATGTCGACGAAATTGGTCGTGATGGATTCGGCGAACGAACTGATCGCGACGCGACGGTTGTTGACGAGAACCAGCGTCGCGTCGGCGCCGAGGCCGCGCAAGCTGATCGATGCCGCGCCGTTGGCCGTCGAGTCCTGGTTGTTGCCGCGCGTCGAAAACGTGCCGTTGCCGACGAACGGCTGGTCTTCGAGCAGCTGCTGCAGGTTGGAGTAGCCGGACTTGGCGATGTCGTCGGACGAGAACGTGACGACAGGTGCCGGGTTCTCGAAGTCCGACGCGCGCGCGATGCGCGAACCCGTCACATACACGGTTTCTAGATCCTTGCCCGGGTCCGTCGCTGTTTGCGCGAGCGCAGGCAGCGTTGCCAGTCCCGAGGCCAGGCCCAGCGCGCCGCCCAGTACCAGGCGAATTGCGCGCGTCAGTCGTGGCGATTCTTTGCTCATTTTGTCCACCCGTGCAGATTGGAAGAACGGCGGTCATTCTGCACGTCTGTTGTCAAATTACAAATAGGACGGCATTCATTGCGATTATTAGTTGTTTTTTTGAGACGAAGGGGCTGCACCCAGATCCGCCCGGCCGGACGGCGTGCACCCAGGCGATTAGAATCGCGGGCTTTACGTTGAACAAAGGAACAGACCCATGCATCGAACGATTACTGCGCTGCTGACCATTCTCGGCGTCGCGACCGTAAGCGAAGCGGGCGCGGCCACGCCGATGGCCCTGCAATGCGGCAACGTGTTCGACGCGAAGGCGGCGCGCCTGGTCGGTGAGCGCACGATCGTCACGGGTGCCGACGGCCGCATCCAGGCCGTTTTGCCCGGCAAGGCGTCTGCGCCAGGGGTCACCGTGCTCGACCTGTCGGGCCAGACCTGCCTGCCAGGCTGGATCGACCTGCACGTCCACCTGGGTCAGGAATCGAACCCGAAATCGTACGAGGAGCGCTTCCGCCTCGACGACATCGATTTCGGTTATCGCGCGCTCGTCTACGCCGACCGCACGCTGAAAGCGGGCTTCACCACGGTGCGTGACCTCGGCGGCACCATCACGCCGCACCTGCGCGACGCGATCAACCAGGGGTACACGCACGGTCCAAGGATCTACGCGGCCGGCAAGTCGATTGCGACGACAGGTGGGCACGCGGACCCGAGCAACGGCATCAACTCGGAGCTCGAGCACGTGCTCGGCCCGCCGGGGCCGACGGAAGGCGTGATCAACAGCGTCGACGACGCACGGCAGGCCGTGCGCCAGCGCTACAAGGACGGCTCCGACGTGATCAAGATCACCGCGACCGGCGGCGTCCTGAGTTACGCGAAGAGTGGCGACGCGCCGCAGTTCACCGTCGACGAGGTGAAGGCGGTGGTGGAGACCGCGCAGGACTATGGCTACAAGGTCGCGGCGCACGCGCACGGCAAGGACGGCATTCGCCGTGCAGTTGAAGGTGGCGTGACTTCCATCGAGCACGGGACCTACATGGACGACGAGATCATGACGCTGATGAAGAAGCACGGCACGTGGTACGTGCCGACGATCTCGGCGGGCAAATTCGTCGCGGAAAAGGCGAAGATCGACGGTTACTACCCCGAGATCATCCGGCCGAAGGCGGCACGCATCGGCGGCCAGATCCAGGACACGTTCGCGCAGGCCTACAAGGCCGGCGTGAAAATCGGCTTCGGCACCGACCAGGGCGTCGCACCGCACGGGCAGAACGCGCAGGAGTTCGGCTACATGGTCGAGGCGGGCATGCCGGCCGCGGAGGCCATCCAGGCCGCGACCTATAACGCAGCCGAAGTGCTGGGCGCACCTGACCTGGGGCAGCTTGCCCAGGGCTTCCGTGCCGACGTGGTTGCCGTGCCCGGCAATCCGCTCGACGACATCGCGCTCACCAGCAAGGTGAGTTTCGTGATGAAGGACGGTGTCGTCTACGTGGGCGGCAGCGCGCAGTAAGCTGAGCGCCGGCGTCGGTCACCGTGCAGATGGCGGCCCGCATCAATAGCGCGGGTCGTACATCTCCGCGCGGATTGCCTGCTCGAGGTCTTCGGGCCGCTCGATCGAAGCGAGCCCGTCGCGCAAGGCGATCTCTGCGACGTCCACGGCGATGCGTGCCGACACGTCGCGCACGGTACTGAGCGGCGGGAACAGGCTGCCCTGGTCCAGGTCGGCCTGCGTCGTGCAGCGCGCCAGCGTGCGCGCGGCCGCCAGGAACATCGTGTCGGTGACGCGAGTTGCGCCGACGACCACGAGTGCGAGGCCCAATCCCGGGAAAATGTACGAATTGTTGCCCTGCCGTGGCACGAAATGCCGTCCGTCCGGCAACGTCACCGCGTCGAACGGACTGCCCGAGGCAAAAAGCGCGCGGCCGTCCGACCATGCGTAGGCTTGCTGCGCCGTGCATTCGGCCTTCGAGGTCGGGTTCGACAGCGCGAAAATGACGGGTCGCTCGTTGATGCGCGACATCTCGCGCACGACGTCTTCGTTGAATGTGTTCGGCACGGCACCCACGCCGATGATGGCCGTCGGCCGCAGCGATTTAACGGCGCCGATGAAGTCGCTGACCGGCGCATGTGCGTGTGCATAGGGCCGCTTGTGCTCGGCGAGTTCGCCGCGGTTCGCCACCACGAGTCCTTTCGTATCGACCATCCAGCAGCGGGCACGTGCGGCGGCTGCGTCGATCCCGTCCTCGATCATGGCGTTCACGAGCAGATCCGAGATGCCCGTCGCCGCTTCGCCGGCGCCGAGACACAGGAACGTCTGCTCGGACATCGTCTTGCCCGTGACGCGCAGCGCGGAGAGGATGCCGGCGACGGCCACCGCGGCCGTGCCCTGGATGTCGTCGTTGAAGCAGCTCACCCGGTCGCGGTAACGGCGCAGCAAGCGGAACGCGTTGTGATTGGCGAAGTCCTCGAACTGCACGATCACGCCAGGAAACACTTCCTGCGTGGCGACGATGAACTCCTCGACCAGTTCGTCGTAGGCCTCGCCAGTGAGGCGGCGCTGTCGCAGGCCGAGGTACAAAGGGTCGTCGAGCAGAGACTCGTTGTTGGTGCCGACATCGAGCATGATCGGCAGGCACTTCCACGGATGCAGGCCCGCGCAGCCCGTGTACAGCGAAAGCTTGCCGATCGGGATACCCATGCCGTTCGCGCCGAGATCGCCGAGCCCGAGGATGCGTTCACCGTCCGTGACGACGATCATCGCCGCCTCCCGGTGGGGCCAGTTGCGCATGACCTGTGAGATGCGCCCGCGATCGGCGGCGGAGACGAAGAGTCCGCGAGGCCTCCGGTAGATGTGGCCGAATTGCTGGCAGGCGAGGCCGACCGTCGGCGTGTAGATGATGGGCATCATCGTGTCGGCTTGATCCATTACGACGCGGAAAAAGAGCGCTTCGTTCCGGTCGAGCAGGCTCGACAACATGATGTACTTCGACAGCGGCGTCTGCAGCCGGTGAAAGTTTTCGAGCACGCGCGCGAGCTGCTCGTCCTGGGTGGCCACGTGCGGCGGCAACAGGCCGCGCAGGCCGAGCACGTCGCGCTCGTGGTCGCTGAAGGCGGTGCCCTTGTTGAGGGTCGGATCACGCAGCAGCGCAGTGCCGCGCGGGTACCATTCAGGCAGGGGTGGCAGGGAGCGTTTCGGCATCGGCGTGTCCGTGGTTCAGACACGCGCGATGCTAGTGTGCTCGCCGCGTCCGTCAACGCGGAAAAGTCCCTAGAGGGTTCGCGTCAGGACGCGGCCTTCATCTGCGACTGGCAGTAATTCGGCAGGCCGACGCGGTCGATCAACTGCAGTTGCGTCTCGAGGAAGTCGATGTGCTCCTCTTCGGATTCGAGGATGTCCTCCAGCAGCTCCCGGCTCACGTAATCGCCGACTTTCTCACAGTGGACGATCGCCGCCTTGAGATCCGGGTGGGCGATCAGCTCGAGCTTGAGGTCGCAATCGAGGACTTCGCGCACGTCCTCGCCGATCATCAACTTGCCCAGGCTCTGCAGGTTCGGCAGTCCCTCGAGGAACAGGATGCGCTCGATGAGCTTGTCGGCATGCTTCATCTCGTCGAGCGACTCGTGGTGCGAGTGGTCGCCGAGCTGGTCGAGGCCCCAGTTCTGCAGCATGCGCGCATGCAGGAAATACTGGTTGATCGCGGTCAGTTCGTTCCTGAGGATCTTGTTGAGATGAGCAATGACTTCGACGTCGCCCTTCATGGCACGGCTCCAACGACAGGCTTGAGGATGCCGCTCGCGCGGCGCACTTTTCTGGTCAGGAAGCCTGAGGGGCAGGCGCGCGGGAAGCAAGCGTTTCGGTGTCGAGCATCTCACGCGCGCAGGGCTCGCAGGCGCCACAGCACGTTGCCACGCCGGTGCATGACTGCAGTTGCTCGAACGAGCGCGCGCCTTCGTGGATGGCCTGTTGCAGCCGGGTGTCCGAGATGCCGTGGCAGAGACAGACGTACATGAACTGGTACCTCGCCTTGGTTGGCATCCTAAGCCAGGAAGGGACATGAATGCAAATGATTCGCATTTAGGTACATTCCGCAGGCAGGTAGCAACGGACCGTAATCCAGCCTCGCGGCAAGGACGACGTCCGCGCTGGTTATGGCGCAAGCAGTGATCGCCGGACAGTTAAACTCCTCGAATGAACGACACGAGCCCTGGCTGCCCACCTGAGGTGCAGGACGGCTGCCACGACGATGCTAAGCAGCAGTCCGCGCAGCCGTCGCTGCAGCGTGCCTTCATGGATCGCGCGCGCCGCGCAGTCGAGCGCGAGCATGAGAAATCTCCGCGTCGACTCGGCCAGCATGTCGTGTCGCTGGTGGCTGCGTTCGCATTGACGTTCGGCATCGTCTACGTCTTTGACGCCTTCCTCACCAGCATGCAGAAGGTAATGCGCATGATGGACGAGCAGGAAGAGCGCCAGAAGCAGGAAGAGGCAGACAGGAAAAGTAAGGAACCGATCCCCGCTTACGTCGTGCCGCCGTCGGATTGACGCGCTCCGCGCAAGCGCAGTCAGTACACCATGCAAGTTCAGGAGCGGTGATGCAGCTCTTCCGCAAGGCCTGCCTGGGTCTGCTCCGGCTGTTCGGCTGGCGCACGTCGCTGACGTGGCCCCCTGAGCCCCGGGGCCTGATCATGGTCTATCCGCACACCTCCAACTGGGACTTCCCGCTCGGCGTGCTGTTCAAGCTGGGCCACGATATTCCGGCCCACTGGATGGGCAAGGACCAGATGTTCCGCTGGCCGTTCCGGCGTCTGCTGATCGCGATCGGTGGCTTGCCCATCAATCGTCGCGAGCGAACTGGTTTCGTGACGGCGATGGCCGACGAAATGCGCCGGCGCGACTGGCTGTGGATTGCGGTGGCGCCCGAAGGCACGCGCGCGCATGGCGAATACCTGAAGTCCGGCTTCTATCAGCTGGCCCTCGCGGCCGACGTGCCGATCGGGCTGGGCTACATCGACTACGGGCGCAAGCAGGTCGGCATCGACCGCTATGTGCGCATGACGGGGAACGAGGAGCAGGACCTGCAGCTGCTGCGCGATTTCTACGCGACGATCAAACCCAGGAAGCCCGGGAACGCGGGCGGTCTGAAGTTTCGTCGGCGGGAGCCCTAAGGGGCATTACGAATGGGCGGCGTCACCCGACGGCCCAACAATGACGCTCCAGGGGTCAGGGGTCCGCGGCGTGACCGCGACGAAGGAGAAACCGGCGAGGGCAACCGTTGACGCGAAAAGCGCCAACCGGTTCGCGTTCGTCCTGCATCCGCTGACCATCGACTACCTCGCGCATCACCCGCGTTATCGCTGGACTCGCCATCTGCCTCGCGCGCTGGTCGAAGCGACCGCCGCGCACATGCCGGCCTCGCGCGTCGGTCACGTCGAAGGCGGCGTTTCGCCGACCACGGGCCAGCCGATCAAGGGACTCATCTACGCGCTCGGCGCGACACCGCGCCAGATGCTGAGCCGTCCCCCTGAATTCACGTATCGCAGACTCGATCAAGCCGTGCGCGACGCAGCCGCGCAGGGTGCGCAGATCGTCGGCCTCGGCGCATTCACGAAAGTGGTGGGCGATGCGGGTGTCACGGTGGCGCGGCGTGCGTCGATCCCGGTCACGACCGGCAACAGTCTCACGATCGCGGCCACGCTCGAGACGGCCAAACTCACGGCGCGGCGAATGGGGTGGGCCGACCTGTCGCACGCCAAGGCCATGGTCGTTGGAGCGACGGGCTCGATCGGCTCCGTCTGCTCACGCCTGCTGGCGGCAGCCGTGCGCGACGTGGTGCTCGTGTCGATCGAGCCGGACCGGCTCACTGCGCTCAAGCAGAAGATCCTGGAGGAGACACCCGGCGCTCATGTCGAACTCGGCACGACGACGAAGCGCTGGGTGGGTGATTGCGACCTGATCGTGACGGCGACGTCGGCATTCGGCCAGCGCGTGCTCGACGTCAGCCAGTGCAAGCCTGGCGCGGTCATCCTCGACGTGGCGCTGCCGCCGGACATTTCCGCGGAAGAGGCTGCGACGCGCCCGGACGTGCTCGTGGTCGAGAGTGGTGAGGTGCTGATTCCGGGTCCAGTCGAGTTCAGTTTCGACATCGGACTGCCCCAGGGAGTCGCCTACGCCTGCCTCGCGGAGGCTGCGTTGCTGGCAATGGAGGGGCGCTTCGAGTCTTTCACGCTCGGGCGCGACGTGCAGCCCGGGAAGGTCAAGGAAATCTATCGGCTGTTCCGCAAGCACGGTTTCCAGATCGCACCCTTGCGCACGTTCGGTGCGCTGCTGAGCGATGCCCTCGTGGCAGAAAAAAATGCACGCGCCGAGGAGTTGCGGCGCGATCGCGCCTTGCTGCGGCGGGTCAAGGCCGAGGCCGCCGCCCGCATCGCGAAGATTCCGCCGCGTGCGAAAGGCGTGGCCGCACCGGTGACTTCGAAAGCCTGACTCGCGCGAAAAAGTGGCGTGCCGCTCGCGGCGTGTGTATACGAATTACTCCAAATTCCAGGAAGCCAGGTTCATGCACCTACCGTTGCCGGTTCGGGTCGTCACACTGATTGCGCTTGCGTTCATCGCCGGGTGCGTTGGTGTGCCCGAGGGCATCGAGCCCGTCACCGGTTTCCAGGTCGAGCGGTACATGGGCCGCTGGTACGAGGTGGCCCGGCTCGATCACAGTTTCGAGCGCGGCATGGAGCAGATCACAGCGACTTACGAACTGCGGCCGGACGGCACCGTGGCCGTACTGAACCGTGGTTACCGCGTGGACAAGGGCGAGTGGGGCGAGGCCAGCGGCAAGGCAAAGTTCCTCGGCGAGCCGGACGTGGCTGCACTCAAGGTTTCGTTCTTTGGTCCGTTCTACGGCGGCTACAACGTCGTCGACCTCGATCCCGATTACCAGCACGCGCTGATCGCGGGTGCGAACCGCTCCTACCTGTGGATCCTCTCGCGTACGCCGACCCCACCCAGGGCCGAAGTCGAGCGGCTCGTGGCGAAGGCAAAAGCACTCGGCTTCGACACCTCGCAGTTGATCTACGTGAAGCACTGAGGTCGTGGTCGCCATTCACCCGCGCGAGAGGTCGTCCTGCCCGTGAGCATTGCACTGCTGATTTTCGGCGTGACGATCGTCGTGAGCCTCGTGGCGCTCTATGCCGCGCCGAAACTGATGGATCGCCTCATTTTCCGGCCGTACGACACGCAGCGCCGGGGCGTCTATTACACGGTCATCACGCACGGCTTCGTGCATGGTGACCTGATGCACCTTATCTTCAACATGATGACGTTCTGGTTCTTCGCGTTCCTGCTCGAACGCCGGATCGGCGGTGTCGCCTTCGGCTTGCTGTACTTCGGCAGCCTCGTGCTGGCGGTGAGTACGACGTACTTCAAGCACCGCAAGGATCCGCAGTACGCAACGCTTGGCGCATCCGGGGCGATCGCGGCCGTGCTGTTCGCGGCGATCGTGTACTTCCCGTCGATGAAGCTGTTCATCCTGCCGATACCGGTGCCGATTCCCGCGCCCTTGTTTGCCGTCGCGTACGTCGCTTACTCCTGGTACGCGAAGGAGGGCGGCCGCTTTTCCAGCGGCATGGCGGGACAGAAGATCAATCACGACGCGCACCTCATCGGTGCGCTGGTCGGCCTGGTGTTCGTCCTGGTGACGGACCCGGGCGCTTATGCGCAACTGCTGCGCACGGTCTTCGGCTGAGCGCCAAACCGAGAACTGCGTCCGCTTGTGCGGCAGAATGCCACGTACGATGCACGCAAGCGCCTGGGTGCGCGATATCTTGTGTGCCTCGTGAGCCTCCGGAGGGGTGATATGCGCAACAGAATCTTCGTTTATGCACTGTGCGTGGCGTTGCTGAACCTCGCGTCGCCGCAGGCCGCGCAGGCCGCGCTCGTTGGCACGCTGCAGGCCGTGGAAGCCTCGGGCACGCGCGCGCAAGACCTCGCGATCGTGAACTCCGCGCTCGCGCGCGAGCAGGTGCGCGGACAGATGGCAGCCATGGGCGTGGACCCGTCGGCGGTCGACGCGCGTGTCGCGCGTCTCACGGACTCCGAACTGCGTTCGCTGGCCGATCGCATGGAGCAGATGCCGGCAGGCGGCGATGCCCTTGCGGTCATCGGCATCGTCTTCGTGATCCTGATCATCCTCGAACTCGTCGGCGTGATCGACATCTTCAAGAAGACCTGACGCACCGTCCCGGCACGGCCGCAGTGCCCGCCTCGACCGTGAAAAGCGGACGCGCATGGGCCGTGCTCGCGCTCCTGCTGGCGTTGCTGCTGCTTGTCGGTTGCGCAGCGCCGTCACGGCTCGAGCAGCTGCCTGCGGAGTTGCCAGAGCGGGTCGAACTCACGGCGACTCCCTTTCACCCGCAGACCGAGCATCAGTGTGGTCCTGCGGCGCTGGCGACAGTGCTCGGTGGGGCGGGGCGCAAGGTCGATCCAGCAGCGTTGGCCACCGAGGTCTACCTGCCGGGCCGCCAGGGTTCGTTGCAACCGGAAATTGCCGCGGCGGCGCGGGCGCGTGGGCTGCTCGCCTACGAAACGGGCTCGTCCCTGTCCGACTTGCTGGCAGAGGTCGCAGCGGGCCGGCCGGCTCTCGTGCTGCAGCAACTCGGCGCGGGTCCGTGGCCATCCTGGCACTACGCCGTCGTCATCGGTTACGACAAGGCACTCGGCAAGGTTCTGCTCCGCTCCGGTACCGATG
>JAABQQ010000223.1 GCA_011391405.1 Gammaproteobacteria bacterium
TACCTCGTCCGCGCGCGCGACGAACGGGATGTTGCGGCCCTCGATGGCCAGCTGTCCCGGTGTGCAGGTGTCGCCGCCACAAAGATCGGCAAAGCGTGTCTCGAACTGCTGGTGCGTGTCCGGCAGTCGCGCATCAAGGTACAACGGCGCCTTTTCGAGCAAGCGCAGACGGTAGTCCTCGCCGCCGTCGACGTTGATGACTTCGCAATGACGCTCGATGGCGGCGATGGCTGGCAGGAAGCGCTGGCGCTGCAGTCCATCGCGGTAGAGTTGTGACGGCGGCAGGTTCGAGGTGAAGACCAGCGTCACACCGCGTTCGAACAGTCCCGCGAAGAGTCCGCCCAGCAGCATGGCGTCGGCAATGTCGCTGACGAACAGTTCGTCCAGGCACAACACGCGGGTGTCGCGCGCGATGTCAGCGGCCACGTGCTCCAGCGGATCGGGCAGGTCGCGCAGTTCTCCGAGACGTGCGTGCAGGTCCTTCATCAGGCGGTGAAAGTGCTGGCGCCGCGACGGCACGCCGACGTGCGCATGGAAGAGGTCCATCAGGAAGGTCTTGCCGCGGCCGACGCCGCCCCAGAGGTACACGCCGCGCTCGCCGGTCGCGCTGCTGCCCCGTCGACGTGCCTGGGGCCGCCAACGCCCGAAGAATCCCGCCTTAGAGCGGTCCTCTGCCCCGCGCAGGCGCACCGCCAGGTCCGACAGGCGGTCGACCGCATGCAGTTGCGCGGTATCCGGGCGGTAGCCGTGACGAACGAGTGCGGACTCGTATTCCTGCGGCAGCTCGGCACGCCGCATCATGGGTGGTGCTTCAACTGCGCAACTCCGGTCGGTCACGGAACTCCTCGAGAGCTGCCGGGTTCGCCAGTGCATCGGTGTTCTTGACCGGGCGGCCGTGCACGATTTCGCGCACGGCAAGCTCGACGATCTTGCCGCTGATCGTGCGCGGGATGTCGGCGACCGCGACGATCCTGGCCGGCACGTGCCGCGGCGTCGTGTTGTTCCGGATCACGTCGCGGATGCGCTTTTCGAGCGTCGCGTCGAGCGTGACGCCTGCGCGCAGACGCACGAACAGCACGACGCGCACGTCCTGGTCCCACTCCTGGCCGATCGCGATGCTCTCGAGGATCTCGTCCAGCTTCTCGACCTGTCGATAGATTTCTGCGGTACCGATGCGGACGCCACCGGGATTGAGGACGGCGTCGGAACGTCCCAGGATCACGAGCCCGCCGCGTGCCGTGAGCACCGCGAAATCACCGTGACACCAGACGTTCGGGAAACGCTCGAAATAGGCCGCGCGATACCGGCTGCCGTCAGGATCGTCCCAGAAGCCGATCGGCATCGAAGGGAATGGCGTCGTGCAGACGAGTTCGCCCTGCTGGCCTTGCAGCGGCCGGCCGTCGTCGTCGAACACTTCGACGCGCATCCCGAGTCCCCGGCATTGCAGTTCGCCGCGATAGACGGGCAGCGTGGGATTGCCGAGCGCGAAGCAGGACACGATATCGGTGCCGCCCGAGATCGACGCGAGTTGGACGTCGGCGCCGATCGCGTCCCGCACGAAGTCGAACTGCTCGTGCGCGAGCGGCGAGCCAGTCGACAGGACGGTGCGCAAGTGCACGAGATCGACCTGGTCGACCGGCCGATAGCCGCTTTTTTCAAGCGCAGCGAGATATTTCGGGCTCGTGCCGAACAGGGCGACACGCTCCTCGCTCGCCAGTCGCCACAACACGCCTTCGTCCGGATGGAACGGCGACCCGTCGAACAGCACGACGGTGGCCTGCGATGCCAGCGCGCTCGCGAGCCAGTTCCACATCATCCAGCCGCACGTCGTGAAGAAGAACAGGCGTTCGCCGGGATGCACGTCAGAGTGCAACTGGTGTTCTTTCAGGTGCTGCAGCAGCGTGCCGCCCGCGCCGTGGACGATGCATTTCGGCACGCCCGTGGTGCCCGATGAGTACAGGATGCAGAGCGGATGATCGAAAGGCAGGCGTTCGAAGCGCAGCGCCGCGCCTGCTTGACCGAACTCTTCATAGCGACGTGCCGCAGGCAATCGCGCGAGGTCCGGACGTGGATCTACATTCGCCACGATGACCACGCACGTGACCGCAGGCAGGCTTTCGAGGATACCCGCGATGCGCTCGATCGAATCGAGCGTCTTGCCGCCGTAGTAGTAGCCGTCGGCCGTGAAGAGCACTTTCGGCGCGATCTGTCCGAAGCGGTCGAGCACGCCGCGAATGCCGAAGTCGGGGGAGCATGACGACCAGGTTGCGCCGAGGCTCGTCGTTGCCAGCATCGCGACGATCGCTTCCGGCAGGTTCGGCAGGAAGCCCGCGACGCGATCCCCGGCGACGATGCCCGCTGCCCGCAATCCATCGGCTACTCGTGCGACTTCGGTACGCAACTGGTCCCACGACAACTCCCTGCGCCGACCGCGTTCGTCCCGCGCGATGATGGCGGGTCCGCTGCCGGTGCCGCGCAGCAGGTTCTCGGCAAAATTCAGCCGGGTGCCCTCGAACCAGGTGGCGCCGGGCATGCGCTCGCCGTCCCGCAAGACCGGACCCGGGCCGCGATCGGCGATCACGCCGGCGAAGTCGAATACGGCACCCCAGAAGGCGGCCGGTTCGTCAACGGACCATTGCCACAGCGACGAGTAGTTGCCGCCGGGCGCACCGCGTTCACGGGCAAACGCGTGAAATTCCGTCAGTTGTGCCGCCGCGACGCGAGCGGCGGACGGAATCCAGTGGGGGGGGTCGTCGGTCACACCTTGAATGCTAGCCGCTGGCGCGATTACGCACCATGGCGGCAGCAACGAGTTCCGCGACGTCGCGCGTCACGATCGTCTCATTCAGGTTCTTCGCCTTCAGGCCGTCACCGAGCATCACGGAGCAGTACGGGCAGGCCGTGGCGATCACCTTCGGGCGCTGCGGCAGGCCCTGCTCGACGCGCGTGACGTTGATGCGTGTGCCGATGTGCTCTTCCATCCACATGCGCGCGCCGCCGGCGCCGCAGCACATGGATTTTTCGCGGTGCAGGGGGAACTCGAGCAGTGTGTCCCTGGCCACGCGTCCGAGTACCGCGCGCGGCGCCTCGAATTCGCCGTTGTGGCGGCCGAGGTAGCAGGGGTCGTGCAGCAGCACGCGTTCGTGCGTCGGCCGGACCTCGATGCGCTTTTCCGCCAGCAGTCGAGCGATCAGTTGCGTGTGGTGCACGACCTCCCACTGACCGCCGAACGCGGGATATTCGTTGCGCAGCGAATTGAACGCGTGCGGGTCGCAGGTCACGATCCGACTGACGCCCAGGCCATTGAAGGACTCGACCAGCGTGCTTGCCAGTTGCTGGAACAGCATTTCGTTGCCGGCGCGTCGCACGCACTCGCCGGTGGTCGGCTCCTGCGCGCCAAGGATGCCAAAGCGGACACCGGCTTCACGCAGGATCTCGACGAACGCGCGTGCGATCCGCTGGCCGTTCTGGTCGAAGGATTCCGCGGAACCCACGTAAAACAACCACTCGACCGCGGCCATGTCCACGGCGCTGCGGATGAGCGGCACGTCGAGGCCCTTGGCCCAGTCGCCGCGCGTGTCCGCGGGCAGTCCCCAGGGGTTCGACTGCACTTCGTACGCGTCGAACACGTTCTTCAGTTCGGTGGGGAACTCACCGTCCATCATCACGCGATGCTGGCGCAGTCGATAGAACTTCGGCAGCAGTTCGAGTTCGATGGGGCAGGCCGCTTCGCAGTAGCCGCAGGTCGTGCACGACCAGAGCGTGTCTTCGCTGATGACGTCACCCACCAGGGCCGGCAGGTTCGCCTTCGCTGCGCCACCGGCGAGGATGGCCTCGCGCTGTTCGAGCAGGTGGTGCTTGAGGCTGTCGTTGACACCTTTCATCGAGAGCGGCTTGCCGGTCTGGAATGCCGGGCACGCATCTTTGCAACGGCCGCATTCGGTGCAGGTAAACGCGTCCAGGGCGTCCTTCCAGACGAGGTCGGCTACGCTGCGCGCCCCGACCTTTAGTTCGCTTGCGTCCGCCGAGTCGTCCATGAGCGGACTCAGGTCGACCGACGGCACCGCATTGGCCGGTCTGCCGCGACGGAAGAAGAGCGCGGGCAGTGCGGTGACGATGTGGAAATGTTCGCCGAGCGGCATCAGCACCAGGAAGACGCAGACCATGATCATCTGCGTCCAGTACGAGACTGCGGCGGCAATCGCGAGCGCACGTGGCGACCAGTGTGAAACCAGCGACGCGAGCCACCCGCCGACCGGGGCGTGGGCGCGCTCGTGCGCGATGGCCGGGACCGAGTCCGCCAGCTGCGCGAAGCGGAACGCGTCGAACGCGAGATCCGTGATCATGATGACTGCGATGAGGCCGAGCACCAGCAGCCCCTCGCGGTTGGGTTCCAGCCGCGCGGGCCTGAGCAGCAACCGGCGGTAGAAGGCGTAGCTGACGGCGAGCAGCACGCAGACTTCGACCAGGTCCTTCCAGACGGTGAAAGCGTCTCCCAGCGAGCCGGTCAACGCAAACTCTGCATCGAAGCCGATGACGACGAGCTGCAGCTTGCGCACCAGCAGTGAAACGAAGCCCAGGAAGATGACCGTGTGCATCACCCCGGGTTTCCACTCGCGGCGGATCATGCGCTGCTGCAGCAGTCCATTGGTAAAGACCGTGCGCAGGCGGTGCCACGGGTGGTCCCACCGGACCTCCGGCTGCAGGGCCGCGACGATGGCGAGCTTGCGCACGCTGAACCAGGCGAATGCCGCGAACGCGGCCAGCAGCAGCGCAGTAATACCGAGCGGGCTCAAGCCGACCTCCAACTGCGCCATGCGGGTTTGACGCAGGACTATTGCGCTGCACTATCACGAGCCGAATCACGATGTACAATTCGGGTTTCCACCACAGGCCGCCGCCGGCGGTACGAGGGCACGGTTCATGCAGCGCGAAGCGATGGAGTTCGACGTCGTCGTCGTCGGGGCCGGGCCTGCAGGTCTCGCAGCCGCGATTCGACTGAAACAGCAGGCCACCGCGGCCGGCAGCGAACTCAGTGTTTGCGTGCTCGAAAAAGGTTCCGAGGTCGGTGCGCACATCCTCTCGGGTGCGGTCATCGATCCGGTCGCGCTCACGGAATTGTTTCCGGACTGGAAGGCGCGTGGCGCGCCGCTCGAGACCCCCGTGCAGGAAGACCGGTTCCTGGTCCTGACGCAGGACAAGGCGCGCCGCATTCCGAACTGGCTGCTGCCCCCGCTGATGAACAACCACGGCATGTACATCGCGAGTCTCGGCAACGTCTGCCGCTGGCTCGGCCAGCGTGCCGAAGAACTCGGCGTCGAGGTGTTCCCGGGCTTCGCGGCTGCCGAAGTGCTGTTCAACGACGATGGCTCGGTCAAGGGCGTCGCGACCGGTGACATGGGCATCGGCAAGAACGGTGAGCACAAGGATTCGTACGCGCAGGGGATGGAGCTGCACGCGAAGTACACGCTGTTCGCCGAGGGTTGCCGCGGCTCGCTGTCGCAGCAGTTGATGTCGAAGTTCAACCTGCGTGACGGCGTCGACCCGCAGGTCTACGGCCTCGGTGTCAAGGAACTCTGGCAGGTACCGAAGGAAAATCACCAGCCCGGACTCGTCGTGCACAGCCAGGGTTGGCCGCTGCCGAACGACGTCGGCGGTGGCTCGTTCCTTTATCACTTTGGTGACGGCCTGATCTCGGTCGGCTTCGTGACGCATCTGAGTTACGCAAACCCGCACCTCTCGCCGTTCGAAGAGATGCAGCGGTTCAAGAGCCACCCGGCGATCCGCGGCTATTTCGAGGGCGGCAAGCGCCTGGCCTATGGTGCGCGCGCCATCAACGAAGGCGGTCTGCAGTCGATTCCGAAGCTCACGTTCCCGGGCGGCGCGCTGATCGGCTGCACCGCAGGTTTCGTGAACCTGCCGCGCATCAAGGGCTCGCACAACGCGATGAAGACCGGGATGCTCGCGGCTGAAGCGGCCTTTGCGGCAGTGGTGGCCGGTCGTGCAAACGACGAACTGACGGCCTACCCGGAAGCGTTCCGCAACTCCTGGGCGTATCGCGACCTGCACAAGGTGCGCAACGTGAAGCCTGGCCTGAAGTGGGGCCTGTGGGCAGGCAGTGCGCACGGTGGTTGCCACATGTGGCTCAACGACCTCGGTCTGGGCGCGCTCGTCGGCTGGACGCTGCGCCATGGCAAGGCCGACCACGAGTGCCTGAAGCCTGCGGCGGAAATGCCGCGGATCGACTATCCGCGGCCGGACGGCAAGTTGACGTTCGACCGGCTCTCGTCCGTGTTTCTGTCAGGCACTGCGCACGAGGAAGACCAGCCCGCGCACCTGCGTCTGCGCGATCCGTCGATTCCGGTCGCGGTGAATCTCGCTCGCTTTGACGGGCCCGAAAGCCGCTATTGCCCGGCGGGCGTGTATGAGTTCGTGCCGGCGGAAGGCGGTGGCCAGCGGCTGCAGATCAACGCGCAGAATTGCGTGCACTGCAAGACGTGCGACATCAAGGATCCGCAGCAGAACATCCACTGGGTGACGCCGGAAGGCGGTGGCGGTCCGAACTACGCGTCGATGTAATCGAAGGCGTGTGGATGGGCGTGCCGCGACGGGCGGCACAGGTGGTACGGTGGCTCAGTGTGATGTGACAGCTGCAACCTGCGGCACCGGCATGGCTGGCTTCCGACTCGTTCGGAAGGCCGTGCGAGGCATGGACGCCGAGCTCGGAGCCCCCAGGGACGGGTTTACGGCGTCCTTCCGAACGAGTCGGAAGCCAGTCGAGACGGTGCGGGAAATTGCTGCCTTCTGAGTTCCTGCTGACGGCCACTCGGCAGCCGCACTAAGCCGTCGACCTCAGCGCGGCGCCATGCGGATCGCGCCGTCGAGACGGATCGTCTCGCCGTTCAGCATCGGGTTTTCGACGATCTGACCCACCAGTTGCGCGTATTCCGCCGGCCGGCCGAGACGCTGGGGAAACGGCACCTGCTTGCCGAGGGATTCGCGCGCTTCTTCCGGCAGGGCCGCCAGCATTGGCGTCATGAACAGTCCCGGCGCGATCGTGACGACCCGAATGCCGGAGGATGCGAGTTCGCGCGCCATCGGTAGCGTCATGCCGACCACACCGCCTTTCGACGCGGCGTAAGCAACCTGGCCGATCTGTCCGTCGAACGCAGCGACGGAGGCCGTCATCACCAGGGCGCCGCGTTCGCCTGCCGCATTCGGCGTGTTCTGCTGCATGGCCGCCGCTGCCTCCTTGCACAGCAGCAGCGTGCCGACCAGGTTGATTTCGATGACCTTGCGAAAGAAGTCGCCGGGCATCGTGCCTTCCTTGCCGACCATGCGCTTCGGCCAGCCCACGCCCGCGCAACTTACGGCGAGGTTGAGTCCGCCCATTGCGGTGGTCGCCGCGGCCACGGCCGCGGCCACGGCACTTTCCACAGTGACGTCGACCTTGTGAAAGCTTGCGGCCGAACCGAGCTTGCGCACGGCATCAACGCCGGCCTGGTCGTTGACGTCGAACAGGGCGACCTTGCCGCCCGCAGCGACGACGAGTTCAGCCACGGCCAGGCCGAGGCCCGAGGCGCCGCCACTGACGATGGCGCGCGTGTCCTGGATCAGCATCGGTGCGGTCCTCCCGCGTAAAAGTCGAAGTCTACAGTCGCAGACCGCCGTCGACGTCGATGCAGCGGCCCGTGAAAAAGTCGTTCTCGACGATGAAAACTGCCGTATGCGCAATTTCCTCCACGAGACCCAGGCGCTTGAGCGGCACGGGCGCGGTCACCTTCTCCAGCATCTCCGGCGGCATGCCGGAGAGGATGTCGGTCTTGATGAAGCCCGGAGCGATCGCACCGGCGCGGATGCCGAAGCGCGCGAGTTCCTTCGCCCAGGTGGTCGCCATCGCGGCGACGCCAGCCTTGGCGGCCGAGTAATTGCTTTGTCCGGCGTTGCCGGTGCGCGAGATGCTCGAAATGTTGATGATCACGCCGCCCTGGCCGAGCTTGATCATGCGTTCGGCGGCTTCACGACCGCAGAGAAACACGCCGGTCAGGTTGACGTCGATGACGGCCTGCCACTGCGCAAGCGTCATCTTGCTCACGACGGCACCGTCTTTGACCTTCACCAGCACGGCGTCCTTGATGATGCCGGCGTTGTTGACCAGCACGTCGAGCCGGCCATGCGCCGCGACGACTTCGTCGAGCGCGCGGATCACTTCGCCTTCCTTCGCGACGTTGAGTGCGTGCCCGCTCACCGTGACGCCGCGGGCTTCGAACTCGGCGCGCGTCGCATCGAGGTCCGCCTGGTTGAGATCGAGCAGCGCAAGCGTCGCGCCGCGTTCAGCGAATGCATGGGCGATGGCCTTGCCGATGCCGCGCGCGCCGCCCGTGACGACCGTGACCTTGCCTTTCAACTGCATGGATGCCCCGGGGGAAAAGTGGCGATCAGAGAAGTTCGATGGCGACGGCGCAGGCTTCACCACCGCCGATGCACTGCGACGCGACGCCTCGGCGCAGGCCGCGCTTGCGCAGCGCGTAGAGCAGCGTCGTGATGATGCGGGCGCCCGTGGCTCCGACGGGGTGCCCCATCGCGCACGCGCCGCCATTGACGTTCAACTGGTCGTGCCGCAGGCCGAGGTCCTGCATCGCGGCCATCGCCACGCAGGCGAAGGCTTCGTTGATTTCGAACAGGTCGACGTCAGCAACCTTCCAGCCCGCGCGGTCGAGTGCCTTCTGCATCGACGGGGCGGGCGCCGTCGTAAACCATTCGGGAGCCTGTGCATGACTCGCGTACGAGACCAGGCGCGCGAGCGGCTTGAGGCCGGCCGCTGTGGCGGCGGATTCGCTCATGAGCACGATGGCGGCGGCGCCATCGGAAATCGAGGACGAGGAGGCCGCCGTCACCGTGCCGTCCTTGCCAAACGCGGGTTTCAGGGTCGGGATCTTGTCGATGTCGAGCTGGAAGGGCGTTTCATCGGTCGCGACGACCTGCTCGCCCTTACGCGACTTGATCGTTACGGGCGCGATCTCGGCAACGAAGTCGCCTTCCTTCGACGCCCGCTGCGCGCGGCGCACGGATTCCGCGGCGTACGCGTCCTGCGCAGCGCGCGAAAAACCGTACTTCGCGGCGGTGACGTCCGCGAAGCAACCCATGGCCTTGCCGTCCCAGGGGCTCTGCAAGCCGTCGTAGAACATATGGTCGTAGATCTCGGCGTGCCCCATGCGATAGCCAGCACGCGCCTTCAGCATCAAGTACGGCGCGTTGGTCATCGATTCCAGACCGCCCGCAAGGATTGTGCGTGCGGAGCCGGCGCGGATCTGGTCTGCCGCCAGCATCACGGCCTTCATGCCCGAGCCGCACATCTTGTTCACCGTCGTGGCGGGAACGCTCATCGCGATGCCGGCACCGACAGCCGCCTGCCGCGCGGGGGCCTGACCCAGGCCGGCCGGCAGCACGCAGCCGAAGATCACTTCATCGATCGCATCCGGCGACAGGCCAGAGTCGGCGAGTGCGGCCGCTGCGGCGAAGGAACCCAGCTGCGTTGCCGAAACGGGCGAGAAGATGCCCTGGAAGCCGCCGATCGGAGTGCGGCGGGCGGCGGCGATGACGATGGATTCAGGCATAGGCGACGTCCTCGAAGAATCGGGGCCAGCGAGACAGGGTCGACGGAGTGTACGCCGCGGTCTTTTTGCAGCGCAAGATAGACACCCGGGCGAGTCTGGTCAGGCTTTGGCGACGACGCGAGTGCGCCGCACACGAACCGATGCCCTCACGGGGTTGCCGGCACCTGGTTGGCGCGGCGCAAGGCCGTGCTCCAGAAACTGCACGAACGCATCGGCGACTTCGTCCTGCGTAAGCGTGCGGCCCGCGCGATACCAGTGCGCAATCCAGTTGAGCGCGCCCGCGATCGCAAAAGCGGCGAGCTTCGGGTCGGTCACGGCGATCGAACTGTCGTTGATACCGTGCTGCAGCAGACGCCGGATGCCGCGGTCGATCTCGGATTTGAGCGCACGCACCTGCGCGCCAAGTTCGGCGCCGAGGTCCTGGTGTTCTGCGCGCACCATGCACCAGCCGTACTCGGACGCGATCGCCACGGCGTAATCGTGGATGACTTCGCGCAAACGATCACGTCCGCTTCCCGGCGCCTGCTCCGCCCGGCGCAAAGCGGCGCGGATCGGTTCGAGGCCGGCCAGGAAGCACTCGAACAGGAGCTGCTCCTTGTTCGCGACGTAGTAATAGATCGTGGGTTTGGTGACGCCCAGGGCGGCGGCAATGTCGTCCAGCGACGTGTTGTGATACCCGCGCTCGTCGAAAGCCTTTGCTGCCGTGCGGATCACCGCGTCACGCTTGGTGCCGTGGTCCTGGCGCCGGCGCCGGCCACGCCACGCCGCAGCCGGGTCGGCGGTGTTCGCTGGAGTGCTGTCGGCCATGGCGGAATCGGTTGACTGGGAGTGGGGTCCTAATCATACTTCGCGGTAAGATTCTACTCAACAGTAACTTATGGTCGGGTTTCGCCCGGCGGGCGGGGGAGTGCAGATGTCCGGATCTTCGACTGTCCGCCATGCAGGCGACTCGCAACAGGCTGCCGGAGCGACGGCCGAGGCTGCCCCGCTGCGGTTTGTGAGCGCCGCTTCGCTGTTCGACGGTCACGACGCGGCAATCAACATCATCCGCCGGCTGTTGCAGGCGCACGGCGCGGAGGTTGTGCACCTGGGGCACAACCGCAGCGTTGCCGACATCGTGCGTGCGGCCCTGCAGGAAGACGCAGACGGCATCGCGTGCAGTTCCTACCAGGGCGGCCACGTCGAGTACTTCAAGTACATGGTAGACATGCTCCGCGACCTCGGCGCGCCGCACATCCGCATCATCGTGGGCGGCGGCGGCACGATTGCGCCGGGCGAGATCGAGGAACTCGAGGCCTATGGCGTCGAGCGCATCTACACGCCCGAGGACGGCCGCAGGCTCGGCCTCGACGGCATGATCGACGACGTGTTCACGCGCGTGCGCAAGGCAACGCGTCCGGGCTTCGAGTTCGGGCCGGTCGGACCGCGCGACCAGCAGCAGATCGCACGCACGATCTCGGCGCTCGAGCGCGGTGCGGTCGATGCGCCGTTCGGCGAGACCCTGCGCCGCGCCGTTTCCCGCAGCGCGAAGCGGACGCCGGTCGTGGGCATCACCGGCACCGGCGGTGCGGGCAAGTCGTCGCTGACGGATGAATTGCTGCTGCGATTCGTGCGGCAGTTTCCCGATCGCAACATCGCCGTTGTCGCCATGGACCCAACGCGTCGCCGCAGCGGCGGTGCGCTGCTCGGCGATCGGATCCGCATGAATTCGCTCGCCGCGGAGCAGGTCTTCATGCGCTCGCTCGCGACGCGGCGGCAAAACCTGGCAACCAGCGCAGTGCTGGCCGATGTCCTCAACCTGCTGCGGTATGCGAATTTCGACCTCGTTGTCGTCGAAACCGCCGGCATCGGCCAGAGCGACTCCGAGATCGTCGACCTTGTCGACGTGCCGATGTACGTGATGACGAGCGAGTACGGCGCGGCCAGCCAGCTCGAGAAGATCGACATGCTCGATTTCGCCGACCTGGTCGCGCTCAACAAGTTCGAGAAGCGCGGCGCCGAAGATGCGCTGCGCGACGTGCGCAAGCAGTGGCGCCGCAACCGGGTCGAGTTCAAGCGGCCCGACGACCAGGTGCCGGTGTTCCCGACCATCGCGAGCCGCTTCAACGATCCAGGCGTGAACCGACTCTTTGCTGCACTCTGCGCACGGCTCGACGAAAAGGCAGGTGGCGACCGACGCTGGACCGTCACGGACCCGGGCCCGACCGAATTGATCGAACGGCATGCACTGGTGCCCGCGACTCGTTCGCGTTACCTGGCCGAGATTGCGACCAATGGCCGCCGCGCGCACGAGGCAGTCGAGCAGCGTTCACTTGCCGCGAGCCGCGCACAGAGCCTGCACGAGGCCCTGCGTACGCTGGGCGAGACGTTCGTGCCCGAACCGCTGGAGCGCTACGCCGCGACGGCGCTGGTCGAAGGCGCCGCCGATCCCGCGCTGCTGCGACTGCGGGCAGCCTACAACGATGCACTCGAAGCGGTCGGTACCGACGGCCTCGCGCTGCTGCGGCAGTGGCCGACGATGGCGAAGTCGGCGACCGACGACCAGTTCACGTACACGGTCCGCGGCAAGGAAATCCGCGGCGACAACTACGTGCCGACGCTGAGCCACAACCGCGTGGCCAAGCTCGCGGTGCCCCGTTTCCGTGACTGGGGCGAGCAGCTGACGTTCCTGATGAAGGAGAACCTGCCGGGGCAGTTTCCCTTTACGGCAGGCGTCTATCCCTATCGCCGCGAGGAAGAGGACCCGACCCGCATGTTTGCGGGCGAGGGCGGTCCCGAGCGTACCAATCGCCGGTTCCACTACGTCGCGGGCGGTCATGGCGCCGCGCGCCTCTCGACGGCCTTCGATTCGACGACGCTGTACGGCGAGGATCCGGACGAGCGTCCGGACATCTACGGCCGCATCGGCAATTCCGGCGTTTCGATCGCAACCCTCGACGACATGAAGAAGCTCTACTCGGGCTTCGATCTCTGCGCCCCGACGACGTCCGTCTCGATGACGATCAACGGGCCGGCGCCGATGATCCTCGCGATGTTCATGAACACCGCGGTCGACCAGCGCGTCGAGAAGCACCTGCGAGCCACGGGCCAATGGGAGGCGGTGGAGACCAGGATCGCCGCCCTGTTCAAGGACCGGCCGCGGCCGACCTACAAGGGCGAGCTGCCGCCGAACCATGACGGGTCGGGCCTCGGCCTGCTCGGTGTCACGGGTGATCAACTACTCGATGCCGGGACCTACCAGAAGATCCGCAAGGAAACACTGTCGCTGGTCCGCGGCACCGTGCAGGCGGACATCCTCAAGGAGGACCAGGCGCAGAACACCTGCATCTTCTCGACCGAATTCGCGCTGCGCATGATGGGGGACGTGCAGCAGTTCTTCATTGACAACGACGTCCGTAATTTCTATTCGGTGTCGATCTCGGGTTATCACATTGCTGAAGCGGGCGCGAACCCGGTGTCACAGCTCGCGTTCACGCTTGCGAACGGTTTCACGATCGCCGAGTACTACCTTGCGCGCGGCATGAAAATCGACGACTTCGCGCCGAACCTGTCGTTCTTCTTCTCGAACGGCATGGATCCGGAATACGCGGTGATTGGTCGCGTGGCGCGCCGCATCTGGGCGCGCGCGATGCGGGACCTTTATCGCGCGGGTCCGCGCTCGCAGATGCTGAAGTACCACATCCAGACCTCGGGCCGCAGCCTGCACGCGCAGGAGATCCAGTTCAACGACGTGCGCACGACGCTGCAGGCGCTCTACGCCCTGTTCGACAACTGCAACAGCCTGCACACCAACGCGTACGACGAGGCGATCACGACGCCGACGGAAGAGTCGGTGCGCCGCGCGGTGGCGATCCAGCTGATCATTGGCAAGGAGCTCGGCCTCAACAAGACGCAGAACCCGTGGCAGGGATCGTTTGCGATCGACCAGCTGACGGATCTGGTCGAGGAGGCCGTGTATCGCGAGTTTGACCGGATCTCGGAGCGCGGTGGCGTGCTCGGCGCGATGGAGACGATGTACCAGCGCGGCAAGATCCAGGAAGAGTCGCTGTATTACGAGACGCTGAAGCACGACGGCACGCTGCCGATCATCGGCGTCAACACGTACCTCGCGAAGGAAGGGTCGAACGACGAGCTCCGCAACGCCGAGTTGATCCGCTCGACTGAAGAAGAAAAGCGGGACCAGGTCGCGGCCGTCCGCGCTTTCCTTGCCCGCAACGCGGAGCAGCGTCCGGCGGCGCTCGCTCGCCTGCAGCAGCAGGCGGCGACGGGTGGCAACGTGTTCGCCGAGTTGATGGAGGCCGTGAAGGTCGCGTCGCTCGGGTCGATCTCCAACGCGCTGTACCAGGTGGGCGGGCAGTACCGCCGCAGCATGTAAGCGCAGGGCGCATTGGTCGACGGCGTTACGTAGCCGGCATTGATCGGTGCCTCGGGGTCCGGATTCGTTCCGCGGGACGCCGTAAACCCGTCCATGGGGGCTCCGGGCGCCGCGTCCATGCGGCGCACGGCCCGCGCAACGAATCACGGACCCCGAGGCTCCGAGCCGCGCGCCGTGCGCGCGGCCACTCGCGCCCGCGCTTCCTTCCTTCGGGTTCCTGGGCCGGGCCGTCCGCGACATGGACGTCGCGGCTTGTGCCCTTTAGGGTGCGGAGCCCCATGGATGGGTTTACGCGTCCCGGCCCGGAACCCGAAGGAAGGAAGCTGCGGGCGCAAACACGCCTCGCACATGGCGATGCGTAATGCCAAGGTCCGGGGTCGGTCAGCGCCCGCGAGTTGGAGCGCGCGCCAGCACCGCGAGATCTGGTTCACCCAGCCGTTCGAGCATCGCGTCGCGCGCTGCGTCCCGCAGTTCGTCGGGCTCACGCCCGACACCCTCGATCGACGGCAATATTTCGACGCGGATGGTGCCCGGCATTGGCACGATCGCGCCATTCGGCATCGAGCGACGCGCACCAAGAATGACGGCCGGTACCAGCGGCACGCCGCCGCGAGCCGCAGCCACGAACGCGCCGAGGTGAAACCGCTTCAGTCCGATGACCGAATCGAACGTGCCCTCGGGGAAGAAGACGAGCGAGTGGCCTTGCCCGGCGCGCTGCATCACCCGCCGTGCGCCGCGCTGCCGTCCGCCCGCTGAGTGACGATCCACGAATTCCGACCCGATCCGCCGCAGCAGGAACCCCATGACCGGCATGTCGGTCGCCTCGCGCTTGATCACGAAACTGAATCGCGGCGGCAGCGCCGCCGTCATCACGACGCCGTCGAGGTAGCTCGAGTGATTCGCCACCAGCACGCACGAGCCCACTGGCAGATGCTCGAGGCCGTCGACCCGCAGTCGCAGGCAAGCGAGGGCAAGCCAGAGGCGCGCGAGCCACCGCGTGGACGAACGGCGCCAGCGCAGCGACGGCAGCAGTAAAGCGAGCAGCGCAGCCACCGACGTCACGATCAACAGCAGCGACAGCGAGTACGTGCCGAAGACGAGGCGGAACAACCAGCCGGGCACGCCGCCCGCTCGTGGTGCAGCGACAACCCTCACGGCGTCGGCAGCCGCAAGCCCCGGAGGGCCAGCGGACTTGTCGTCGGCGGCAGTGGATTTCGTGCGCAAGCTCGCGGCAATTCCAACGGCGTTTGGGGGAGACTCGTCGGCGGTGGATCCATCCGAGCCGTCAGTCTGCCGGGACCCCGGCATTCTGTGAATCAGTTCCAGTTATGTTAATGACGCCCCGGGAACTGTGAGAGGGGTCACGACGGGGGCCGGAAGGCGGCTCGCATACTCCGTGCTACGTAAAGCCGCGAGGTTCCATGAGCACTGCAGTCAAGTCGAGCTTCCTGTCCCGATCGCGCACGAGCGGCGGCGAAGCGTCCCAGGGGCCCGGTCCGATCGACCGGTTCCTCGATGCCGTGTGGATGGAACGCGGCTTGTCCCCAAACACGCTCGCGGCGTATCGGGCGGACCTCACAGCGCTGGACCGCTGGCTCGACGAGCACGCAGGCGACCTCGAGCATGCGCAGCGCGGCGACATTCTCTCGTTCATGGCTTCGCGAGTGCAGGCCGGCGCACGCCCCCGATCGACCGCGCGCCAGCTCTCGAGCTTCCGCCGCTTCTACCGTTACCTGGTGCGTGAAGGCGTCTTGCGCGAGGACCCCACCGCACAGATCGCGATGCCCAAAGTCGGCCGTTCGTTGCCGAAGTCGCTCATGGAGGAGGAAGTCGAGGCCCTGTTGGCCGCTCCCGCCGTGAGTGACCCGCTCGGGCATCGCGATCGGACCATGCTCGAGGTGCTGTATGCCACCGGGCTGCGCGTCTCCGAACTCGTGAACTGCTCGCTCGCGCAGGTGAATTTGAACCAGGGCGTGCTGCGCATCGTCGGCAAGGGCGACCGCGAGCGGCTGATCCCGCTTGGCGAGGAAGCCGTGCAGTGGGTCCAGCAGTTCCTGCAGGGACCGCGCGTCGAGATCCTGCTCGAACGGCAGACCGATTACCTGTTCCCGACGCGCCGTGGCGACCGCATGACGCGCCAGGCCTTCTGGCACATCATCAAGCGCTATGCACGCAAGGCCGGCATCGAACGTGAACTCTCGCCGCACACGCTGCGTCACGCATTCGCCACCCACTTGTTGAACCATGGCGCCGACCTGCGCGTCGTGCAGATGTTGCTCGGCCACAGCGACCTGTCGACGACGCAGATCTACACGCACGTCGCCCGCGAACGTCTGAAGGACCTGCACTCCGAGCACCACCCGCGCGGCTGACCGGCGCGAGGCTCTGCTAGACTCCGCCCGCCCCACGGGACTGTCGGGTTGCGGGCGCGGGGAGACACTGAACCTGCGGCCGTGGCGACTGTCCTAGAACCACCATTCCAGGGATAGAACGCCGCATGCGCCGCCGCACCCCAGCTCGCCCGATCACCGCCGCTGCATGGCTCGTAGCTTCCGCCGCAGCCTTGCTCGCCATCGCGCCGAATTCCAGCACCCTTGCGGCCTCGGGCGACAAGCAGCTCGCGGCCACGACGCAGAAGCCCGCTCTGCCGGCCAACGCCAAACCGGCTGCACCCACCGCGCCGGTCGTGATCCCGCCTGACGTGCGTGCGCGCATCGTTGCGAAACTGCCGGGGGCGCAGGCGTCGGACGTCGCGGTCTCGCCGATTCCCGGTCTCTATGAAGTGACGATGGGTGGATTGATCGCCTACGTCAGCTCAGACGGCAAGTACCTGCTGAGCGGCAACGTCTACGACCTCGATACGCAGGTCAACCTCACGGCCTCGCGCCGCAATTCGGCGCGTGCCAAGGCGCTGGCGGCAGCGTCCGAAAGCAACATGATCGTGTTCGGCCCTGCCAACGCGAAGATGACGATCACGGTGTTCACGGACATCGATTGCGGTTTCTGCCGCAAGTTCCACGGCCAGATCGCCGAGGTGAACAAGGCCGGCGTGCGTGTTCGCTACATGTTCTTTCCGCGCACCGGTCCGGCCACGGAATCGTGGACCAAGGCCGAACAGGTCTGGTGCGCCGCGGACCGCCGCGATGCACTCACGCGGGCCAAGAAGGGCGACACGGTCAAGGGCAAGAACTGCGGCGACGCCGCGATCCAGTCGCAGTACGAACTGGGCTCGGACCTCGGCGTGGAAGGCACGCCCGCGATCTTCACCCAGCAGGGCGATTACATCGGCGGCTACCTGGCTCCGGCCGAACTGGTGCAGGCGATCCAGGAGTCGCAGAAGACGGCGGTCGCTGCCCGCTGAATTGCAGTCGCTCAGCGCTCGAGGTGGCCCAGCTTGCCGGGGCGACCGTCCCATTCCTTGGCGTCGTCGGGCGCGTCCTTCTTTTCGGTGATCACCGGCCACTGCTTGGCGAGATCGGCATTCAGCTTGCGGAAATCCTGCTGGCCGTCCGGCAGTTCCTCTTCCGAGAAGATGGCCTCCGCCGGGCACTCCGGCTCGCACAGCGTGCAGTCGATGCACTCGTCCGGGTCGATCACCAGCATGTTCGGACCTTCGTGGAAGCAGTCCACCGGACAGACTTCCACGCAGTCCATGTACTTGCACTTAATGCAGTTTTCCGTGACGACAAAGGTCATCGGGGCACTCCGGACGTTGACTGATGACGAAAAAGGCGACAGCACGCGGCGGCGCGGTCTGGCGGGCGGCGTATTCTGCCAAAGCGCCGCCGCAGTGCAAAATTAATCCTACGTAACACCGACGCTCCTGCGGTAATCGAGCGCGGTGAGGTGGTGGTTTTCAACACCGCGCCGACGGTCGTCGAAGTAGTGGCGCAGGGCGAACTCCACGCTGCGGAAGGCGATGTCCTGCCACGGAATCTCGTCCTCGCCGTAGAGGTCCACCTCCAGGCTCTCCGGGCTGGGGCCGAAGCGCGGTTGGGGCAACTTCGCGCGAAACATCACGTGTACCTGGTCCGCGTGCAGCACGTGCACCACGGCCAGCAGCGAACCGATCTCCACCTCGGCCTGCGCCTCTTCGAACGACTCGCGCCGCGCGCCTTCCTGGGTCGTCTCGCCGTTTTCCATGAAACCGGCCGGGATCGTCCAGAAGCCGAGCCGCGGCTCGATCGCGCGCCGGCAGAGCAGGATTCGGCCTTCGTGCTCGGGCACGCAGCCGACGATCAGTTTGGGGTTCTGGTAATGGACGACACCGCAGGCATCGCACACGTGGCGGGCCAAATGGTCGCCGTCGGGCGTGCGGAGCGAGACCGTATTGCCGCAGGCGGAGCAGAACTTCATGAGGAAGGAGCTAGGGATAGGGGAAAGTGGTGCCGGGAGAGGGAATCGAACCCTCACGAGTGATTAGCTCGCCGGATTTTGAGTCCGGTGCGTCTACCAGTTCCGCCATCCCGGCAGGGGGGCGCAGCTTACCCGATAGGGCTCGCCGGTTGGAAAAACTATGACAATCATCTAGTTAGCGACGCTTCCTGGCTGTCATACTACGGCTTTCGTGCCGCCGGACCGGAACTCGGTAGACTATCGGCGGTCCTATGGCTCGCGTCGCCCTTGGGCGGCCGTTCCCTCCCGAGGAGACCGACCGAAGCATGCGACGTTGCCTGTCCCACGGCCTGGCCACTTTTCTGGCGCTGCTGACGACCGCTTTGGCCGCACCGGGCGCCCATGCGGCGCAACCCGTCCTGGCCGACAGACTGGCTGCCGAGGCTCCCAGGGCCAACCCCAAGGTGCTCGCCCTCGCGGCCCGCGCTGCCGAATGCGCCCGCAAGCAGGGCGTGCTCGACGGCTTCCGTCACCTCGCCGTCATCGACTACTCGTTGCCATCCACGCAGCCTCGTCTCTGGGTCTTCGACCTCGAGCGCGGCCGGCTGATGTTCCAGGAGCTCGTCGCGCACGGCCGCAACACGGGTGACGCGAAAGCAGAACGTTTCTCCAACGTCGAAGGCAGCCACATGTCGAGCATCGGGCTCTTCAAGACGCTGGAGCCTTACTACGGCAGCAATGGTTACTCGCTGCGGCTCTCGGGCCTCGATCCCGGTTTCAACGACAACGCACTTGCGCGCGCGATCGTCATGCACGGCGCGCCCTACGTCAGCGCGGCGATCGCCGAGCGACTTGGCCGGCTCGGTCGCAGCTGGGGTTGCCCGGCATTGCGTCCCGAGATCGCTCGCACCGTCATCGACACGTTGAAGGGCGGCGCGCTGCTGTTCGCCTATTACCCGGACCGCAAATGGCTCACCGAGTCGCCGTATTTCCAGTGCGACGTCCCACCGGGCAGGGTGGCCGCTGCGTCGTCGCAGCGTCCGGACTCGGGCTGACGACGCGATCGGGCGCCGTGGCGCCGGCTTGCGACCTTTTGCCGCGGCCGGGCATCTAACCTGCCGAATGTCCGCATTTCTCGACACCGCCCTCGACCCCGCCACCCTCGAGCGCGCTCGCGCCGGTGACGCAGCCGCGCTCGCCGAAATCTACCGGGTCTACGAATTGCCGGTCCGTACGCTGGCGCGTCGCATCGTAACGCCGCGCTCCGTGGCGGAGGACGTGGCCCAGGACGTTTTCGTCGACGTCATCACCCGGCTGCATCAATTCGAGGGACGCGGCTCGTTTGCGGGCTGGATCCGCAGCATTGCCATTTCGCGCTGCCTGATGCAGTTGCGTTCGCCCTGGCATCGTGGCCAGCGCTGGCTGGCAGGTACGACGTGCTCGATCGACGAGTTGCACCAGGACTGGCAGGCCGAACGCCGGGCGGGTGCGGCGACAGCGGACCGGGCAGATGCGATCGACCTCGAGCGCGCACTGGCGCAACTCGGTGACAAAGCGCGGGCCGTCGTGTGGCTGCACGATGTCGAGGGGTGCACCCATGCCGAAATCGGCGCGCTGTTCGGCGCATCGGCCAGTTTTTCCAAGTCGCAGCTTGCCCGCGCGCACGAGCGCCTGCGGGCCCTGCTGCACGTTGAAGGAGACGGGACGTCATGCTTTCCCGTATCGAGCACGCCATGAGCCTGACCGACCAGCTTCGATCGTTGCCGATGGCCGAGCCGCGTCCGGACGGCTGGGCCGACGTGCAGTCGCGTCTCGCCGCCAGGACAACGGGGCGTGCGCGGCGCAGGCTGGGCCTGCAGCTCGCTGCCGCGGCCTCCGTTGTGATCATTGCCGTGACGGCCGCGTGGCGCGTCGCAGACGTCGTGACCGAGCGCCCGGGTTCGATGGCTGCCGAACTCACGCCGCTCACGGCGGAACAGGCGCTCGCGCTCGATCGCGTCGCGCAGCTGCAGTCGCAGTCGCAGGCGCTCGACGAAATCCTGTCGGTGATCGGCGAGCGTCCGGTCGTCGAGCGCGCCGGCACGAGCGTGCCCATCGACACGCTCGAGGCACAGGTGCAGTGGATCGACCACCAGATTTCCGTCGGCGACGGTGCAATCGAACCGGGCTCTGCCGAGCAGCTCTGGCGCAAGCGCGTCGGAGCGATGAACTCCCTGGTGCAGTTGCGCTACGTGGAAGCGCAGCGCATCGACATGTGACAACGAGGACGTGACCATGCATTCCGTACCAATCAGGACCGTGGCCCAGCGCGCGCTCGGCGCGTTGCTCGGGTCCGCCATCGCGCTCGCGGCGACGACGCAGCTTGCCGTTGCGGCCGAGACGCAGGACAAGGCACAACTGCAGCAACAGCTCGACGCTGCGCGCGGCCGGCTCGACGATGCGGCGCGCGACGTCGCCGACCTCTCGCGCAAGCTCTACGGCGACGACTTCGCGGGCACGCCGATGCCGCCACCCGGCGGACCGCCCCGTGGCGCCATGCTCGGCATCAACGTCGGCGGCAGTCCCGACCTTGCCGAGGGCGTCGAAGTGATGGGAGTGAGTCCGTCCGGTCCCGCTGCCGCCGCCGGCCTCAAGACGGGCGACGTGATCGTGACGATCGATGGCAAACCGCTCAGGAAGACCGGCGACCGCGCCGCGAGTCGCCAGCTTGTCGAGCAGATGCGCGGCGCGCAGCCGGGCCAGAAGGTCAAGGTCGACTACCTGCGCGACGGCAGGAAGCTGTCGACGACCGTGACGACGGTGGCCGCCGAGCCGCCGATGGTCCGCATGCTGCGTGAGCACGTGCCGATGCTCGAGGGCATGCAGATTCCGCCGGACTTCGAGGCCATGCTGCATCCGGGTGGCCGCGGGCTCCGTGCGCTCGAGCTCGTGCCGATCACGCCGAAGCTTGGCCAGTACTTCGGCACGGACAAGGGCCTGCTCGTCGTCAAGGCGCCGCCCGTGCAGGGCCCTGGCCTGGAGGAGGGCGACGTGATTCTTTCGATCGGCGGACGCACCCCGGAAAATTCGCGTCACGCCTTCCGCATCCTCGGGTCGTACCAGCCCGGGGAGAAGGTCAAGTTCGAAGTGCTGCGCCAGCGGCAGCACCTGGCCCTCGACGTCCAGATGCCGGAGGCCGACCCCATGAATCCGGGCTTCCGCCCTGGCCCGCCCCCGCGTGCGCCCAACTCGCCGGCGCCTCCCGCACCGCCGACCGACGCGAAGGGTGGCGGCATCTCGTCCTGAGACACCCGGGACGAGCCGCTGCAGAGGGGTCCGTGCCAACGGGTCCCTCTGCTAGCATGCGCGCCCCTATGCGGCGCACCGACTTCCATTTTGACCTGCCCGATGCGCTGATCGCCCGCCACCCAGCGCCACAGCGCAGCGGCAGCCGGCTGCTCCACCTCGAAGGTGCGACGGGCGCGCTCACGGATCGCCAATTCCGCGACCTGCCAGGCCTGCTGCGGCAGGGCGACCTGCTCGTGTTCAACGACACGCGCGTGATTCCGGCACGGCTGCACGGCCACAAGCTCGAAAGCGGCGGCAAGGTCGAGGTCATGCTCGAGCGGCTTACCGGCTTGCGCACGGCCATCGTGCAGTTGCGTGCGAGCAAGCCGTCGCGACCCGGCGCCGTAATCGACCTCGGCGGTGGCGACACGCTCACCGTCGTCGAGCGCGACGAGGACTTCTGGCGCGTCGAATTCAGCAGCGATGCGCGCGCTACCTTCGATCGCCTGGGCGAGATGCCGCTGCCACCGTACGTGGCACGCGCAGCCGAACCCGAGGATCGCGAGCGTTACCAGACTGTGTATGCGCGTGAGCCAGGCGCGGTGGCCGCGCCGACCGCCGGCCTGCATTTCGACGACGTGGTCCTGCAAGCCTGCCGCGCGGCGGGCGCCGAGTTCGCCTACGTCACGCTGCACGTGGGCGCCGGTACGTTTCAGCCCGTGCGTGTCGACAACGTCGACGAGCACCGCATGCATTCCGAGTGGTGCATCGTGCCCGATGCGACCTGCCAGGCGGTCGCTGCGGCTCGTGCACGCGGCGGTCGTGTCATCGCGGTGGGTACGACAGCGGTGCGGTCGCTCGAGAGCGCGGCGGCGTCTGGCCAGCTCGAGTCGTACGCCGGCGAGACGCGACTCTTCATCGTGCCAGGCAAACGCTTTCGCGTGATCGATGCGATGGTGACCAACTTCCATCTGCCCGAATCGACGCTGCTGATGCTCGTCAGTGCCTTCGCCGGGCGCGAGCACGTGCTCGAGGCGTACCGTCACGCAGTCGCGCAGCAGTACCGTTTCTTCAGTTACGGCGATGCGATGTTCGTCGAGCCGGCGCCGGCGGCGCTCGATCGCGGGAGCGCAGCATGAAATTTGAACTGCTGGGAACGGCGGGCGCAGCGCGGCGCGGCCGCCTGCATCTGCATCACGGGACCGTCGAGACGCCCGTGTTCATGCCTGTGGGCACCTACGGCACGGTCAAGGCAATGACGCCCGAGGAACTCACGGGCCTCGGTGCGCAGATTGTCCTCGGCAACACGTTTCACCTGATGCTGCGCCCGGGCACCGACGTCATCCGTGCCCATGGCGGGTTGCATGGATTCATGCACTGGTCGGGGCCGATCCTCACCGACTCGGGCGGCTTCCAGGTTTTCAGCCTCGCAGAACTGCGCAAGCTCACGGAGGCGGGCGTGAATTTCCGCTCGCCCGTCAACGGCGACGCGGTATTCCTCAGCCCTGAAATCTCGATGCAGGTGCAGGCCGCGCTCAACTCCGACATCGTCATGGCATTCGACGAGTGCCCGCCGTATCCGGCGACCGAGCAGCAGGCGCGGGCGTCGATGGAACTGTCGATGCGCTGGGCGCGCCGCAGCCGCGACGAATTCGCGCGCCTGGCCAACCCCAACGCCCTGTTCGGCATCGTGCAGGGCGGCACTTTCCTGAATCTCAGGCAGGAATCGCTCGGCCAGCTGGTCGACATCGGTTTTGACGGGTACGCGGTCGGCGGCCTTGCCGTGGGTGAGCCCGCGGCCGAACGCAACGCCGTCCTCGAGGCGCTCGAGCCCGCCTTACCGCGGGAACGGCCACGGTACCTGATGGGCGTCGGCACCCCCGCCGACATCGTCCAGGCGGTCGCCCGCGGCATCGACATGTTCGATTGCGTCATGCCGACGCGGCACGCCCGCAACGGCCACCTGTTCACCTCGCAGGGCGTGATCAAGATCCGCAATGCCGGGCACCAGGCGGACACCTCGCCCCTCGACCCGCAGTGCGCCTGCTACACCTGCCGGAACTACAGCCGCGCCTACCTGCGGCACCTCGACCGCTGCAACGAAATCCTTGGCGCACGGCTCAATTCGATCCACAACCTGCACTATTACCTATCCCTGATGGCCCGGATGCGGGCCGCCCTCGACGAGGGGTGGTTCGAGCGCTTCGTCGTGAATTTCCTGGCGGGACCCGAGGCCGGCCCTGCGATGGCCGCCACCTCGGCCGACCCTCGGGTATAATCGGCGGTCATTTTCCAAGCATGACCCCTCAGTCGAGGGCAAACAGGAGTTCCTGATGGACTGGTTGATCGCGAGCGCCCACGCCCAGGCGGCCACGGGTGCCCAGCCGAATGCGCTGCTGCAGATGCTGCCCTTGCTGCTCATCTTCGTCGTGTTCTATTTCCTGCTGATCCGGCCCCAGGCCAAGCGGGCGAAGGAGCACAAGGCCCTGGTGGCCGCACTTGGTGTCGGCGACGAAATCGTCACGGCCGGCGGCATCCTCGGCAAGGTCACTGAGACCTCCGACAATTTCCTCACCGTCGAAATCGCGAACGGCGTGCAGGTGAAGGTCCAGCGCCACACGGTCACCAGCGTGCTGCCCAAGGGCACCCTGAAGAGCGCCTGAACAGTCGTCGTCCCGGAGTTCGCGCATGCACAGTTACCCGGCCTGGAAGCTCTGGCTGGTCGTCGTCGTCCTGCTCGCGGGCACGGTGCTCGCCCTGCCGAACGTGTTCGGCGAGGCGCCCGCACTGCAGCTCTCGCGCAATGACCGCACCGCCGTCACCGACGTCCAGCGCCAGCAGGTCGTCTCGCTGCTGCAGTCCAAGGGCGCGACGGTCGAGAACTCGTACCTCGAGGGCGATCGACTCGTCCTGCGCTTCGACGACGTGAGCACGCGCCTCAAGGCGCGCGACGTCGTGCAGCAGGGCACCGCAGACGAATATCTCGTGGCGCTGTCCGACGTGCCCCGCACGCCGGGCTGGATGCGGGCGCTGGGGCTCAAGCCGATGAGCCTCGGCCTCGACCTGCGCGGCGGCGTCTACTTCATGTACGAAGTCGACGCGCAGGGTGCCGTGACGCAGCTGCTCACGAGCATGGAGAGCGACTACCGCACGCTGCTGCGCAAGGAACGCATTCCTTTCACCGGCGTGGCCAGCGACGGCGTCGACACGGTCAGGATCGGCTTGCGCAGTGGCGACGACGCGGAGCGGTTCGCGAGCCTGCTGCGCAAGCAGGACCCGAACCTGTCGGTCGACACGGACACGCTCGGCGAGGGCGGTTCCGTCACGGTCAGTCTGAGCCCGACGCAGATCAAGCAGCGGCAGGACTTCGCGATCCAGCAGAACATCACCACGCTGCGCAATCGCGTGGACGAACTCGGCGTCACGGAGCCGATCGTCGCCCGGCAGGGTCTCGACCGCATCGTCGTGCAGCTGCCCGGCGTGCAGGATCCCAACGAGGCGCTACGTGTACTCGGTGCGACGGCCACCCTCGAGTTCCGGCTCGTGGACGAACAGAACGACCCATTGCTTGCCGCCAGCACGAAGCGTACGCCGCTCGGCACGAAGCTCTACCACACGCGCGAGGGCCGTCCGGTCCTGCTCAAGCGCGAAACGATCGTCTCGGGTGAGCAGCTCACGGACGCCAGCTCGGGTTTCCAGCAGGGCGAACCCGCGGTCATGGTCACGCTCGATGCGCGCGGCGCGTCGAAGATGCTCGAGACCACGCGCCAGAACCTCGGCAAACCCATGGCAGTCGTTTTCATCGAGAAAAAGCGCGTGGCCGAAGGCCAGCCCTGCAAGGGCACCCGCGCGGGCAACGAATGCACCGAGGAGGAGGTCATCAACCAGGCGACCATCCGCGGCGTGTTCGGCAGCAATTTCCAGATCACGGGCGTGATGGCCAACGAAGCGCGTGAACTCGCGCTGCTGCTGCGCGCAGGCTCGCTGGCTGCCCCGCTTTACATCGTCGAGCAGCGCAGTGTCGGCCCGAGCCTGGGCGCCGACAACATTGCGCGCGGCGTTCGCGCGCTGATCATCGGCATGCTGGCGACATTCGCTTTCATGGCCGTCTACTACCGTGGATTCGGCATGGTCGCGAACGTCGTGCTGCTGACCAACGTCGTGCTGCTCGCGGCGCTGCTCTCGATGCTGCAGGCTTCACTGTCGCTGCCGGGCATCGCGGGCATGGTGCTCACGGTCGGCATGGCCGTGGACGCCAACATCCTGATTTTCGAGCGTATCCGCGAGGAATTGCGCAACGGGATGAGTCCGCATGCGGCGATCAACGCGGGTTACGAAAAGGCCTTCTCCGCGATCGCGGACTCGAACATCACGACGCTGATCGCGGGCATCGTGCTGTTCACGTTCGGCACCGGTCCGGTCCGCGGCTTCGCGGTCGTGCTGTCGCTCGGCATCGTCACTTCGATGTTTACCGCGCTGATCGTCAGCCGCGCGCTCGTCTACCTGCTGTGGGACCGCAAGCGCAAGCTCGACCGCCTCTCGATCGGGATGGGGAACTGATCATGGAATTTTTCCACAAGAAGACCAGCTACCCGTTCATGGCCGCCCGCAAGCGGTGGTACATGTTCTCGGCGGTGCTGATCCTCGGTTCGCTGCTGGCGCTGGGCATCCGCGGCATCAACTTCGGCATCGACTTCACCGGCGGCGTGGTGCTCGAGCTGAGCTTCCCGCAGGCGGCCGACCTCGAGAAAGTCCGCGATTCGCTCAAGCAAGCGGGTTACGGCGATGCCGTGGTGCAGAGTTTCGGCACCCCGCGCGACGTGCTGGTGCGCATGCTCCCCGAGGAGGGCACGGACAACAACGTGCTCGGCCGCAAGGTGCTGACGGCGATCCAGTCCGAAAATCCGGGCGTCGAACTGCGTCGCACGGAAGTCGTGGGCGGGCAGGTGGGCGCTGAGCTCGCCGAAAAGGGCGCGCTCGCCGTGCTGTTCACGTTCTTCTTCATCATGCTGTACGTCTGGGCGCGCTTCCAGTGGAAGCTCGGCGTAGGTGCCATCGTCGCGGCACTGCACGACCCGATCATCATCCTGGGATTCTTCGCGGCCACGCAGATGACGTTCGACCTGCCGGCTCTCGCGGCGATCCTGGCCGTCATCGGCTACTCGCTGAACGACACCGTCGTCGTGTTCGACCGCATCCGCGAGCGCTTCGTGTCGATGCGCAAGGGAACGAGCGAGCAGGTGATCGACGCGTCGATCAACGAGACGCTGTCACGAACGATCATGACCAGCCTCACGACCATGCTGACGGTCTTTGCGCTGCTGTTCTTCGGCGGCGAAATCCTGCGTGGCTTCTCGACCGCCCTCTCGATCGGCATCGTGGTGGGCACCTACTCGTCGATTTACATCGCGAGCGCGCTGGCCCTCGACCTCAAGCTCACGGCGCGCGACCTGATGCCCGTGCAGAAAGAAAAGGACGCCGTCGACGACATGCCCTGAGGGGCATGTCTTCCACGCATCCGGGTCAAGGCAGGGCAACAGATGGTCGAATTCGTCTGGTTCGGCTTTCTTGCGCTGTTCCTCGGACTGCTGATCCTCGACCTCAGCATCCTGCATCGCGAGTCGACGACGCTTTCCGTCAAGCAGGCGCTGTTCTGGACGGCCGTCTGGGTCAGCGTGGCGATGTCCTACGCCGGGGTCATCTACGGGCTGTACGAATATCGCTGGCTCGGCTTCGAGCCGGGCCCCGGGGTCGCCGGCGGCGCCGATGCGGTCGTCCAGTACGTGACCGGCTACCTGCTCGAGTGGTCGCTGTCGGTCGACAACATCTTCGTCATCGCGCTGATCTTCGCGTACCTCAGGATCCCGACGCAGTACCAGTACCGCGTGCTGTTCTGGGGCATCGTCGGCGCCATCGTCCTGCGCGGCTTGATGATCGCAGCCGGCACCACGCTGCTGCATCGCTTCGACTGGATGTTCTACGTCTTCGGCGCAATCCTGCTGTTGTCGGCGCTGCGCATGCTGCGCAACGGCGAAGACGCGCACGACGTAGGCAGCAGCTTCCCGGCGCGGCTGGTGCGCCGGTTCATACCGGTCACTCCGGAACTCGAGCGCGCGCGGTTCTTCGTCCGTCGCGAAGGCAAGCTGTTTGCGACACCGCTTTTTGTCGCGCTGGTGATGGTCGAGCTCACCGACGTCGTCTTCGCGGTGGATTCGATTCCTGCGATCCTGGCGGTGACGCGCGACCCGTTCCTGGTCTTCACGTCCAACGCGTTCGCGATCCTCGGGCTGCGCTCGCTCTACTTCGCGGTGGCGGGCCTGATGGCGATGTTCCGTTACCTGCGCTACAGCCTCGTGCTGATCCTGGCGTTCGTCGGCATGAAAATGCTGCTGGTCTCGACCTACCACGTGTCGAACCTGGTCTCGCTTGCGATCATCCTGGGCACGCTCGGGGTGGGCATCCTGGCCTCCATCTGGGCCACCCGGCGTGACGCCCTCAACGGTAGCGGGGACCCCCCGGCCTGAGGCGAGGGGACGTCCTGCCGCTGCTGCGGGAGCGAGCGTTGACTACTGGCCGGTCTTGCGCAACGCGCTGTTGCGGAAGCCGTAGAACACGTAGATCAGGAACCCCAGCGCGGTCCAGACGCCCAGGCGCAGCCACGTGTCGCGCGGCAGCGAAACCATCATTGCCGAACAGATCAGCGCGCCGCTGATGCAGACGAGCCACGGCGCGCGCACCCGGAACGGGCGCTTGAGATTGGGCTGCGAGTAACGCAGCACCAGCACGCCGATGCACACCGTCGTGAACGCGAGCAGCGTGCCGATCGACACCAGCTCGCCCAGGATCGTGACCGGAAACAGGCCGGCGATCACCGCCGCGAGCGTGCCCGTAATCAGCGTG